>CAYOUE010000218.1:0-4443 GCA_964407075.1 uncultured Hyphomicrobiaceae bacterium
CACAGATCGAATGCGCGCATGGTCGTCTGCGCGCGGTCGTAAGGCATGGCTTCGATGATCGAGAAACGCGGGCCGCAATGGGTGCAGTTGGTGAACGGATAGCGGTAGCGGCGCTCGAATGGGCTGAGCGTTTCCTCGGCGCAGGCCGCGCAGACGGCTGCGTCCGGCGCGACGCGGGTAAGGACGTCGCTGCGCACGCTTTCCGCGATCACGAAGCCGCTGGGAATGGCTTCGCCTTTCAGCGCGCCGACTTCGATGGAGTCGATGCGCGACAGTGGCGGCGCGTCGGCGATGATCCGGTTGCAGAAGGTTTGCAGGCCGGCGCTGTCGCCGCAGACCTGGATCAGCACACCCGAGCCGTCGTTGAAGACGCGCCCCGACAGCCCGCATTCACGCGCGAGCCGCCAGACCGTGGGCCGGAAGCCGACCCCCTGCACGATGCCGCGCACGCGGATCTGGAGCATGTCGGCATCTGTCGTTTGGGGGGCTGCGGCGGTCATCCGGCGAGCCTCCAAAGCAGAACGCGGTTGTTGCCCGAATCCGCAATGACAGCGGTTCCGCCGCAAGCGGTCAGGCCGTAGGGCCAGCACAAGCTGTCGCGGACCGGAGGCAGCCAGCGGTTGTCGCCTTTCGCCTCGAAATCAGGCTGGGCGGCAAGGCCAATCGCGGAGGCGTCAGCTTCGAGGTCTGCGGCGGACCAGCCGACGAGGCGCGAATTGGCAGTGTCGGCGGCGATAAGCCAGTCCCCGGCGGTGGTAATGGAATAGGGCATGTTCAGCGCGCGCGCGTCCGGCAGATAGCGCCCGCGATTATGCTCCGTAGACGCTGCATCCTTCTGACCGAGGATGAAATCGCAAGGCGCGCCCGGGCTATCCGGGAGGCCGTTCCAGACCATGATGCGGTTGTTGCCCGCATCGCTGACGAGCACGGAGGAACCGATGCGCGCGACGCCGTGCGGCCAGCGCATTCCGAGCGCGCCCGGACTGGCGCCGGCGTTCTCGTCCCGGCAGATGAAGCTTTTCTGCCCGAGCACGCGATCCGCAGGCTGACCGTTCGCCGTTGGGAGACGGTCCCAGATCAGCACCCGCCTGTTGCCGGTGTCGGCGACGAACAGCCGTCCGCCGATCAGCGCGACGCCGTAACACCAGTTGAGCGTATCCGCTCCCGCCTCGCTCCCGCGATTGGCTTCGCCGCTTTCGAAGTCCGCCTGGCCGAGTACGATGTCCGCAGGCTGATTGTTCCGCGCCGGCATGGAGGTCCATATGAGGACGCGGTGATTCCAGGCGTCAGCGACGGCGAGCACGCCATTCTCGGCAGCGACGCCTGTCGGCACGTTGAGCGTCCAGCCGCTGACGCCGCGCTTGGCATTGCGGCCCTCGCTCTCGAAATCCGGCTGGCCGATTACGATGTCGGCAGGCTGCCCGTCGGCGCGCGGCGCCGCGTTCCAGATCAGCAGCCGGTGATGGCCGGTGTCGGCGGCGATCAGCGGCCCGTCTTCAGAGGCAAGCGCCGCCCCCCGTGGGCCGAACAGGCTGCCGGGGCCGGGCGCGATCGGCTGCGCCAGGTCTCCGGCGGACGCCATATGACCGGCGATCGCCGCCGGCCCACGGGGGTCCAGCATCGCGCGCGACGGAGCGGGAGGCAGCAAGCCGCGCGCGGCTGTATCGGGTTTTGCGGCGAGAGAAACGCGCATGTTATTTCGCCAGCCTCACTTCGACGCGGTTTCCGATCACCCTGACGGCGTGCGGCTGGAGCTGCACCTCCGGCGCAGTCAGGCATTCTCCCGACCGCAGGTCATATTCGAAGGAATGATGCGGGCAGGTGATGATCCCTTCGGACACGCCGCCCTCATGGATCGGCATTCCCAGATGCGCGCAGGCGTTCTGGAAGCAGCTCACGACCGGCCCGTTGCGGCTGAGCAGAATGTCCGCGCCGTCCAGATCGAGCCGGAGCACGCCGCCTTCCGGAATGGCGTCGAGCGAAGTGGCGAGCCGCCAGTCGGCTGTATGGCCGATGGCGAACGGGCTGACGAACTGCACCGCATTCGCGTCGGTGCCCTTGCCGTTCATCAAGCCCCTGGCCTGCCTTATGTTCGTGATCTCCGGGCAATGATCCTCGATGGCCTTCTTGACGCCCGCAACGAAAGTCAGCATCGAGGCCGGGCAGCCGTCGCACGCGCCGAGGAAACGGATTTCGGCGGCATCGGGCGGCACGACCGAGACCAGTTCGACATCGCCGCCATGCGAGGCGAGCATGGGGCGCACCGATTGCAGCGCCGTCTCGATCCGCTCCTGAAGGCTCGGCCGGACGATTTCCAAATGACGCAGGACGGCGTAAACGATCTCGTCGCCGAGCGCGCCTTTCATGGCTTCTAGCGCTGCAGGCTCGGCGCTCAGCGTTTTTATCAGACGGCGGATCGCTTCCTTGTGGAGAGCCTCGATGGAAGCGCGGTAGGCCTTCACCGCGCCTTGCTGGGGTTCGTCCCAACCCTCGAAGACGCCTTCCAGCCGCTCGATGTCGCGCACGAAAGCGTCAAGTTCGCTGATGCTCTCCTTGCGCTGTCCGGCGACGCTCACTGTCTTTCTCCACTAGGCGTATTTGAGATCTTTGAAAAGATAGGGCTGCAGCATTCCGCCGAGGAAACCGGCTATGGCGGCGGCGATCCAGACAGCTTCTCCGGCCAGTCCGATAGCGGACAATACTGCCGTTGCCAGGATCATGACGATGCCCGTAAAGACTGCGCCAAGCAGGATTTGCCGGTAGACTTTCGATGAATCCTTGAAAAGCCGGCCCTGAAAAAACAGCGTGATGGAATTTTTCGCCATGTCCCACATCGGCCCGCCTCCTATGACAATGCCAAAAGCGGTCCGAGCACGCCGGCCATGACCGCCGCCAGGCCGAGAAGGACGCCCGGCGCGCCGCCAAGCGGTCCGTAGAACCCGCCCATCAGCGCGGCAAGTTCCGTTCCCAGATGCTTGCCGCCGACAAGGATGCCCCCGACCGCGCCTCCGGCGATGGAGGCAAGCGTTCCGATCAACAGTGCGACTAGTATCGTTCCCAGCGTCATTTCAGTTCCTTGCTTGCATTTTCTCTCTAGTTCGATCCCGCCCCGTTGGCGCGCGTGTCGCGCTTCAACTCTTCCATTTCCGCGGAAATCTGCCGGATCGCTTCAGCCACGATGCGGGCCTTGTCGGCTTCGCCGCGTTCGGAGAAGATCGCTTGGGCCTCTTCGTAAAGGGCGCGGGCCGCAGCGAGATTGACGGCATTGCCGGCCTCGGGCGCTTCCGGATCGTCGGGCAGGTTCCAGAGGCAGTTCGCCTTGTTCGAGATCGTGTTGGCGTATTCGAGCGGCGTCGTTGTCCGTGTACGGACTTTTAGGGCCTCGTCATAGGCTTCGAGCGCGCGCAGGTTGTTCTCTACCGCATGGCTCGACGAGGCATATTGCAGCGCATTGCCGAGATTGTTCTGCAGCATGGCGTATTCGCTCGGATGCTCGATCATGTCGACCACCTTGAGGCCTTCCTCGAAGGACTGCACGGCGAGCGCCTCGCGCATCTTGGCTCGCTCATCCGTAAACGGAATGGAGAGAAAAGCCGTAGCCAGATTGTTCTGAAGGATGGCGTATTCCTTCGGGTGGGCCTTGGCGTCGAAGGTGCGCAGCGCGCGCTGATAGGCGCTGATCGCTTCGGTGATCGGCGCAAGGCCCTGCGCGGCGAGCGACTGAAGCACGAGGCCGAGATTCATTTCGAGTTCTGCGACTTCCTCCGCGCCGCCGTGGTCGATAAGAACTTTCCGAACGCCCTCATAGGCGTCACGCGCCTTCAGCAGGTAATCGCCGCTCTCGTCCGGGACGGCCTGAAGCGCGGTGCCCATGCGGGCCGTGATCCGCGCGCGCTCCAGATAGAATTCGGGGCCGAGAAGCCGGAGCGCTTCCTCGTAGAGGGTGATGGCGGCATGGAGATCGTCGGGCGATTTCGGGCGAATCTGAAGGCCCATGGCGATTTCCATGAGCATGTCGACCTTTTCCTGCAGGGAGGCCGATTCGGCAGCGGCGGCGGCAAGAGCGGCGTCGACTTGCACCCTGGCGCGGCTGGCCAACACGGCGATCTCCTTGACTGTCCGATGCTTGAATTGGCACGGATCTCGTTATTTCGAATTGGAATAAGACTAACGATCGAGAAATCGTCTGTCTACATTTTTTCCATATTGTAAACTTAGTTTGCTATTTTGAATGCATTTTGGGCGACGAGCCCGGCAAGTTCGCGGCTCCATACCGCATCAAGTTCCGCCTCCGCTCCTTCATTCAGTCCGTGGGACCGCAGGAAATCGGGCGCGTTTAACACGCGGTCTCCCGCCGCGTTTCTGAGCTTGAGCAGATATCCGCCCGCCGCTGCGTGGCGGACCGGCATGATGACGAGATCGGCGCCGCGGCGCATCAGGATG
>CAYOUE010000219.1:0-865 GCA_964407075.1 uncultured Hyphomicrobiaceae bacterium
GCCGCCGTGGAACAGCCAGGATCAGCGCCATCGTCATATCGGCGGTGTCTTCGGTCAGCACGCCGGGCGTGTTGGTCACGGTGATCCCTCTGGCGAGCGCGGTGTCGAGATCGATATTGTCGACGCCCGTTCCGAAATTGGCGATCAGCTTGAGTTGCGGGCCGGCCTGCGACAGGAGGCCCCGGTCGATCCGGTCGGTCACGGTGGGGACCAGCACCTCGGCCTCGCGCATCGCCGCCGCCAGTTCGCCGTGAGTCATCGGACGGTCGTCAGCGTTGAAACGCGCGCCGAACAGTTCGGCCATGCGGCTCTCCACAGGCTGCGGCAGCTTGCGGGTAACGATGACGGTCGGTGTCGCAGATGGCATGAAGCGGGCCTCTCGGAGCGGTATTTTACCGGATTTTTATACCCAGCGCAGACGGAAAACCGCGCCGATCGGGGTTAATACTTATCAGAAGTTGACCTATTCACAAAGAGCGGTTGTATGCGATCCAGGCGCGCACTGGCGGGACGGCCCGCTTCCGCGAACGTGATCCGCCTCGCGATTCTGCGTCCGTCCCAGCCTTATTCCGCGGCCGAAAGCAGGCTGGCGTTGCCGCCTGCCGCCGTGGTGTCGACGCAGACATGGCGCTCGACCCGGCAGCGCGCCGCCAGGTCCGCCTCGCAGCAAAGCGGAACGATCGGTCCCGCCCGTTCGGCGAGCGCAAGGCGCGCGGCGCGCAGATCCTCCTCCACGCTCCAGAGCGCGACTGCAGCGAAGCCTTCCAGCGAGGTCAGGTACCTGCGCTCCAGAAAGCCCGGCACAGCGTTCGCGCCCGATGCTCCGGGGACCGCGATCAGCGGCTTCCCGCCCGGCCTGGTGGGC
>CAYOUE010000219.1:875-4425 GCA_964407075.1 uncultured Hyphomicrobiaceae bacterium
GCCGTTTTCCCGCGCGATGCGCGCCTGTTCCGCTGCGGCTTCCGGCGTCGGGCCGAGGCAGAGGATGACGCCGCGGCCATAGAGGGACAGCCGGTTGGATTCACCCGTCGGACCGGGCATGTCGAGCGTTTCGAGGGCGCCGGGCGGCGTTTTCACGTACAGGGAGGCGGCAAGGCCGTCGAGCATGTCCTGCACGGCGGCGGGATCGGCGGGCGGGCTGTCCGCACCCTGATGCGATATATGCTCCGGACGCTTGAAGCGCGCGACATAATAGGGGCCGCCGGCCTTTGGTCCCGTGCCGGACAGTCCCTCGCCGCCGAAGGGCTGCGAGCCGACGATCGCGCCGATCTGGTTGCGGTTGATGTAGATGTTGCCGACCCGCAACCGCTTCACGGCCTGCTGCACGCGCCGGTCGATGCGGGTGTGCATACCGAAGGTCAGGCCGTAGCCGGCGGCGTTGATGGCCTCGATCACGCGGTCGAGTTCGCCGGATGCGAAGGAGACGACATGCAGCACCGGGCCGAAGATCTCTTCTTCAAGGTCGGCGATGCTGCCGACCCGGATTACAGCCGGGCCGATGAAGCTGCCTTCGGCAGGCGCGGCAAGCTGCTTCAGGAGGCGGCCGGCGGCGCGGGCGTTCTCGACATGTAATGTGATTTTCTCTTGCGCCGCGCTGTCGATGACCGGCCCCACATCGGTTGCGGCGTCCCACGGATCGCCAATGACAAGTTCGTCCATCGCGCCATGGAGCATGTCCAGGAACGGCGCCTCGATGTCCTTCTGCAGATAAAGAACGCGCAGCGCCGAGCAACGCTGCCCGGCGGAGCGGAAGGCGCTGTCGAGAATGTCGCGGATCGCCTGCTCGGCAAGCGCGGTGCTGTCCACTAGCATCGCGTTGAGGCCGCCGGTCTCCGCGATCAGCGCCGCCTGGGGTTCTGCCCCGCCCGCCAGTGCGCGGTTGATGCGCTGCGCGGTCGCCGTCGAGCCGGTAAAGCACACGCCGGCGATGCGGGGATCGGAGGTGATCCGCGCCCCGACGATACTGCCGTGGCCGGGCAGGAATTGCAGCGCCTCGCGCGGGACGCCCGACTCATGCAGCAGCCTGACGCCCAGGCTCGCCGTCAGCGCGGTCGCCTCGGCGGGCTTCGCCAGCACGCCGTTGCCTGCAGCCAGCGCCGCCGCGATCTGGCCGGTAAAGATCGCCAGCGGGAAATTCCACGGCGAGATACAGGCGAATACACCCCGCGGCGGCAGGCTGCCGAGCCGTTCGCCTTCGTTTGCGTAATATCGCAGAAAATCGACCGCCTCGCGCAACTCGGCGATGGCGTCATCCGGCGTCTTGCCCGCCTCGCGGCAGAACAGGGCGAAGAATTCGCCGTAATGCGCTTCGTAGAGATCGGAGGCCCGGCGCAGAACCGCCGCGCGTTCTTCCGGAGGGGAGGACCAGCTCCGCGCATCCGAAAGCGCCCGCTCAACATCGGCTTGCGAGGCGAGCGTGACGCGGCCGGCAATGTCCTCCGGTCTGGCCGGATTGACGACGGCGTGGCTCTCGCCGCCTTCGGCGTCCACGGCCAGAAGCGGCGCCGCCGTCCACCGATGATCCCTGTAAGGCGCGCGGGCCTTTTCGATTTCGTCCATATCGTCCGGATTCTGAAGGTCGAAGCCGCGCGAATTGCGACGGTCCTCGCCGAACAGATCGGGAGGCAGGCGGATGGCCCTGTTGCGCCCTGAAGGCTTGCGCGCGAGCGCCTCGAAAGGATCGGCGGCGATAACCTCGGGCGGCACGGCCTCGTTGACGATCTGGTTGACGAAGGAGCTGTTCGCGCCGTTCTCCAGAAGCCGGCGAACCAGATAGGCGAGCAGGTCTCGATGCGCGCCGACGGGGGCGTAGATGCGGCAGCGCGCGCCTTCCTCCTTCACGAGCAGGTCGTGCAGCGCCTCGCCCATGCCGTGAAGCCGCTGGAATTCGAAACCCTGCCGGTCGCCGCCCGCCAGTTCCAGGATTGTCGCGGCGGTGTGTGCGTTATGCGTGGCGAACTGCGGATAGATCCGGCCGCGCATGGCGAGCAGCCTTGCCGCGCAGCAGATATAGGCGGCGTCGGTCGCGGCCTTGCGGGTGAAGACCGGGAAACCGGCTATGCCCTCCACCTGCGCCAGCTTGATCTCGGTGTCCCAGTAAGCGCCTTTCACCAGGCGGACCATGATGGTCCGGTCCACCTCGGCGGCGAGCGCATGAAGCCAGTCGATGACCGGCGCGGCGCGCTTGCCGTAAGCCTGTACCACGACGCCGAAACCGTCCCATCCCGCGAGCGAAGGGTCGCGCAGCACGCCCTCGACGATGTCGAGCGAAAGGTCGAGCCGCGCCGCTTCCTCCGCGTCTATGTTCAGGCCGATGCCGGCCGCTCTGGCCTGCCGCGCCAGCAGAAGCGCGCGTTCGGTCAGCTCGGGCAGGGCGCGCCGGCGCTGGGTCAGTTCGTAGCGCGGATGCAGCGCGGACAGCTTGATCGAGATGCCGGGATTGTCCGCGATGGCGTCCGACGCCGCCGCGGAAGCCAGGGCTGCGATGGATGCGGCGTAGGAGTCGAAATAATGCTGCGCGTCGCGGGCGGTCAGCGCCGCCTCGCCAAGCATATCGTAGGAATAGGTGAATCCTTCCCGCTCCTTGGCCTGCGCGCGGGACATTGCGTCCGAGATCGTCTCGCCCAGCACGAACTGCGCGCCAAGCACCTTGACCGCGCGTTGAACGGCGGTGCGGATCACCGGCTCGCCGAGCCGCTTGACGAGGCTGTGCAGCACGGAGGCGATCCCGGCCTCCCCGCTGTCCTTGAGCACCTTTCCCGTCAGCATCAGCGCCCAGGTCGAAGCGTTGACCAGCGAGGACGAGGATCGGCCCATATGCCTGCCCCATTCCGACGGGGCGATCTTGTCGGTGATGAGCGCGTCGATGGTCTCCGGGTCGGGCACGCGCAGCAGCGCCTCGGCCAGGCACATCAGCGCCACGCCTTCCTCGCTGGAGAGGCCATATTCGGCGACGAAGATCTCCATCAGTTCCGGCCTGCCGCTTTCGCGGATGGTTCTGACGAGCGCGATCGCCCGCTCCTGCGCGGCAAGGCGCGCCCCGGGCGCAGGCTCGAAGCCCGCGCGGAGCGCGTCAAGCACCCGGTCTTCACCGGCAAGGCAGGAGGCGCGAATGGCGTCGCGCAATGTCCGGAGTTGCGTCATCTGTCGAGGCCCGTTTCAGCGATAGGGGCGAATCTATCATGATTTGCGCGCGCCGCGCATGTGCGGCGGGTCGCAGCCGGAGCTGCCGGACCGCCTCGGCGCGCCAGCGGGCCGTGCATTAGGGGTGGAAGTGCGCCTGTTGTTTTGCTATATCCTGCATCAGACTGTCTGAGACAGTCTCTTCCCCGGTAGCTCAGTGGTAGAGCAATCGGCTGTTAACCGATTGGTCGCTGGTTCGAATCCGGCCCGGGGAGCCAATTTCCTTTTATTATGACCTTTCTTCAGCTTCCGGCCGCCAGCTTTTGCGCCGGATGGTGAGGAATGCCCT
>CAYOUE010000220.1:0-315 GCA_964407075.1 uncultured Hyphomicrobiaceae bacterium
CAACATGGCCGGCCGCGGCACGGACATCCAGCTCGGCGGCAATTTCGAGATGCGCCTGAAAAGCTGGCTCGCCGAGATAGAGGCGCAAGGCAAGACTCCCGGCGACGAGGAAATCGCCGCAAGATCCGCAGAATTCAAGGCCGACATCGAGGGTAAGAAGGACAAGGCCCTCAAAGCCGGCGGGCTATACGTCGTCGCCACCGAGCGCCACGAATCCCGCCGCATCGACAACCAGCTCCGCGGCCGCTCCGGCCGCCAGGGCGATCCGGGCGCGAGCAAATTCTTCCTCTCGCTGGAAGACGATCTGATGCGCAT
>CAYOUE010000220.1:325-4389 GCA_964407075.1 uncultured Hyphomicrobiaceae bacterium
TTCGGTTCCGAGCGGATGGACTCCATGCTCCGCCGCCTTGGCCTCGAAGAAGGCGAAGCGATCATTCATCCGTGGATCAACCGCGCCCTCGAAAAAGCCCAGCAGAAGGTCGAAGCTCGCAACTTCGAATCCCGCAAGCAGGTGCTGAAGTTCGACGACGTCATGAACGATCAGCGCAAGGTGATCTTCGAGCAACGCATCGAACTCATGCACGAGGACGATCTGAGCGACACCGTGCGCGAGATGCGGCACGACACGATTGAGCAGCTCGTCACGAGGCATATCCCGCCGAACGCTTATGCCGAGCAATGGGAGACGGAGGAGCTTCAGGAAGCCGTCAAGGGCATTTTCGACCTTGATCTTCCTATCGTCGAATGGGCGAAGGAAGAAGGCATCGCCGACCAGGAAATCCTCCAGCGGATAACTGAAAAGGTTGACGCCGCAGCTGCGCGGAAAGTCTCAGAAGTCGGTCCCGATCTCATGCGCCAGATCGAAAAGGCCGTGCTTCTCCAGACGCTGGATCACCTCTGGCGCGAGCATCTTGTCACGCTCGAACTGCTGCGTCAGGCCGTCGGACTGCGCGGCTACGGCCAGCGCGATCCGCTCAACGAGTACAAGCGCGAAGGTTTCATTCTCTTCGAAAGCCTGCTGGGACGTCTGCGTATGGCCGTAACCGAGCAGCTCATGAAGATCCAGCTGCGTCCGAACGAGCCGTTTGAAATGGAGCCTGAGGAGCTTCCGGAAATGCACGCCTCCCATATCGATCCCGAAACCGGCGAGGACAAGCTCGCCGATCCGGGCGAGGCGGCTCCGGACGGCCGGCCCAGAAAGCGTGGCAACGGCTCAAATGGCGGAGTGACCCCGCTGCGCAGCCGAAGCAAGGCGGCTGTCGTCGATCCGGATAATCCCGATACATGGGGCAAGG
The DNA here is from genome assembly GCA_964407075.1 of uncultured Hyphomicrobiaceae bacterium. Classification (GTDB taxonomy): domain Bacteria; phylum Pseudomonadota; class Alphaproteobacteria; order Rhizobiales; family Rhodomicrobiaceae; genus JAHQVI01. The sequence goes on from CAYOUE010000220.1 coordinate 1,251, forward strand.
TGCCGCGCAATGCTTCCTGCCCGTGCGGCTCGGGCAAGAAATACAAGCATTGTCACGGCGCGCTGGTGGCCTGAAGCGTGGCGTCCTGAATGGGAAGGCTCCCTGCCCGGAGCCATTGTGCTGTTCAGCCGCATCGCTCGCTATACGAAATGCGGATGCCTTCAGATCCGTTTGAACCCTTTCTTGTACTACCCGCGCGGCTCGCGATCCTTGTCGCGAGCGAATCTGGACGCATCATTATAGTGATCGGGATCCGGATCGTCGTCGTGACCAGCCCTCTGGTCCACTAGCGCCTCGCGGCTGCTGACATCCTCCGTGATGCGCTTCTGCGGATCGTCTGGCACCGCCTGCACCATGCCGCGATAGGTGCCGTCATCCTTCGGCGCTTCGATGCGCGGCTTCTCCCAGCCTTCGCCGGACTTTGCCCGTTCGCGGGCCAGCTTCTCGCTATGCATGGCGCCGCTAGCCACCGACTGGATGAGGATCTGCGCCCAAGCCCTGTCGCGGAAGCGGTAGAGCCGGAAGGCGTCGGCCTGTGCATAGACGCTACCCTGCTGGTCGAGCTTCTGCTTGATAAGCGCAAAGTCCAGCCCGTCGTCGGCGGCATCGATCAGTACGACGAAGCCGCTGCCCTCAAGCGTTGCGAACACGCTGGTGATGTAGCGCGATTCTTCGAGCGGCTTGTCGGACGTCGCCCGGAAGATCGCCTGCGCCGCTCCCGGACCTTTGCGCCTTTCGAGCCACTTCATGTAATCCTCCTCGCGGAAGTCGAGCGGCACTGCCGCGTAATATTTGCCCTTGTGGTCGAAGACGACGTCCTGGATTGGGGCGATGACCTCCGTGGCGCTGGGACGTTTCGAGGGATCGAACTGATCCTGGAAGACCTTGTAGAAAGTCTCCAGATAATCGTTCATCGCGCCGCGGCGTGCTGCGTCCATGCTCCGCGAAAGTTCGAAGAACGGACCGAACGGCCGGTTGATGGAAACGAGCAGAATGCAGATGTCCACGAAGATCGCAATCAGTAGCGGGATGAGGTCGCGGTCCGTTAGCCCTTCCGGTGCGGGTTGTACTTCGGCAGCCGGAGACGCCAGCCCCATCATGGCGAAGCCGTTCTGGATCGAAGCGCCGATCCGGTCGGCCGTGTTCAGGCTGCTTTCGGTCAGGCGGCTGAACGCCTCGATGACGGCTTCGGAGCCTTCATAAACGCGCAGCACAGGCGGATCGAGCACCGGCATTTCATTGACCGCGCGCACAACTCCGTTGATGGCGGTCTGCAACTGCGGGTCCGGACAGACGAAGGTTCCGCCGCGCCCGTCCGGGAACTGGCTCTGCGCCGCGCGCTCCTGGAATTCGTCGCGGAGCTGCAGCAGTTGCGGGTCGGTTCTCAGCGCGTTGAAACGCGTCGCGACGGATGAAAGGCGGCGGTTCAGCCCGCTGATATATTCCCGGCGGGAGCCGGTCGCGGAATCGATCGTCGAAGGATCGTTCGTGCGCAGCTTGCGAAGATCGTCGTTAAGGCTCTCGATATCGGTTCTGACGTCGGCTATGCGGGAATCTATGAACTGGCTTGCAAACAGGAAGCGTTCCGCGTCAGCATCGCGCAGACGCCGTCTGGGACCGTCGCCGGGCGGGCTTCCGGGGCATGTGCGTCCGACTGTGCGCTCGCGCTCCGCCTTTTCTGCCGAGATCTGCGCAAGCGTCGTGAAGGTCGTCTGCATCTGCGACAGGCGGGTGGTGCCGAGTTCGAGCGTTTGCTGGACATCGCGCAGGGACGCTTCAGCCGAGGCTGTCGTCACGCTGCCGGCTTCCAGATATTTCCAGTAGAAACCGAAGGCGAAGCCGACGGAGATCAGGAAGAGTACGATGTAGCCGAGAATATAGGGCAGCCAGAGCCACCAGCGCATGGAGCCGGAAAACATCGAGTCCAGCACATAAAGGATCATGAGCTGGAGCATGAAGACCGCAAAGCCGACGGCGATCTGCGGCAGCAGGCCGATCTGTCCTGTGGAAGCCGCGATCAGCTCCATGATGCCGGTATAGGTCGAAATCCAGGACAGGATGCTGAGGCCGGACAGCAGCAGAAACCACATCCATGAGAAGCCCGGTCTCGTTCTCGCAACCGCCATAGGCGAACTCCTTTACGTCTCGCGCCGGTTTTGGCCCTGCGGTAAGGCAAGCAAAAACACGGCCGCCCGGCGCACTCTCCATCAGAGAGCGCCACGCAATCCGTTTCACTGCCAGCCGGAACCCCCGATCCGCCAATTTATGGACGTCAAGCTGAACGGTGTCTTTACGTTTTGTTAGTAGCAGAGAAGCGCGGTCAAGCGCAAAAACTGAACCTGATAGGCGGCAGTATTTTTCTCCGGGTGTGAATTTTCTGTTTTCGCAGACGGTTATACGCACTTTCTTCGCATCAGAAATAAGAATCAGGCATGAATTCAGCGCAATTGTGTGAATTCACATTTCGTTTAGGACGGATGCCAGCTTCCCGCGCCATGCGAAGAAGAAGCGTGCGGCTTTGTGGTGAGTCATGTAAATCTCCATAACATGAGCTCATCTCACGACGATTCCGATCCGCCCCGAAAACGCGGCTATCACCACGGCAATCTGCGCGAGGCGCTGATTGCGGGCGCGCTTGAACTGATCGCTGAAAAAGGCCCGGCCGGCTTCACAATTGCGGACGCCGCGCGCCTAGCTGGCGTCAGCCCCGCTGCGCCATACCGTCATTTCCGCGACCGTGAGGCGCTGATCGCCGACGTTGCGCGCTTGGGTTTCGAGATGTTCGCGAAACGGCTTGAAGACGCCTGGAACGGCGGGCGAACCCGATGCGCGCTTTCGAAAATCTGGGCCGCGCCTATCTCGCCTTCGCGCGTGAGGAGCCGGCTCTTTACGCGGCGATGTTCGAGGCCGGCGTCCCGGCGGCAACGACTCCCGAATTACGCATGGCCGCGGATCATGCCTTCGAGATCCTGCGCCGCGCCTCGGAGACACTTTGCGCGACCCTGCCGGAAGGCCGGCGTCCGCCTGCGCTCATGATGGCGCTTCACGTCTGGGCTCTGTCACACGGCGTTGCCTCGCTCTTCGCCCGCAAGGATGGGCGCAAGACGCCGATGTCGGCGGAGGACCTGCTGGAGGCGGC
>CAYOUE010000221.1:0-4269 GCA_964407075.1 uncultured Hyphomicrobiaceae bacterium
CCGATTTCTCGGCGACAAGCATCTGTTCTTCTGGCTGCTGACGAACCGCATGGCGCCGCCCGCCGTCTTCGCCCTGCCGTTCTTCCAACTCTACTCGGCGGTGAACCTGTTCGATACGCATATCGCGGTCGCGCTCGCGCATTGCCTGTTCAACATCCCGCTCGCCGTGTGGATCCTTGAAGGCTTCATGTCCAGCGTGCCGCGCGAGCTTGACGAAACCGCCTATGTGGACGGCTATTCGTTTCCGCGCTTCTTTTTCCGCATCTTCATGCCGAACATCGCCTCCGGCGTCGGGGTGGCGGCCTTCTTCTGCTTCATGTTCTCATGGGTCGAACTGCTGCTCGCCAAGACGCTGACGGCGGTGGCGGCGAAACCGATCGCGGCGACGATGACGCGGACCGCCTCGACCTCGGGCTATGAACTCGGCCTGCTTGCGGCGGCGGGATGCCTGACGATCATCCCCGGCGCAATCGTGATCTATTTCGTGCGCAATTATATCGCCAAGGGCTTCGCGCTCGGGCGCGTGTAAGCAGGGAGGCGCAGGAGGGCTACATGACACTGGAATGGATGGCCTGGACCTGGCAGACGGCGGCGCTGTTCATCTTCGTCTTCGCCAGCATCGCGTTCATGGGATTTCTCGAAATGCGCAATCCCGGCGGCAATCCGCGTGACGGCATCCTCGGCCTGACGACGACGCGCGGCGACCGGCTCTTTCTCAGCCTGCTGGGCTCCGCCTATATCTTCCTCGGGTGGCTTGGCCTGATGGGAACCCCGCTCTGGGGCATGATTCCTCTCGTAATTCTCTGGTTCGGCTTCGTATTCTGGAAGGTCTGAGCGGCCTGCATCTCTGCGAAAGCGACGGAAGGCAAGGCCGCTGTCCGGGCTAGTGCAGTGGCGCAGACACTTGATTCACATTCGCGGCAGGCTCTCAAATCAAGTATATGCGTCGCAAACTACAATAGAATCAATAAGTGGCCAGTTCATCTTTTGACGCATTCATTCGCTTGCGGACTCGCGTCCAGGTGTCGCGAATGAATGCGTCGATGCACTAGCCGTTCCGATGCGCATTGCCAATCCAACATCGCCATGATAAGTAAATATGCAGATTGATAAGCTGTTTGCGGCACAATGAACGAGAACGGTACAATTCTTCTGGTCTCATCACAGTTGAGTGAATGGACCAGCGTGATCGACGAATTGACCGGCGAACATGAATACCGCGTTCTCACCTCCCTTACGGCCAAAAGCGCCGTGGAGATCGCGCGGGAGGCGCATATCGACCTCGTGCTGTGCGAGGAGCGCATCGACGGCGCAGACGGCGTTTCGCTTCTCCGCCAGTTCAGGATCATCGACCCTTACGTCATTCGCATTCTGGTGCGCGATGCAGTCTCGCCGGGCGGCATGTACGACATCGTCGAGCAGGCCGCTATCTATCAATATATACGCAAGCCGCTCGACATCGAGCAGATCAGCCTCGTCGTCAAGCGGGCGCTTGAAGCGCGCGAACTGGCCCGGCGCCATCGGCTGCTCAGCCGGGAGCTCAAATTCCACGAGGACTCGCCCCTCCTGAGCGACGAGGGCGCAGCGCGGACCAGCATTCAGTGGCGGCAGTTCGAGAAGCTCGTCTTCGCAAGCGAGTCGATGGCCGAATTGTGCGAACTGGCGCGGCAGGCGGCGCCGACCGAGTTGCCGATCCTGATCCAGGGCGAAACCGGCACCGGCAAGGAGCTGATCGCGCGTGCGATCCATTACAACTCCAAGCGCGCCCACAGTCCGCTGATGGTGCAGAATTGCGGCGGCGTGCCCGACGAGCTTCTGCAGTCGGAAATGTTCGGTCATGTGCGCGGGGCGTTCACCGGTGCGGCTGGAGACAGGCTCGGCCTGTTCCGCGCCGCCGACGGGGGCACGGTCTTCCTCGATGAAATATCCGACGTGTCGCCGTCCTTCCAGATCAGCCTGCTGCGCTTCCTGCAGAACGGCGAGGTCAAGCCGCTCGGCTCAGACAAGGTCTCGACCTGCGAAGTGCGGATCATCGCGGCCAGCAACAAGCCGCTCAAGGATCTGGTCGCAAAGGGCAAGTTCCGGCAGGACCTCTATTTCCGCCTCAAGGGCTTTCAACTCGACGTGCCGCCGCTGCGCGAACGTCCGGCGGACATCCCTGCGCTGGCGGAATTCTTCGCCAAGAATAGCGGACAGACGATGGGCCGGCGCATTCTGGGCATAGCTTCGGACCTGCTCGAAAGCCTCTCGCATTACTCCTTTCCGGGCAATGTGCGCGAACTCGAAAACGAGATCCGGCGCATGGTCGCCATGACCGAGGACGGCGGCTTCCTCACCACGAAATACCTCTCCCCGGAGATCGCCGCAGCACGCCCGCGCTCGCAGAATACCCAGAGGATCGCCATCGGTCTCGAAGGCAATACGCTCAAGGAGAAGGTCGAGTCGCTCGAAGAGGAGCTTGTCAAGGCATCGCTGAAGCGTCATCGTTGGAACCAGAGCGAGGCTGCGCGCGAGTTGGGGCTTTCCCGCGTGGGCCTCGCCAACAAGATCAGACGCTATGGGATCGAGCCTGCGGCTTGACCGACGGACATGACAGACGAAAACGGCAAGAAGGCCGGCCCACCGGAAACCATGGACGGCGTCGTCAGCTTCCCGCAGGCGCGCGTGCGCCCGCCGGGAGCGCGCGAGCCGTTCAGGGATCTCGGCTCCAGCAAGCTCGCCGCATCGCTCGGCGCGCTCAGGGAGCAGACGACAGGGCACTGGTGCTCCAGATGCAAAGGCATCTGGTTCGGCACGCTGCTCGAAGCGGAGTGTCCCGTCTGCGGCAACCGCAACGGTTGAACCTGCATACAACAGCGTAAAGTTGATTGACAATTGTCAATGAAACTAAGTTTGCAGATACTCCCCGATAAACTGCGCCTTTTCAATCGGATGCTTACCAAGCCCTTGTAAAACAGCGCTTTTTTCCCTTCCTGTAACTTTGGCACGAGGCTTGCACACGATATGTGACAAGCGGCCCGCACGGCGCGCGAACAAGCTGTGGGAGGAAAACATGGCGAACCTTTTGTGGCTCCAGGGCGGAGCCTGTTCCGGCAACACGATGTCGTTCCTGAACGCCGAGGAGCCGAGCGCCTGCGATCTCGTGACCGATTTCGGCATCAACGTGCTGTGGCATCCCTCGCTCGGCATGGAGCTTGGCGACAATCTCAAGGCCATGCTCAACAAGCTGGTCTCCGGCGAGATGCCGCTCGACATCTTCGTGTTCGAAGGCACCGTTGTGCAGGCCCCGAACGGCACCGGCCAATGGAACCGCTTCGCCGGACGCGCCATGAAGGACTGGGTCCAGGATCTCTCGAACGCCGCGCAATTCGTCGTCGCCATCGGCGACTGCGCGACATGGGGCGGCATCCCGGCGACCGCACCGAACCCGTCCGACTCCACCGGCCTTCAATTCCTCAAGCGCCAGCATGGCGGCTTCCTCGGCCAGGGCTTCAAGTCCAGGACCGGTCTGCCGGTCATCAACATCCCCGGCTGCCCGGCTCATCCGGACTGGGTAACGCAGATCCTCGTGGCGGTTGCCTCCGGCCGCGGCGGCGATCTTGCCCTCGACGATCTCCAGCGCCCGAAAACCTTCTTCACCAGCTTCACGCAGACCGGCTGCACCCGGAACATGCATTTCGCCTACAAGGTTTCGGCGACCGAATTCGGCCAGCGCAAGGGATGCCTCTTTTATGACCTCGGTTGCCGCGGCCCCATGACCCACAGCCCCTGCAACCGCATTCTCTGGAACCGGCAATCCTCCAAGACGCGCGCCGGAATGCCTTGCCTCGGCTGCACGGAACCGGAATTCCCGTTCTTCGACCTGGAGCCGGGCACCGTCTTCAAGACGCAGACCGTCATGGGCGTTCCGAAGGATCTCCCCGCAGGCGTGGACAAGGCCGGCTACGTCAAGCTGACCGCCGCCTCCAAGGCCGCATCGCCCGCGTGGGCCGAGCAGGATATTTTCGTCGTCTGACGACGAGACAATAAGGATTCAAGGGAAGGAAACCCGTCATGTTTGGTTCTTCTGCCATACAAACCCTGGACATTTCGCCGGTCGGCCGCGTCGAGGGCGATCTCGATGTCCGGGTCGATATCAAGGACGGCGTCGTCGTCGACGCCTGGACGCAGGCGGAACTGTTCCGCGGCTTCGAGGTCATCCTGAAGAACAAGGATCCGCAGGCCGGTCTCGTCGTCACACCGCGCGCCTGCGGAATCTGCGGGGCCTCG
>CAYOUE010000222.1:0-4243 GCA_964407075.1 uncultured Hyphomicrobiaceae bacterium
TGGACGACCGCAAGGTCTGGGCGTTCCTAGGCGACGGCGAGATGGGCGAGCCGGAAAGCCTCGGGGCGATCTCGCTCGCTTCGCGCGAAAAGCTGGACAACCTGATTTTCGTGGTCAACTGCAACCTGCAGCGCCTCGACGGCCCTGTGCGCGGCAACGGCAAGATCATCCAGGAGCTGGAAGGCGAATTCCGCGGCTCGGGCTGGAACGTCATCAAGCTGATCTGGGCGCGCACCTGGGACGAACTCCTCGACAACGACAAGACCGGCCGGCTGCGCCAGCTCATGGACGAAACGGTCGACGGCGATTACCAGACCTTCAAGGCCAAGAGCGGCGCCTATATCCGCGAGCACTTCTTCGGCAAATATCCCGAGACTGCGGAAATGGTGAAGGACTGGACCGACGCCGAGATCTGGGCGCTGCGCCGGGGCGGGCACGATCCGGAAAAGGTTTACGCCGCCTATGCGGCCGCCTGCGCGACGAAAGGCCAGCCGACCATCATCCTCGCCAAGACCGTCAAGGGCTACGGGATGGGCGACGCCGGCGAGGGGCAGAACATCACCCACCAGCAGAAGAAGATGGCGGCGGAGCACCTGCGCGCCTTCCGCGACCGCTTCGAAATCCCGATCTCCGACGAGGACGTCGACGACGCGCCGTTCCTGGAGTTGACCAAAGACCAGTTCGACTATCTGAAGGCGCGGCGCGAAGCGCTCGGCGGCCCCTTCCCGGTGCGCCACTGGCGGGATGCGCCGGCGCTCAAAGTCCCCGGGCTCGACGCCTTCGAGCCGGTCCTTAAGAGCACCGGCGACCGCGAAATCTCGACGACGATGGCGTTCGTCCGCATTCTGAACATTCTGTGCCGCGACAAGAATATCGGCAGGCATGTCGTGCCGATCGTGCCCGACGAAAGCCGCACCTTCGGGATGGAGGGCATGTTCCGCCAACTCGGCATCTACAATCCAGCCGGCCAGCTCTATACGCCGGAAGACGCCGACCAGCTCATGTATTACAAGGAGTCCAGGGACGGGCAGGTGCTTCAGGAAGGCATCAACGAGGCTGGCGGCATGGCCGACTGGATCGCCGCCGGGACCGCCTATTCCGTGCACGGCGTTCCGATGATCCCGTTCTACATTTTCTATTCGATGTTCGGCTTCCAGCGCGTCGGAGATCTCGCCTGGGCGGCGGGAGACTGCCGCACCCGCGGCTTCCTCCTCGGCGGCACGGCGGGCCGGACGACGCTCAACGGCGAAGGACTCCAGCATCAGGACGGCCACAGCCATGTGCTGGCCTCGACGGTGCCGAACTGCATCAGCTACGATCCGACCTTCGGCTACGAGGTCGCCGTCATCGTGCATCACGGCCTGAAGCGCATGTTCGCCGACCGCGAGGACGTGTATTTCTACATCACGCTGATGAACGAAAACTACAGCCATCCGGCGCTGCCCGAGGGCGTGGAGGACGGCATCATCCGCGGGCTCTACCGTCTGCGCAAGGCGGAGATGCCCGGCGACCGCCATGTGAACCTGATCGGGTCGGGCACGATCCTGATGCAGGCGATCCGGGCCGCGGACATGCTACAGAAGGATTTCGACGTCACGGTCGACATCTGGTCGGCGACATCCTTCAACGAACTTGCGCGCGAGGGGCAGGACTGCCTGCGCTGGAACCGGCTCAACCCGCTGGAGAAGGCGCGTGTGCCTTATGTCACCGAGACGCTCTCCGGCGCGCAGGGGCCGATCGTGGCTGCAACCGATTATATCAAGAACTATGCCGAACAGATCCGGCCTTTCGTCAAGCAGCCCTACACAGTCCTCGGCACGGACGGCTTCGGCCGCTCCGACAGCCGCGCCAATCTGCGCCGGTTCTTCGAGGTCGACGCCAACCACATCGCCGCCGCCGCAATGGCCGAGCTGTTCCAGCAGGGGACCATCGACCGCCAGATGATGGCCGAAGCGCTCGACCGCTACGAGATCGACGGCGCCAAACCCAATCCGCGCCTCGCCTGAGGCCCAAGAAGCAGGGAAAAGGAAACGAGACATGGGCATCGTTGAGGTCAAGGTTCCCGACATCGGTGATTTTTCCGATGTTCCGGTCATTTCCGTACTGGTTACAACCGGAGACTCCGTCGCCAAGGAGGACCCGCTGATCGAGCTGGAAAGCGACAAGGCGACGATGGAGGTGCCGAGCCCGCAGGCCGGCACGGTCAAGGAAATCCGCGTCCGCGAGGGCGACAAGGTTTCGCAAGGTTCGCTGATCCTGCTGCTCGAAGCGGACGCCGCAGCGGCCGGCGCCAATGGCGGAAGCCAGCCGGATAAGGCCAAGGCGGACAAACCGCCGCAAACGTCAGCGCCCGCAAAGGACCCCGCGGCGACGGAGTCGAAAGCTGTCGCCGTGAGCACGCCTGCCCCGCAGCCCGCCAACGGCGCCCATGCGGCCTACGCCTCGCCCTCCGTGCGCGCCTTCGCCCGCCAGCTCGGCGTCGATCTCGGCAGCGTCAGGGGCACCGGCCGCAAGGGCCGCATCCTGCGCGAGGACGTGACCGCGGCCTTCAAGACGCAGCAGTCGAAAGGTTCGACCGCTCTCGCGCTCGGCGGCGGCGGCATTCCGCCGGTCCCTGTCATAGACTTCTCGAAATTCGGCCCCGTGGAAGAGGTCGAGATGAGCCGGATCAAGAAGATTTCCGGCCCCGCCCTGCACCGCTCCTGGCTCAACGTCCCGCACGTCACCCACCACGAAGAGGCCGACATCACCAGCCTGGACGCCTTCCGCCGCGAACTCGACGCCGAAGCCAAGCCGCAAGGCTACCGGGTGACGCTGCTCACCTTCATGATTATCGCCTGCGTCCGCGCGCTGAAAACCCACTGGGAGTTCAACAGTTCGCTGCACCCGCAAGGCGACCGCCTGATCCGCAAGCATTATTACAATATCGGCTTCGCCGCCGACACGCCGCAGGGCCTGGTCGTGCCCGTCATCAAGGATGCCGACCAGAAGGGCGTCATCCAGATCTCGCAGGAACTCGGCGCGCTGTCGGCGAAGGCGCGCGAGGGGAAGCTCAGCCCGGCGGAGATGTCCGGGGCGAGCTTCACCATCTCCTCGCTCGGCGGCATCGGCGGCACGGCCTTCACGCCGATCATCAACGCGCCCGAGGTCGCCATTCTCGGCCTGACGCGGGCGAAGATGGAGCCGGTCTGGGACGAGCGCAGCGAGAAATTCACGCCGCGCCTGATGCTGCCCATGTCATTGAGCTACGATCACCGCGCCATTGACGGCGCGCTCGCCGCCCGCTTCTGCGCGGCTTTGCGTCACGCGCTCGCCGACGAGCGGCGTCTTCTGCTTTAGGGGGTTCGATGACTGTCAAGGACATCAAGGTTCCGAATATCGGCGATTTCGACGATGTGCCGGTCATCGCCGTCATGGTGTCGCCGGGCGACACTGTCGCGAAGGAAGACCCGCTGATCGAGCTGGAAAGCGACAAGGCGACGATGGAGGTGCCCAGCCCCGAGGCGGGCAAGGTCGTCGAAGTCAAGGTGAAGGAAGGCGACCGCGTCTCGGAAGGCACGCTGATCCTGACGCTGGAGGTCGAAGCCGCCGCGTCCGGCGAGGCGGACGGGTCGAAAGCGGAGAGGCCCGCTGACGAGGCTGCGGAAAAGGTGCAGGCCGGGGAAAGTTCGCCCGCGCCCGCCCCTGCCCCGGCGGAGCGGACGGGGGAGATCGAGAAAGGCGACGTCCACGGACAATTCGTCGTGCTCGGCTCCGGGCCGGGGGGCTATACGGCGGCCTTCCGCGCGGCCGATCTCGGCCTCGAAACCGTGCTGATCGAGCGCGACGCCACGCTCGGCGGGGTCTGCCTCAATGTCGGCTGCATTCCTTCCAAGGCTTTGCTCCATGCCGCAAAGGTCATCACCGAGACTGAGGAGATGTCGGAGCACGGCCTCGCCTTCGCCAAGCCGGAAATCGACCTCGACCGCTTGCGCGGCTGGAAGTCGGACGTCGTGAAGAAGCTGACCGGCGGCCTCGACGGCCTCGCCAAGGGCCGCAAGGTGCGGGTCGTGCGCGGCTCAGGCAGGTTCGTCTCGCCCCACATGATCGAAGTGACGGACGGCGGCGGCAATGTCACGCGCGTCTCCTTCGACCAGTGCTGCATCGCAGCCGGCTCGGAGCCGGTGACGCTGCCCTTCATCCCGCATGACGATCCGCGCGTGATCGACTCGACCGGCGCGCTGGAGCTGCAGGACATCCCGGA
>CAYOUE010000223.1:0-4149 GCA_964407075.1 uncultured Hyphomicrobiaceae bacterium
CGGCGTGATTGTGGTAGCAAAGCTGAATGCCCTCGTTGCGCAACACCGCGCCGGCCTCGCCCATTTTGCGGGCCGCCACGCGCCACGCCTCAAGGTCCGGGCACATCGCCGAACCAAGCCACGGCACCACGACCCGGTGGATGCCCAGCGCTTGGGCAACACTCACGGCCCCGCCAGGGTCGAGCGCGGACTCCTCGAATGGAAGGTGGACGCCGATGGGCACGAGACCCGCCATGTCGAGCGCGCGCCGAAACTCGGCGGTCTCGTCGAGTTCTACCGCTCGCCCGACCGCGTGCTGTGGACCCCGACCGGCGTCAACGTCCCCGACTATCCGAAACTGGCGCAGATCTGGTGGCAGCAGATTGGCGACGTGAACTCCGGCGCATTCACGCCGCAGGAAGCGATGGACCGTCTCGCGGCTGAAATGGACGTCACGATGGCCCGTATGCAGCAGGCTGACGAAAGCGCCAACGTCTATGGCGGCTGCGGCCCGCGTCTCAACGAAGAGCGCGATCCGGAATACTGGCTGTCGCAGCCGGGATCGCCTAAAGCCAAGCTCGAAAACGAGAAGCCCCAGGGCGAAACCATCGCATATGAGGAACTCATCAAACGCTGGCAGAGCGCGAATTAGGCTCATAGGCAGCAACAATGCGCGGAGAACGGTTCGCCGTTCTCCGCAATTCTCCACAATGCGTTGACGCCGTCGCCGTTAGCGCGAACACTCACAAGAAAACATCCAGCGGCACAGGGGTTCACCGGCATGACGATGGAGCTCAGAGGCGTCGTCAAGCGATCCGGGTCGGATATGCATATCTACCCGACGGACCTGACGCTTTCCGAAAGCGGCTTCAACGTTCTCCTGGGCGCAACCGGCGCGGGCAAGACAACTCTCATAAAGATCATGGCCGGGCTTGAAAAGCCGACTGACGGCGAGGTTTGGTTCAGGGGCGAAAACGTCACGGGCCTGTCGCCTCAGCGCCGGCGCGTCAGCCTGGTGCATCAGTTCTTCGTCAACTATCCGCATGTGACGGTTTACGAGAACATCGCCTCGCCCCTGCGGATCGCCCGGCTCGGCAGGAAGGAAATCGACCGCCGTGTTCAGGAGACCGCGGCCCTGCTGCGACTGACGCCGATGCTGAACCGGCGTCCGATGGAATTGTCAGGCGGGCAGCAGCAGCGCACCGCCATCGCCCGCGCAATCGTGAAGGACGCCGATCTCGTCCTGCTCGACGAGCCGCTCGCAAATCTCGATTACAAGCTGCGCGAAGAACTGCGCGACGAGCTTCCGCGCCTCCTCCGCGGCAGGGGCGCGGTCGTCGTCTACGCGACCTCCGAACCGGGCGAAGCGCTGCTCCTCGGCGGGTTCACGGCCACGATGCAGGAAGGGCGCGTCACGCAGTTCGGTCCGACTACGGACGTTTATCGCAACCCTCGCGACCTCGTCACAGCCGAAGTCTTCTCCGACCCGCCGATCAACTCCGCGAAGGCAATCAAGGCCGAGGGCCGAATCCATCTTGGCGGGGCCGAAGTCTCATGGCCCGCGGCCGGCGCCATCGCATCCGCGCCGGATGGCGAATACACCGTCGCGATCAGGCCGCATTTCATCAGCCCGCGTCAGAATGGCCCGGCTCATGAGGTCCGCATCGAAGGCAGGATCCTGGTTACGGAGCTGTCGGGATCGGAGAGCGTGGCGCATTTCGTGATCGCGGACGGTGGCGGCGAAAGGGTCTGGGTCAGCCAGAGCCACGGCGTTCACGCCTATGAGGTCGGCGAACGTCACGACTTTTTCGCCGATGTCTCGCAATGCCTCTATTTCGGCGCTTCCGGCGAACGAATCGGCGGCGGGGGAACATAGTTCATGGCGCGCATAGAGTTGAAAAATCTACGCCATTCCTATATCGCCACGCCGTCCGGGCCGGAAGACTATGCGCTCAAGCGGATCGACCTGGAATGGCGCGACGGCGGGGCCTACGCGCTGCTCGGCCCGTCCGGCTGCGGCAAGACCACGCTGCTCAACATCATCTCCGGCCTCGTCACGCCATCAGAGGGGCAGGTGCTGTTCGATGACCAGGACGTGACCCGTCTGCCTACGGATCAGCGCAGGATCGCGCAGGTTTTCCAGTTCCCCGTCGTCTACGACACCATGACCGTCTACGACAATCTCGCCTTTCCGCTGAAGAATCGCGGCGTTGAGCCCGGCCGGATCGACGCGCGGGTTCGTGAGATTGCGGAAATGCTGGAACTCTCCGACATGCTCGACCGGCGCGCATCGGGACTGACGGCCGACGGCAAGCAGAAGATCTCGATGGGCCGCGGCCTCGTGCGTGAAGACGTCAACGTCATCATGTTCGACGAGCCTCTGACAGTCATCGACCCGCATCTGAAATGGCAGCTTCGCTCCAAGCTGAAGGAGCTGCACCAGAAAGTTCGGCTAACGATGATCTACGTCACGCACGACCAGACCGAAGCGCTGACCTTCGCCGACGAGGTCGTCGTCATGCAGGAGGGCGAAGTGGTCCAGATCGGCACGCCTGTGGAGCTGTTCGAGCGGCCGACACACACCTTCGTCGGCCATTTCATAGGCTCGCCCGGCATGAACGTGCTCCCGTGCGAGGTGCGCGAGGGCGCCGTCTTCTTCGAGGGCAATCATGTTCCGGTCGCGACCGATCTCGGGCGCGTCGAGCAAAACGCGCGGCTGGAAATCGGCGTCCGCCCGGAATTCATCCGCTTCGCCGCCAACGGCGAGGAAGGCGGCGTGCCGGTCGACATCGTCAAGGTCGCCGATGTGGGACGTTACCGCGTCGTCGAAACGCGCTCGGCGGCAAATCGCATCTACACGCTGCTGAGCGAAGGCCAGTCGCTCCCTGCATCCGCTCCCAGACTCGTTTTCGACAGCGCCCGGACACGCATTTACGCCGACGGATGGCTTGCGCCAGACCGGGCCGGAGGTTGAGAGATGGCAGTGAAAACCGAAAATCAGCGCGCATGGTGGCTGGTCCTTCCGGTTCTGATCCTTGTCGCCTTCAACGCGCTCATCCCGCTGATGACGGTGGTCAACTACTCGGTTCAGGAGACCTTCGGGAACAATCTGTTCTTCTGGCACGGCGTCGGCTGGTTTCAGGACGTTCTGACTTCGGAGCGCTTTCATGCCGCTCTCGGACGCCAGATGCTTTTCACGACGATCATCCTTCTGATCGAGATCCCGCTGGGCGTCGCGATCGCGCTCACCATGCCGCGCAAGGGGATATGGGTTCCCGTCTGCCTCGTGCTGATGGCGCTGCCGCTGCTGATCCCGTGGAACGTCGTCGGCGCGATGTGGAACATTTTCGCGCTGCCCGACATCGGGCTGCTCGGCTACACGCTGACCTCGATGGGCTTCAATTACGATTACACGCAGCAGCCGCTTTCGGCATGGTTCACCGTCATCCTGATGGATGTCTGGCACTGGACCTCGCTCGTCGTGCTGCTCGCCTATGCCGGCCTCGTCTCGATCCCCGACGCCTATTATCAGGCGGCAAGGATCGACGGCGCGCGCCCTTGGGCCGTGTTCCGCTACATCCAGCTTCCGAAGATGAACCGTGTGCTGACCATTGCGATCCTTTTGCGCTTCATGGACAGTTTCATGATCTACACAGAGCCGTTCGTGTTGACGGGCGGCGGTCCCGGCAACTCGACAACCTTCCTGTCGATCGACCTCGTCAAGATGGCGCTCGGCCAGTTCGACCTTGGCCCGGCGGCGGCGATGTCGCTGATCTATTTCGTCATCACGCTTCTCGTGTCATGGGTGTTCTACACCGTCATGACCCGCGGCGAGCAGAACTAGGGGGCGGCCATGCGGAAATTCACCTGGCTCGCGCCGACGCTCTACATCATTTTCCTGATGCTGCCGATCTACTGGCTCATCAACATGTCGTTCAAGACGACGAATGAAATTCTTGGCGGATTCAGTCCCTATCCGGTCAATTTCACAACCGCAAATTATGTCACGATCCTCACAGACCCGACATGGTACATGGGGTATGTCAATTCGCTCATCTATGTATCCTTCAATACCGTGATCTCGGTCGCGGCGGCCCTCCCCGCCGCCTACGCCTTCTCGCGCTACCGATTTCTCGGCGACAAGCATCTGTTCTTCTGGCTGCTGACGAA
>CAYOUE010000224.1:0-3413 GCA_964407075.1 uncultured Hyphomicrobiaceae bacterium
GATGCGCCGCGCTGGGGCTACAAGCTCGCCGGGCCGCCGCCTGTGCGCATGACCGCCGAGCGCAGGCGCGTCATCGATGCTGCGGAAGGCGGGCGCGTCTGGTCGAAAGCGGCACTGGCAGACCGCGCCGGAGTGAGCTACGGCGTGATCGACGGGCTGGCCAAGATCGGCACCCTGATCCGCATGGAACTGCCGCGCTGGCGCCCCAAATCGCCCGATCCGGATTTCGCGCCGCCGGATCTGTCCGAGGCGCAAAGCTACGCCGCCCATGCGCTGCGCGAGAGGATCAGGGCGGGCGGCTTTTCCGTTTCTCTCGTCGACGGCGTCACCGGCTCCGGCAAGACGGAGGTCTATTTCGAAGCCGTCGCCGAATGCATCCGGCAAGGGCGGCAGGCGCTCATCATGCTGCCGGAAATCGCGCTCACCAACCAGTTCCTGGACCGCTTCGAGGCGCGTTTCGGATGCAGGCCGCTGGAATGGCATTCCGCTATCCCCGGGGGCGAGCGGGCGCGAATCTGGCGCGCCGTGGCCGAGGGCGAGGCCAAGGTTGTCGCCGGCGCTCGCTCCGCCCTATTCCTGCCCTTCCCCGAGCTTGGCCTGATCGTCGTCGACGAGGAACACGACAATGCCTTCAAGCAGGAGGACCGCGTCTCCTATCAGGGGCGCGACATGGCCGTGGTTCGCGCCTCGCTCACCCGCGCATCTGTCGCGCTGTGTTCCGCGACGCCGTCGCTGGAGACCGCCGTCAATGCAAAGCAGGGCCGCTATTCGCATCTTGTCCTGCCGCAGCGTTTCGCGGGCGCGCAGATGCCGGAGATCTCCGCCATCGACATGCGTGTCAACCCACCGGATCGGGGGCAATGGCTTAGCCCGCCGCTGGTCGAGGCAATCACGCAGACGCTGTCGCGCGGCCAGCAGTCGCTCCTGTTCCTCAACCGGCGCGGCTATGCCCCGCTGACCCTGTGCAGAACATGCGGCCATCGTATCGAATGCCCGCAATGTTCCGCCAGTCTCGTCGAGCACCGTTTCCGCCAGCAGCTCATCTGCCATCATTGCGGCTTCACTCTGCCCGCGCCGAAAAGCTGCCCGAAATGCACCGCCGAGGATTCGCTGGTGCCGTGCGGGCCGGGCGTCGAGCGCGTCGCCGAGGAGGTGACCGAACGCTTTCCGGGCGTCGAGACGGCGATCCTGTCGAGCGACCTGATCCCCGGCATGAAGGCGCTGCGCGAGATCATCGAGAAGGTCGCGCGCGGCGATGCGCCCATCGTCATCGGCACGCAGCTCGTCGCCAAGGGCCACAATTTCCCGCATCTGGCGACGGTTGGCGTGGTCGACGGCGACCTGAGCCTTGCGACCGGCGATCCGCGCGCGGGCGAACGGACATTCCAGCTCATTTCGCAGGTGACGGGCCGCGCGGGCCGCGAGGACGGCGTCGAGGGACGCGGCCTGGTCCAGACCTACATGCCCGAGCATCCCGTCATGAAGGCGATCATTGCCAATGACCGCGACAGTTTCATCGAGCAGGAAATCGCCGCCCGTCAGGACGCCGGGATGCCGCCATTCGGACGGCTCGCGGCGCTGATCGTGTCGGCCAAGGCCAAGCCTGACGCCGAGCACTTCGCCCGGCACCTCGCCCTCGCTGCCCCGCGCTCGGCGAAGATCACCGTGCTAGGCCCCGCCGAAGCCCCGCTTGCCCTGATCCGCGGCCGTTTCCGCTACCGGCTCCTGGTGAAAGCCGCCCGCGACGCCGACCTGCAGGCGTATTTGAGGCACTGGCTGGAGAGGGCGCCACCGCAGAAGGGGAGCTTGCGCCTGAGCGTCGATGTCGATCCGTACAGTTTCTTGTGACGACGCATAACTGGACTGCCTTCAGCCATGCTGCATGTTCAATGAGTTATTGCCTGCATCATCGCGAGCAGTTTGAAGCCGGCAAAAAGCTACGCTCCCCATGCAAATTTTCAGCATTTACTTAATTAGAGCATTATACTATAGTCTATACTTGTAGCGTTATGAAATAAAAATATCGCTAAAAATCTTGAAATATGGAGAGTTATCATGGACAGAGAAACATCCATTCTCATGGCTATAGTTATATTTGGTGTTTTAGCTATAGCCGGCTACTATATGATTGCTTAGAAAAACAAAAATAAAAGAAAAATTATGACAATCATGCGCCATAAAAAAACATAATTAACACCAAGGCGGATCTATCAAACTATCATGGGACTGAAATTTTTCACCAGTCCTTTTTGTTTTGCTTAATACTTATAAGACGACATAACAACTCGGAATAATATTTAGCGATTTGCAAAGCTGCATAGACTCCAGCATTGCCGCGCAGCCACATGATTTCAGCCAGGCAATGACAGGCGCGACCGCCCGGCTTGACGGCACCCGACCGCCTCTCCATCTCAGCGCATCGTCTTCTGACAAGCGAACCACAGATGCTGCACCCGCTGGAAATACCCGCCGTCTTCACGCCGGAAGAATGCCGCCGGATCGTTGCAGCTGCGCTTGACGGCCGGTTCGAAGACGCCGCGCTGGTCGGCGGCGTCCGGGCCGACAACGCCCGCCGGTCGCGCCTGTTCTGGCTGGACGAGGAGAACGAAAGCGCCTGGACCTTCCGGCGGCTGCTCGACACATTCGCACAAGCGAACCGGGAGCATTTCGAATTCATCCTGGATGAGTTTGCCGAGCGAATGCAGGTTGCATGGTATGGAGCCGAAGCGGGCGGGTTCTTCGACTGGCATGTCGATTTCGGCGACGGCCCCAACGCAGCGCGCCGCAAGTTGACGATGGTCGTACAGCTATCCGAAGGTGAAAGTTATGAGGGCGGCAATCTTGAAACCAATGCGGACGGCGTTGTCCGCCAGGCTTCCCGGCAGATCGGCTCCGCATTGTGCTTCCCGAGCTTCGTCCTGCATCGCGTCACCCCTGTGATGAAGGGAGAACGATATTCACTGACCCTGTGGGCGCACGGCCCGGCGTTCCGGTAGTGGCGTAAGCGCCGCGACGCCGCGATAAGGAAACCTCGGCCCTGCAGGTAATTTCGCTTCATGCGGCGTTCCTTGCATTGAAGCTTCCGAGGGCTGTCTCCATCTTGCTCATCCCGGCCAATCCGCCGCATTGATTTCCGCCATAGTGCTTGTTGCAAGTGGCGCAAAGGCTGTGATAGAGAACGCTCAACATTCCTTTTCCTGCTTGCCTGGCATTTCGCCTGGGCAGCTATCGTCTTGCGAAATCCTGCCTTTGGGCCGCCCCTGGGCAAGGGAGCCATGGAAAGACCGCGAAGTTGGCTGGCGAAACGACACTTGTGGCTGGAATTTCAGGACGCTACGCGACGGCTCTTTTCGAGCTTGCGCGCGACGCCGGAACGCTCGACGAGGTAGCCGACGAACTGAAGGGGCTGGAGG
>CAYOUE010000224.1:3423-4114 GCA_964407075.1 uncultured Hyphomicrobiaceae bacterium
TCCATGAAAGCGCCGACCTGACGCGCCTCGTGCGCAGTCCGGTCTTTTCATCGGCAGAGCAGAGCGCGGCGATCGACGTCATCGCACGCAAGGGCGGCTTCTCGGAACTGACCGGCAATTTCCTGCGCCTTCTGGCGAGGAACCGCCGTCTCTTCGCGCTCTCGGACATCGCACGGAGCTTTCGAGCACTCCTTGCGCAGCACCGCAATGAAGTCACAGCCGAAGTCGTATCCGCGATACCGCTCACGGACGAGCAGACCGAAGAGCTGAAGGCCACGCTGAAAGCCAAGACTGGCCGCAATATTGACCTTGATGCCCGCATCGATCCAGCGCTCATTGGCGGGCTGGTGGTAAAAATCGGCAGCCGGATGATCGACAGCTCGATCCGAACCAAACTGAACAATCTGAAAATCGCAATGAAAGAGGCCGGCTGATGGAAATCCGCCCATCTGAAATCTCGTCGATCCTGAAGGATCAGATCAAGAATTTCGGTCAGGAAGCCGAAGTCTCCGAAATCGGCCAGGTCCTGTCGATCGGCGACGGCATCGCCCGCGTCTACGGCCTCGACAATGTGCAGGCCGGCGAGATGGTGGAGTTTCCCGGCGGCATCAAGGGCATGGCGCTGAACCTCGAAGTCGACAATGTCGGCATCGTGATCTTCGGCGACGACCGCAATATCAAGGAAGGCGAT
>CAYOUE010000225.1:0-905 GCA_964407075.1 uncultured Hyphomicrobiaceae bacterium
CGGGCCGCCGCCGTGACGCACGCTCTCATCGAGCGCCGCAGCGCCGCCGCCCGCGGCTACAGGACGCACGAAGGCCGATTTGCCGCGCGGTCCCCTGACCAGGACCATCGCAATCAGCGCGAAAAGCAGCAACCCGATCAGGATCAGATAGGGCATGAATTTCTGGATGCGGTCCCATGCGGATACGTTGACGACGATGGCGGCGTCGATCGTGCGCAGGAGGATTTCGGATGTCGATCCGTCGCCGGTCGGCGCATTCGCGAAGAGCTGGACCCTCAGCGTGCGGTCGCGGCCGTCATCCAGCGGCGTGACCTGCCAGTTCATGCCGGCGAGGTTCGCGCTGCCAGCGTCGAGCGTCTGCGCGCCGGACGGGCTGATGTCGAAGCCTTCTCCCGACAATTCGACGGAGAACGTCCCGGCGAGCCGGCCCAACGCCTGACGGACATCGCCGGGAAGGCCGTCGAGAAGCCCCGCAAGATCCGAGGGCAGATCGCCCGCCTCGAAGCTCGACAGAAAGGCAAGGTCGATCGCAGCCGTCTGGCCCAGGCTCATTTCGCTCGGGCGTTCGAAACGGGCCGGATTCTCGACAACCCTGGCGAGAGCCTCGTTGAGTTCGGGGCAGTGCTCGGGCGCGCCGAGTTCGCGGCATGAGGCAAGGCTGAGAATGCCGCCCGAACCCGCTTCTGCAGGCGCGGCGTCGCCCATCGCGGTTGAAGAACCTTCGCCGCCTGCGCCGGTCCCGTCCCCGCCTGCGGGCGAGGCTGGCGGAGCGGCTTGCGCGGTTGCGGGCTGGCTGCCGTCCTGCTCGCCGGCTTCGTCTTCCTCGCGGGCCAGTCGCTCCGATTCGGCCTGAGAGGCTTCACGCTCTGCTTCCTCGCGAGCGAGACGTTCGGCCTCGGCCTGCG
>CAYOUE010000225.1:1005-4112 GCA_964407075.1 uncultured Hyphomicrobiaceae bacterium
CGGCTTCGCGTTCCGCCTGTTCCTGAGCGAGACGTTCGGCCTCGGCCTGCGCGGCTTCGCGTTCCGCCTGTTCCTGAGCGAGACGTTCGGCCTCGGCCTGCGCGGCCTCGCGCTCTGCCTGTTCCTGGGCGAGACGTTCGGCCTCGGCCTGCGCGGCCTCGCGTTCCGCCTGCTCCTGGGCGAGACGTTCGGCCTCGGCCTGCGCGGCCTCGCGTTCAGCTTGTTCCTGAGCGAGACGTTCGGCTTCGGCCTGCGCGGCTTCGCGCGCCGCCTGCTCCTGGGCGAGACGTTCAGTCTCGGCCTGTGCGGCTTCGCGCGCCGCCTGCTCCTGGGCGAGACGTTCGGTCTCGGCCTGCGCGGCTTCGCGCGCCGCCTGCTCCTGAGCCTGACGCTCCGTCTCCGCCTGTGCGGCTTCGCGTTCGGCCTGTTCTCTTGCCGCCTGGCGCTCGGCCTCGGCCTGCGCGGCTTCGCGGCGCTCCGCTTCTTCTCTCGCTGCGCGGGCCGCCTCGCGCTCCACCCGGTCGGCCGCGCTCTGCTGCGCCCTGTCCTCCGCATCGGAGCGGCCCAGCGGTTGCATGTCGGCGGCGTAAACCGCGAAGGACGCTATGCAAATAAAGGCAAGGATGACGAAACGCATCAAACAATCTCCCAACCGTGGCCCGGCAGCCCCCTGAAAGCCCGATAAAAAGTCCTATATCTTTTAGCATGATAAAGTTCGGCGCGTTAAGCCCAACATGGACACTGAGCCAGGTCCTGCGGCGAAATTCGCCACGGATTTCAGGCTTTTCCGGATGCGGGCGGATAAATGCGCCGCATGTTTTCCATAAAGCCGGCAAGCCTGCCTTCTGCGATGGCGGTCCGCATCCGGGCCATCAATTCCAGGTAAAAATGCAGGTTCGCCCAGCTCAGAAGCATCGGGCCGAGCAACTCGCCGGCCTTGAACAGATGATGGAGATAGGCGCGCGAATAATCCCGTGCAGCAGGGCATTCGCTTTCCGGGTCGAGCGGAGCGCTTTCATCCGCATGAACCGCGTTGCGCAGGTTGACCCTGCCGGCCCATGTGAAAGCCTGGCCATGCCTGCCTGACCGGGTCGGCATCACGCAGTCGAACATGTCGACGCCGAGCGCGACCGCCTGCATCAGGTCGGAGGGCGTGCCGACGCCCATCAGGTATCGGGGCTTGTCCTCCGGCAGCAGCGGCGCTGTTCGGGCCAGCGTTTCGAGCATCGCCTGCTGCCCTTCGCCGACGGCCAGCCCGCCGATCGCATAGCCGTGAAAATCCATCGCGACCAGCCTCTCCGCCGACGCCGCGCGCAGATCCGGATAGACCCCGCCCTGAACGATGCCGAACAGTGCCTGATGCGCGCCCGCCATTTTCGCGAAAGCCTCGCCGGACCGTTCCGCCCAGCGCAGCGACAGCTCCATCGACGCGCGCGCCTCGCCGTGGCTGGCCGGAAAGGCTGTGCATTCGTCGAACTGCATCTGAATGTCCGCGCCGAGCAGCGTCTGGATTTCGATGGACCGCTCCGGCGTCAGCATGTGCGTGGACCCGTCGATATGGGACTGGAAACTCACGCCTTCCTCACTGATTTTCCGGAGCTTGGCCAGTGACATGACCTGAAAGCCGCCGCTGTCGGTCAGGATCGGGCCGGGCCAGTTCATGAAGCGGTGCAGGCCGCCGAGTTCAGCGACGCGCTCCGCGCCTGGGCGGAGCATCAGATGATAGGTGTTGCCGAGAATGATGTCCGCGCCGGCCGAGCGCAAAGTGTCCGTGAGTACCGCCTTGACCGTTCCTGCCGTGCCGACCGGCATGAAGGCGGGCGTGCGGATCGCGCCGCGCGAGGTTGCGATTTCCCCGCGCCGCGCCTCGCCGTCCCGGGCCTTCAGCGTGAAGCGGACAGACTGCGTCATTCGGGTGGCGTCCTTGTGGCGGTTTCCGGTTCGGGCGAGAGCAGGCAGGCGTCGCCATAGGAATAGAAACGGTAGCCTGCCTCGACAGCATGGGCATAGGCGCGCTTCATCCTGTCAAGGCCGGAAAATGCGCTGACCAGCATGAACAGCGTCGATCTGGGCAAGTGGAAATTGGTGACGAGCAGGTCTGTGGCCCTGAAACGGTAGCCGGGGGTGATGAAGATGTCCGTGTCGCCCTTGAACGGGCGGATTTCGCCGGTTTCGCGGGCGGCGCTTTCGAGGAGGCGCAGCGAGGTGGTTCCGGCGGCGGCGATGCGGCGGCCTTCGCGGCGTGCGCGTGTGAGCGCCGCAGCGGTTTCGGCGTCGATCTCGCCCCATTCGGCGTGCATTTTATGGCCGGCGGTGTCCTCGGCCTTGACCGGCAGGAAGGTTCCCGCGCCGACATGCAGAGTGACGAAAGCGGTCTCGACGCCTGCCGATTTCAGCCTTGCGATGAGATCGCCGGTGAAGTGCAGCCCCGCCGTGGGAGCGGCGACCGCGCCTTCCTCGCGTGCGAATACGGTCTGGTAGTCGCGCGCATCGCGCTCGTCGGCCTTGCGCCGGGAGGCGATATAGGGCGGGAGCGGCATGATCCCGATCTCGGCGAGGCATTCCATGACGGGGCGGCCATCTGTTTCGAAGGCCAGGCGTATCTCGCCGCCCTCGCCTTTCTCCAGAACATGGCCCCGCATGACGCCGGCGAAGTCGATCCATCCGCCGGCGCTCAGCTTGCGGCCCGGCCGGGCGAAGGCCAGCCATTCGGTTTCGGAGAGCCGTTTATGCAACGTCACGCCGATGGCCGCGCCGTCGCCGCCCGCGCTCATCCTGCTGCCGAAGAGCTGGGCGGGAATGACGCGCGTATCGTTGAAGACGAGAATGTCGCCGGGGCGGAGCAGGGCAGGCAGATCGGCAATGGTCCGGTCGTCGAATTCCGGCCTGCCGCCCGGCGTTACGCAAAGAAGCCGCGCAGATTCGCGCGGCTCGGCGGGCCGAAGTGCGATCCGGTCCTCCGGCAGTTCGAAATCGAATTCATCGACGCGCATTGCGGGCGCGCCGTTCAGGCCGCGTCGGCGGCGACCTGCATCTTCACGATCTGGTCGGGATTGCTGACCGGCTCGCCGCGCTTGATCTTGTCGACATGCTCCATGCCTTCGATG
>CAYOUE010000226.1:0-4060 GCA_964407075.1 uncultured Hyphomicrobiaceae bacterium
CGCAAAGGCCTATCTCATGGATGAGCCGCTCGGCGCGCTCGACGCCGAATTCCGCGAGCTGATGTGTGAGGAACTGCGCCTGCTGCACAACCGCATCGGTGCGACGACCGTCTACGTCACGCACGACCAGATTGAAGCGATGTCGATGGCCGACCGGATCTGCATCATGAATCTCGGCGAAATCCTGCAGGTCGGTCCGCCGATGGAGATCTACGAGCGCCCGGCGACGAAATTCGTGGCCGGCTTCGTCGGCAGCCCGGCGATGAATTTCCTGGCCGCGAAAGGCGGCCTCGCCCCCGGCGCGCGCGCGATACGCGTCAATGGCGCCTCGCTCCCCATGCCGGAGACGCGCGAGGGACTTGAGACGCCGCACGCCGTACTCGGCGCGCGGCCCGAGCATATCCGCATCGCCGATGACGGGCCGTTGAGAGGACGGGTCTTCGCCGTCGAATATATGGGCGCGCGACAGCTCGTCACCGTGGACACCGACGCCGGGCGTCTGCGGGTGCGCGCGCCGAACACGATCCGCGTCGGTTACGGCGAGACGGTTGGCCTCGCCTTCGATCCGGAGCGCATCGTCGTGTTCGATCCCGTATCGGACCGCGCCGTGAAAAGCGCGCTTTACGATGGAGACGGGCATGGCTGAAGCGGCCTTGAGCAACGTCACCAAACGGTTCGGCGACGTCATCGCGATCACGGATGTCGATCTGCATGTTGCGGACGGCGAATTCATCGTGCTGCTAGGCCCCACAGGGGCGGGCAAGACGACCACCTTGCGTCTTTTCGCAGGACTGGAGCGTCCCGAGCAGGGCAGGGTGCATATTGCAGGCGAGGATGTCACCGCGCTTGAGCCATCCCGGCGCGACGTCGCTTTCGTGTTCCAGCAATATTCGCTCTATCCGCATTACACCGTCTTCGACAATCTCGCCTTTCCGTTACGCGCCCCCGGCCGCAGGATCGACGCCGACGCAATCCGCAGGCGCGTCACCGAAATTGCGGAGATGCTGCGCATCGCCTCGAAACTGAACAATCGCGCCACCCAGCTTTCCGGCGGCGAGATGCAGCGCGTCGCCATCGGCCGCGCTCTCGTGCGCGAACCCAATCTCTTCCTGATGGACGAGCCGCTTTCCTCCCTGGACGCCAAGCTTCGCGAAGATTTGCGGGTCGAGTTGAAACGCATTCAACGCGAGCTTGGCGCGACCATCGTATACGTCACACACGACCAGCTTGAGGCGATGACGCTTGCCGACCGGATCGGCGTGCTCGCCTCCGGGCGGCTTGTGCAGATCGCGGCCCCCCGCGAGGTCTATGAACGCCCCTCCAACATCTACGCGGCCCAGCGTCTCGGCAGTCCGCAGATCAATCTGCTGGAGGAGGGCGTGTTGGAGACCGGGGCCGCGCCCGCGGGAACCAGAACCATCGGCGTGCGTCCGGAAGATGTTGTGCTCAACGGCAGCGGCAGGCCGGCGCGAGTTCTCACACTTGAGCATCTTGGCGTGGAGACAGTCGCGCTGCTCGATCTGGCGGGCCGTCATATTCACGCCCTGCTCGGCGCCCGCACGCATGTCCGCGAGGGCGATGCCGTCAACGTGTCGGTGCGGCGGGAGGCCGTTCTGTATTTCGACGCCGGCGGCAATAGGATTGCCGGGAGCGCGACCGGAGCCGCGCCGCTGCATGTGAACGGCGCCGGCGCGCCGGCTGAGGCGCAGATAACGGGAGAGGCGGCCATGAGCAGCGAAACGCTGATCCGTAAGCTGATCGAAAGATGTAACGGCGCGGTCGAGAGCCATTCAGGCGAGTTGACCGAACTCGACCAGGCCATAGGCGACGGCGATCACGGGCTCAACATGGTGCGCGGCTTTAGCGCCATCGCCGCAGCGGCGGAGGAGATCGCGGCGCTGCCGTTCGGCGAGGCTTTGAAGAAGGCCGGAACCACTCTCGTCATGAAGGTTGGCGGCGCTTCGGGACCGCTTTACGGCTCGCTGCTGATGGGCATGGGCAAGGCTGCGGCGGACGTTCCGCAGACTACGGACGAAATTGCAGCGATGTTCGGCGCGGGCGTCGAAGCGGTGAAGGCGCGGGGCAAGTCCGACGCCGGGGCCAAGACCATGCTCGACGTGCTGACGCCTGTTCACGAGGCGCTGGCGAAGGGCGGCGGCATCGCCGCAATCCGCGCCGCCGCCGACGCCGGTCTCGCCGCCACGAAGGACATGCGCGCAACCAAGGGCCGCGCCGCCTTCCTGGGCGAGCGCTCGGTCGGCCATCTCGATCCTGGCGCGCGCTCGTCCGCGCTGCTTGTTCACGCCATTTGCGACGTATTGGAGGGCCAATGACCGAAAACGTCTCCATCGTGATCGTGTCCCACTCGGCAGATGTCGCCAAGGGCACGGCGGACATGGTCCGGCAGATGGTCGGCGACGATGTCCGCGTCGCCTTTTGCGGGGGCAACCCCGACGGCGGGCTGGGCACGGACGCAGCCGCGATCATGGCCGCCATAGAAGAAGTCTGGTCGCCGAAAGGTGTCGCCGTGCTGGTCGATCTGGGCGGGGCGGAAACCAACAGCGAAATGGCCATCGAGATGCTTCCCGGCGGCCGCGGCGCGAATGTGCAGATCTGCAATGCGCCGATCGTCGAGGGGGCGGTCATGGCGGCGACGGAGGCGGCCAGCGGCGCGTCTCTCGATGCCGTCCGGACGACGGCGGAGGATTTTTAAGGTTATGACCGGACTGGCGCGCGAAGAGCATTGGATTGAGGGCGAAGCCGTGATCCGGGACCCGACAGGACTGCACGCCCGGCCCGCCGTCAAGCTCACCAAGCTGGCGAAGGGCTTCGGCTCCGCGATCGAGATCCGTTCGGATGACAGTGACGTCTGGACGAATGCGAAGTCGCCGAATGCGGTCATGAAGCTGAAGGCGGCTCATGGGCTGCCGCTCCATATCCGCGCCTCAGGAGAAGATGCAAAGGCTGCCGTCGATGCGTTGGTTGCGCTCGTTAATCGGGACTTCAGTGACTGAAGGGGAAGGCGAGAGGACCTATCGGGGGCTTCCGGTCTCCGGAGCTGTCGCCATCGGCCCGGTTCACATTCTCAAGGACGCCGCCGCCTTCCGGCGGAGTTTTACGTCCGTGGATGAGGAAAAAGCGGTGCTGCGCGAAGCCCTCGCTGCGTCGGCCGGGCAGTTGGAGGCGCTGATCGCGTCCGAAGACAGGTTGGCCGCCGATATTCTGGAATTTCAGCTCGCCCTGCTCGATGACGAGGACATGCTCGCCCCGGCTTGGCGCGCGATCGAGGGCGGGACGGCCTGCGACGTGGCCTGGGCGGCCACGCTCGACGCCGAAATCGCGGAATACCGCGCCAGCGGCGACGCCACGCTCATGGCTCGCGCCGCCGACCTGACCGATCTGCGCGATCGGGTGCTGCGAGCGCTCGGGGGCGCAGAGGGCGAGGCGGAGCCTGTCGCCACCGGCGCGATCGTTGTTACGGCCGATCTGACGCCGTCGTCATTTCTTGCGCTCCCCTGGGAGCGGATCGGCGGCGCTGCGGCGCTCGGGGGTAGCCCGACGAGCCACGTTTCGATCCTCGCCCGCGCGCGCGGCGTCAATCTCCTTGTCGGGCTGGATGCGCAACTTGACGATCTTACGCACGGCGCACCCGCTATTCTCGACGCCGCCGGGGGAACGCTGACGCTCGAACCCGCGCCCGTCACGCTCGAAAGGGCGCGCAAGCGGATCGCCGCGGCGGACGATGAGGCGCGCGCCATCGAAAGCCTGCTGGCCCGTCCTGCAGCGACTGCGCGCGGTGAGCCGGTGAAGATTCTCGTCAACATCGACGAGCCGGAGCGTGTCGGCGCGATCCCTGCTGCGCATTGCGACGGCGTCGGACTCACGCGGACGGAATTTCTGTTCAAGGACGGCCATCAGCCCGGCGAGGAGGAGCAGCTCGCCTTCTACCGCCGCCTCGTAGATTGGGCGGACGGCCGCCCGGTCACGATCCGCACGCTGGACGCGGGCGGCGACAAGCCGATCCCCGGCGTCACCATCAATGGCGAGACCCACTCATTTC
>CAYOUE010000227.1:0-1749 GCA_964407075.1 uncultured Hyphomicrobiaceae bacterium
CTCGGCGCCGTAATAGGTCAGCGTCAGCAGCGAGCCGCCTTCGGTCATGAGCTTTTCGGCGCGCTGGGCGACAGCCGTGAAGGAATAGCAGGAGACGAGCATCGTCTTGCTGAAATTTTCCTGACTGGTCTCGACATAGCGGCCGTCAAGCTCGGTCTTGTCGGAATAGGCGATGGCGTGAACGAGAAAATCGAGCTTGCCCCAACGCTCGGCCAGCGCCTCGAAAACAGCGTCGACGGAAACCGGATCTGTCACGTCGCATGGCAGCACGATGTCAGAACCGGCCTCGGCCGCGAGCGGCTCAACGCGCTTCTTCAGCGCATCGCCCTGATAGGTGAAGGCGAGCGTCGCGCCATGGGACGCTGCGGCTCTCGCGATCCCCCACGCGATCGAGCGATTGTTGGCGACGCCCATCACGAGGCCGCGCTTTCCAGTCATCAGTTGCCCGGTTCCGGTCACCCGTATCCTCCAATATCCAGGATTGGCGGCATCCTACACAAATGACGGGTTGCGTCCAGCCATATGCAGGCCTGCCGGCAGGCTTACCATCCGGCGCATGAACGCAGGCGCGGTCATGCCGTTGAACTGTGCGCTGCGGCAGCATAGATCGACGAATAAGGAGAGATTAAGTTATTATCACGGCGCATTATAGGAAAACTCCGAGATAACAGCACGCTATGGACACCACAGACGGCCATAATTCGCACACTGCCCGGCCCGCTCCGGATTTCTCCGGCGCCGAGGACCCATTCGCGCTGTTCGGCGCATGGTTCGAGGACGCCAAACTCGGCGAGCAGAACGATCCGAACGCCATGGCGCTGGCGACCGCCGATGAGGACGGACTGCCGAATGTCCGCATGGTGCTGCTGAAGGATTTTTCGCCGGACGGGTTTGTTTTCTATACCAATTTCGAGAGCGCGAAGGGGCGCGAGTTACTGGCGAGCGGCAAGGCGGCGCTGTGTTTTCACTGGAAGAGCCTGCGGCGGCAGGTGCGCGTGCGCGGGGTTGTGGCGCAGGTCAGCGGCGAGGAGGCGGACGCCTATTTCGAGACACGGCCGCGCGGCAGCCGGATCGGCGCCTGGGCCTCGCAGCAGTCGCGCGCCCTTGAAGGCCGCTTCGCGCTGGAAAAGGCCGTCGCGCGTTATGCGGCGAAATATCCGCTCGGCGATATTCCCCGCCCGCCCTACTGGTCCGGCTTCCGTCTCGCGCCTGTCGAAATCGAATTCTGGCACGACCGCCCGTTCAGGCTTCACGACAGGATCGTCTTCCGTCGGCCGAATGCCGGATCGGCATGGACAAAGACGCGGTTGTTTCCTTGAATCGGGCGGCCAGCCGTTTTTCAGTCCGGGTTTCGGGGTTACAGCTTAGCAGCCACAGCGAGCGCCGCGCCGAAGAAGGTGTCATGACCAAACATCGAATCTATACAATGAGCTTCGCAAGTGTCTATCCGCACTATGTTGCCAAGGCGGAGAAAAAAGGACGCACAAGAACAGAAGTCAATGAAATCATCCCTGGCTGACAGGCTACAGTCAGGAAGGGTTGGAAGCGCAACTCGAAAAACAAACGGATTTTGAGACCTTCTTTGCCGAAGCTCCTCAGCTCAATCCTTCGCGGACTTTGATCAAAGGCGTGATCTGCGGTGTCCGGGTAGAAAGCATCGAAGAACCAACCATGCGGGAAATTCGCTATCTGGATAAGCTGATCGATGAGCTGGCAAAGGGCAAGGCGATGGAGAAGATCTTGCGAAAG
>CAYOUE010000227.1:1849-4055 GCA_964407075.1 uncultured Hyphomicrobiaceae bacterium
CGTCGTCATGACAGTGCCAGACAGCCAGTCTTAATTCGTCACGACGATGAAATCCGTGAACTTGTTGGTTTCGGGGTTCAACCCGCCATCCGAGACGATCATCGACGAGCCCGGCGTCAGCAGGCGTTCGAGGCGGTCGCGGACGTGATCGGGCATGACGATCCGGTTCAGCACCGCCCCCGCGTCGCTTTCCTCACCGGCGCTGATGACCTGCCACTCAGCCCGGATGTCCTCGATGCCGAAATTCCGGATGGTGAACAGATGCGTGCCCAGCGGCTTGTCCGCATCGGCGATCGCGACGGGCGCGTCGAAAATATTCCTGCGGTCCTGCTTGACGTAGATATGGCCGCTGGGAGGAGGGCCGGACCTGGCTTCCTTGTACAACCGTTCCACCAGTTCATCGGTAATCTCGCCGGTCACGGCCATCTGACGCGCTTCCTGATAAGAGCGTATTGCCGAGCGCGTGTCGCGGCCCACATAGCCGTCAACATCGCCTGGATCGTGCCCGAGTTCGCGGAGCAGCATCTGGACATCGCGCGTGCGCTCGGCGCCTTCACGCTGCGTAATCAGTATCCGCAACGGCTCGACGGACCTGTTCCGGTAAAATTCCATCTGCTCCAGATCGTATTCGATATCGGCGAGCTTCAACGACGCTTCCCGTTCGAGGGAAATTTTCTCATCTGCGGAAGGCTTGGCCATCTCCCTGATTTCATTGCCGACGGGAGCGGACATGTTCATGGCCGAGTAGGACACCGTCTGCAACTCCGACGCCTTGACGGGAAGCGGGATCCACTTCAGAGGCCGTCCTTTCTCCTGCGACCAGCGGAGCATCACGTCGCGCTTGTCGACTGTCACGAGATCCAGCGGCCGCGGCTGCAGCAAATTGCCATGATCGATCAGCTTCGGCTGCGTCTCGTTGTCAGCAATGAAAACCTGCGCGCCGAGTTCCGTCATGGAAAAGAGCTCACGGGCGAATTTTCCCGGCAGACGGATGCAGCCATGCGAGGCCGGATAGCCCGGCAAATGACCTTCGTGCAACGCGATCCCCGACCATGTCAGTCGCTGCATGAAAGGCATCGGCGCATTGCTGTAGATGTTCGAGCGATGCCATTTGCGTTTCTGCAGAATGCTGAATACGCCCGAAGGCGTGCGGTACCCGCTCCGCCCGGACGAAATGCGGCTCGAAGCAACCGGCTCCGTGCCGCGATAGACGGTCAGGCGCTGCTGATCCAGCGAGATGACGATCTTCAGCGGCGTGGAAACGCCTGCCCAATTCGTAACCTGTGCGAACCGGGTTTCGGCAGAAAGTGCCGGAGCGCATGAGGCCATGGCCGCCAGCGCCACGAAAAAGCGCGTCAACCTCAAACCGGACACGGACGCGGAACATACTCGTGACAGCATTCCGTAAAACCTGACGTGGCAAATTGTGTGATTGCAACTGTACTTGGCGTGTCGTTCACATTATTGGCAAATGCTTTCGAGGGGGTAAAATTGCATGGAAAAACACATGCTGGCAAGCTGAATGGAGACTTTTTGCGTTCGCATTTTTTTGATCTGAAATAGCGAAGCAACGGCGGGCACGGCTCATGTCTTCCAACCGCTTGCCAAGCCCCTGCCGGCATTCGATATAACGCGCGTCGGATCAACGTCCCCAGGACATCGAACTCCCATGAGTCCAGCATTCGTCGAATTCACCGGCACGGCCGCCGCGTGTCTGACCACCGCTGCCTTCTTCCCCCAGGCGATCAAGACCATCCGTGAGCGGAAGACTGCCGGCCTGTCGCTGACCATGTATCTGCTGCTCGTGACAGGCGTGGCGATGTGGCTGATCTACGGGATCTTCATCGGAAGCTGGCCGCTGATCGTGGCCAATGCGATCTCGATTCTGCCGCAGATCGCAATTCTGGCGCTGCTGCTCAGACAGCTATGGGCCGACAGATTGGCGATGAAAGCCGCCAGCCTTGTTCCGCCGCCCCAGCCGTGAAGTTTCGGGATGATAACGGGCTGATCGGCGCCTGAACGGCTTTCAGTCCAGCTCGAAATCGACGACGACCGGAACGTGATCGGACGGCTTGTCCCAGCCGCGCGCGTCCTCGATCACGCGCATTGCACGCGCCGACGCCTCCAGCCCCGGCGTGGTCCATATGTGATCGAGCCGCCTTCCCCGGTTCGAGGCGCGCCAGTCGCGCGCCCGGTAGCTCCACCA
>CAYOUE010000228.1:0-3985 GCA_964407075.1 uncultured Hyphomicrobiaceae bacterium
CGGCATAGGCGACCATTTCGGAGGAATAGGCGTCGGAATAGATGATCTTCGGGATAACGTAGCCGCCGCTTTCGTCCTTTGCGCTCAGCATTTCCATGGCGCCACGCGTATTCATCGAGGAGTTCCACGCCATGTTCGCCATATACATGAACAGGACGTCGATGCCGTAAGGATCGCGCGCATG
The DNA here is from genome assembly GCA_964407075.1 of uncultured Hyphomicrobiaceae bacterium. Lineage (GTDB taxonomy): Bacteria > Pseudomonadota > Alphaproteobacteria > Rhizobiales > Rhodomicrobiaceae > JAHQVI01. The sequence goes on from CAYOUE010000228.1 coordinate 185, forward strand.
GGCGTTGGCGATGACCATATGCATCAGTCCGTGAGCGGACAGTGGCGCTTCCCAGGAGAATGCCTTGTCGATGCGCGCCGGATTGCCATCATCATCGAGCGCAAGATCCTCCGGGCCGCGCGGGAAACCGAGATGCGGGCCGTTCAGAGGCGTGTTCGGCTCCCAGCCGCAATGCGGGCGCGGATGGGCGTCGTAAGGCTTCGGATAGGGTGGCTTGAAGCGGAAGCCACCGGGGCAGTCGACGCTGCCGAGCAGCAATTGCAGCACGTGCAGCGCGCGGCAGGTCTGGAAGCCGTTTGAATGGGCGGAGATTCCGCGCATGGCGTGGAAGCTGACCGGGCGGCCGATGAAACGGTCGTGCTCGACCCCGCGAAGATCGCGCCAGCGGCGGTGAATGACGATCTCTTTTTCGAAAGCGGCGTGAGCGAGTTCGGCCGCGATGCGCCGGATCGCAGACGCGGACACGCCGCAGCGTTCCGCGACTGCTTCGGGGTCGTATCCCCCGCCCGCCAGGCTATCGGCGAACAGCTCGAAGGCCGGTTTCGCGGTTCGCCCGTCCGGCAGAGTCGCCGCCCCGTTCAATGCCGGTCTGACGCCGGGCGCGTCGAAAGCCGTAAGCGCCCCGCTCGCGCGGTCGCGGACGAGCGGCTTGCCGTCTTCGCCGCGCGCGAAAAGACCGTTTTCCGCTCCGCCTTCGTCGCAGATCACAAGCCAGGGCGCGTTGGTGTAGCGGATCAGGAAATCGAGATCGACATGGCCGGTTTGGACCAGTTCATGGGCCAGGGCGAGGATGAACAGGCCGTCCGTACCCGGCGTGATGCCGACCCATTCGTCGGCAATCGCGTTGTAGCCCGTGCGTACGGGATTGACGCCGACGGTCTTGACCCCGCGCCGTTTCAGCTTCGCCAGGCCCAGCTTGATCGGATTGGAGTCGTGGTCCTCCGCGACGCCGAAGATCATGAAATATTCGGTGCTGTCCCAGTCGGGGGCGCCGAACTCCCAGAACGCGCCGCCGAGCGTGTAGATGCCCGCAGCGGCCATGTTCACCGAGCAGAAGCCCCCGTGCGCGGCGTAGTTCGGCGTCCCGAACTGCTGCGCCCACCATGAGGTCAGCGACTGGCTCTGGTCGCGGCCTGTGAAGAAGGCGAGCTTGCAGGGATTGCTTTCCCGCACGGGTTTCAGCCACGACACGGCGAGGTCGAGCGCCTCGTCCCAGGATATTTCGCGGAATTCGCCCGATCCGCGCTCGCCTGTCCGCAGAAGCGGGGCGTGCAGGCGCGCAGGCGAATAGTGCTGCATGATGCCCGCCGAGCCTTTGGCGCACAGGACGCCGCGGTTTACCGGATGGTCGCGGTTGCCCTCGATGTAGCGGACCTTGCCGTCCTGCAGATGCACGTCGATGCCGCAGCGGCAGGCGCACATGTAGCATGTCGTCTTGCGGACCTCGTCCGAGACATAAGGCGAAGTGTCGAGCGGACGGTCCCCGGCTTTCGGTGATTTTACCCCGTGCGCGGCAGGATTTTTCCGCTTCGGCTCCATAAAAGGGACCTGTTTTCAAAGGAATTAGACGTCATTGAAAATGTCGCATCAAACAATAAATCGATCTAACAAATAATTTTTGTTATTTTGATCGATCTGATTGATTGATTGATTGTCATGACCCTCGACCAGCTCAGAATCTTCATAGCCGTCGCGGAACGCGGTCACATGACCCGGGCCGCGAAACTGCTTGGCATGACCCAATCGGCTGTGTCGGCAGCGATCGTCTCGCTTGAGAACCGCTATGGCGCGCGGCTTTTCAACCGGGTCGGGCGCGGTATCGAGTTGACGGAAACCGGTCAGCGTTTCCTGCCCGAGGCGAAGGCGGTGCTGGATCGCGTCTCCGTCGCCCGCTCGGTCCTGCAAGACCTTTCGGCGAAAATACAGGGCTCTCTGACGATCGCGGCGAGTCAGACCATCGCGAGCCACTGGCTACCGCGCCGCCTGACCAGCTTTCATGCCGAGTATCCTGATATCCGGTTGAATGTCAGCATCGGAAATACGCGCCGTGTCGAGACTGCTGTCGCCGAGGGGCTTGCCGATATCGGTTTCGTGGAGGGCGCGACGTCCCACAAGGCGCTGATCCGGACGCCGCTCGACACCGACCGGCTCATGCTCGTCATGCCGCCTTCTCATCCCGAACCGGTCATGCTTGCCCGTGGACGCCCCGATCTGATGTCAATGTCCTGGGTGATCCGTGAGGCAGGGTCAGGTACGCGTGAAGTGCTGGAGGACCTGGCCAGGGAAAGCGGGATAGAGTTCAGCCGTCTGCAGATCTCCCTGGTTCTGCCGAGTAACGAAGCCGTCCGGGAGGCGGTCGAGGCCGGGGCGGGCTGCACCATCATTTCGGAGCATGTGGTTTCGCAAAGCATTGCCGCCGGCCACCTGAAAGCTGTCGAGGCCGATCTGCCGGGGCGCGATTTCGCGCTTGTGCGTCACCGCGACCGCTATCAGACGCTTGCGCAGCGCGCGCTGATCGCTCTTCTCGCCGGCCGGCGGCGAATCGAAACGAAGAAGAGCGCGCGGGCTCGCGCCGGTGCGTGAGTGGTCCCGCGGAGCAGCGCGCGCAGGCAAATAAAGCGGCTGACCGTCTGCGGCCGGAAACTTGGCGTCTCCTGCGGCACATTCGCGCTATTCGTTCGAAAAAGCCTTCCTGCGGCTACAGTTCGAGACACCTCCCTTGACCCGAATGTCATCTGTTCTATACAGTTTCACGGAATGTCCTAAACTGAGGAAACGCGATGAAAAACGGCACAAAATTGATCCTTGCGGCATTTGTCTTCGGGGGTTTTTCATCCGCAGCGATGGCGCAGGACGCCGGGGATGCGGCAAAAGGCGAAAACGTATTCAAGCGTTGCCAGGCCTGCCATATGGTCGGCGAAGGCGCGCAGAACCGTGTCGGCCCCGTACTCAATGAGGTGATCGGACGGGAAGCAGGTACGATCGAAGGTTTCAACTATTCTCCGCTCAACAAGTCAGCCGGCGAAGCGGGACTGGTGTGGACCGCCGATCTCATCGTTGAGTACCTCGCCGACCCCAACAAATTCCTCAAGGATTTCCTGACCGAGGCCGGCAAGGCCGATCAGGCCCGCGGAACGACACGCATGGCTTTCCGCCTTCCCAAGGAAGACGAGCGCCGCGACGTCGTCGCCTATCTCCAGCAGTTTTCGCCCGAGTCGGAAGAGCCGGCGGCCGAAGAGCAGCCTGCGGAAGGCGGAACCGAACAGCCTCCCTCCAATTAAGGCACCGGTTTTCTAAACGGCTGGATTGCATATGGAATGACTCCATTCGATCTGAAAGTTCGCAGTCGTAGAATTTGAGCGGCTGCCGGCAACAAAAAGGCCGCATGAGAAATATCATGCGGCCTTTTTGATGTCAGGATTGTCAGCGTCCGTCTCTTTCCAGATGGATTCGCACCTATTGCGCGGCGATCTGGACGTAGCGTCCCTGTCCGACGGGGCATTTGGCCCAGAGCGCGGAGAGGGCGGTGGCGAGCCAGTCCATATGCTCGTCGGTGTGCAGCGGCGTCGGGGTCAGGCGGATGCGCTCGGTTCCCTTGGCGACGGTCGGGTAGTTGATCGGCTGGACATAGATGCCGTAATGGTCGAGCAGCATGTCGGTCACGGTCTTGCAGTGCACCGGGTCGCCGACCAGCACCGGCACGATATGGCTGGGATTGTCCATCACCGGCAGGTCGCGCGCGATCAGCCTGGCCTTCAGCGTGCGGGCGCGCTCCTGATGGCGGGCGCGCTCGATCTGCGA
>CAYOUE010000229.1:0-3947 GCA_964407075.1 uncultured Hyphomicrobiaceae bacterium
AATTGTCGCTTCATAATGGTTAACGAAGGGTTAATTTCCGGCCCGTCCGGTTGTCATGGCGCGAAAATACCCGCATCGGTGTTTGCAGGACACCCTATGCCGGAAAGGCTGACAAATCGTTCCGCGGAACATGGTTGGAGCAGAAAAAGATAAAGCAGCCCCGACGCGTCCGGGGCTGCCTTGTCTTGGCTTTTGTTTCAGGCCGCTATACGCGCTGAGCCCGGTTGTTTTTATTGTTCCGGGGCGTCCGATCCAATGAAACGCGCCGCTTGAACGGTTTTTTATTCGGCAGCATCGGATCGGAACCTGTGCTCATCATCATTCTGCTCATGACCGTTATTGTTATTATTCGGATCTATTCTGTTTGTTACCCGGCTTTTTATTGTCCGGTGAAGCCAGAATAGCAGGATTCTCATTGAAGGATAGGGGGGCTAGGCCATGCGTGAAACGGATTGATCCGCATGTGAGGGCTCGTGATGATGCAACGCGAAAATTGTGATCGGCGCGTGATCGCGCATATTTGGCGTGCCTGCCTTCGTCCTCGATGCTGGGAGCTACCGGAACAGCCCGGAGAGAAATCTCCCGCCCATCGCCAACCCCTCTTCGTCGATGCCGTGGCCGAGGCCGGGCCTCACATGCCATTCGACCGCCAGCCCTTCCGCCCCGAGCGCGGCGCGCGCCTGATACAGCGCCTCGACGGGCAGGATGTCGTCGCGGTCGCCGTGGATCAGCATGACGGGCGGCCGCGAGCGGATTTCGTCCTTCAGCCTGCCCGGCTCGACCAGCATCCCCGAAAAGCCGAGGATGCCTGCAAGGGGCTTCGGCCTGCGCAACCCGGCGTGAAGCGCCATCATCGTCCCCTGGCTGAAGCCCACAAGTGCGAGCGCCTCGCCGCCAAGCCCGCAGGCCTCAAGCTGGTCGTCGAGAAACGCATCGAGGGCGGGCGCCGCCTTTTGCACGCCACGACAGCGTTCGGCCTCGTCCCGGAAGGTCAGCTCGAACCACTGCCGCCCGCCGAACGGATTGGCCGCGCAAGGCTCCGGCGCGTGAGGCGAGACGAAGGCCGCATCGGGCAGCGCGCCGCGCCAGTACTGGCCGAGCGAGATCAGGTCGTTGCCGTCCGCGCCATAGCCGTGAAGCAGCACGACGAGTTGCTTCGGCGCGCCGCCCGAGGCGGGCATGAGGCGCGGGCCGTCGAGTTTCGCTGCGGCGTCGGTCATCGGGGTCTCCGGAATCGGCTTGATTGCAACATGACGTCAGGGATGCATATTGCAGAAAACACAACGCAGCGAAAGGCGCGACATGCCCGAAGACAGGCCGGTTTTCCGCTTCGCGCCAAGCCCGAACGGCTATCTGCATCTGGGCCATGCCTATTCGGCGCTGTTCGCCTGGCGCATGGCGCAGCGTTTCGGCGGCCGTTTTCTCCTGCGCATCGAGGATATAGACACCGATCGCTCGCGGCCGGAATTCGAAGCGGCGATTTTCGACGATCTGGCCTGGCTCGGCCTCGAATGGGAGCAGCCGGTGCGCCGCCAGTCGCAGCATTTCGGCTTCTATGCCGGTTATTTGCGGCGGCTGAAGGCGCTGGGGGTTCTCTATCCCTGTTTCGCGACGCGCCGCGAAATAGCGGAGGCTTCTGCGGCGCACGGCGGCGCGATCGCACGCGACCCGGACGGGGCGATCCTTTATCCCGGCCTCTATCGCGGCCTGCCGGAAGCCGAGTGCCGCAGGCGGATCGAGGCAGGCGAACCTTACGCGCTGCGTCTCGACATGGCGAAGGCCGCCGCGCTCGCCCGCGCCTCGTCCGGCGGCGCAATCCGGTTTCGCGTTTTCGCTCCGGACGGGAGCGTTTCCGTATCGGCTGCGAACCCGGAGCGCTGGGGCGACGCCGTGCTGGCGCGCAAGGACGTCCCCGCCAGCTATCATCTGGCCGTGACCGCGGACGATGCGCTGCAAGGCGTGACGCATGTGACGCGAGGCGCGGACCTCCTGGCCGCCACCGACATCCACCGGCTGCTGCAGATCTTGCTGAAACTGCCGGAACCTGTCTATTGTCATCATCCGCTCGTCACCGACGAAAACGGCCGCAAGCTGTCCAAATCCCACGGCGACAAAAGTCTGAGAAGCCTGCGCGCCGAGGGGCTGACGCCCGAAGCGGTTATCCGTCTGGCCACGGAGCAGGCGGAAAGCCGCTGACCAACCACAGCAGAAAGGTTTCTCAAGGCCGGATGAAACGCTTTACCGACAGGGTGAACGACGGCCGGGAGGCGCTGCTGCGCGCCCGCCGCCGGTCGGTTCCGTTCCGCATCCTGATCCCGAACATCGTCACCCTGCTCGGCCTGTGCATCGGCCTGACCTCGATCCGCATGGCGCTGGAAGGCCGTTACGAACTCGCCCTGATCGCGATCGGCGCTGCGGCAGTCATCGACGGTCTGGACGGACGCATGGCGCGGCTGCTCAAGGCGTCCTCTCGCTTCGGCGCCGAACTCGACTCGCTGTCCGATTTCGTCTGTTTCGGCGTAGCGCCCGCGGTCGTGCTTTATCTGTGGGGTTTCGCCGGAGCGTCCAGCCTCGGCTGGATCGTCGTGCTGATCTTCGCCGTCTCGGCCGCATTGCGCCTCGCCCGCTTCAACGTCGCTCTGGACGAGCCGAAAAAGCCGTCATGGGAGCAGGCGTTCTTCGTCGGCGTTCCCGTTCCAGCAGGCGCGATTCTGCTGCTCTTGCCGCTCTATCTGGAAGGGCTCGGCGTTCCGAAATCCTGGATGGTGCTGCCCCTGCTCAGCGTCTACGCCATCGCCATTGCGGCGCTGATGGCGAGCCGCCTGCGGACTTTTTCCGGCAAGATGGCGGGACGGCGGATCAAGCCGGATTTCGTCGCGCCGGTCGCGGCGCTCGGCGTCGTCATCGTCGCGACCTTCGTCACCTATCCCTATCTGAGTGTGACGCTTGGCTGCATCGCATATCTGTCGATGATCCCTTTCAGCGTCAAACGCTACAAGGAGGCTCAGGAGCGCTACATGACGATAGAGCCGCCCATTGCGCTGCATGAGGCGCGCACTGCGAAGATGCAGGGGAACGGCGGCGAGCGCGGCGAGTAGCCAGGCTTTCCTGTCAGTCGAGCGCCTTGAGCACTCCGCTCAGCGTTTCGAACAGATGGTCGATCTCGTGCTTCTCGATGATGAGGGGCGGCGAAAGCGCGATGATGTCGCCGGTCACGCGGATCAGCACGCCTTTTTCATAAGCGTCGATGAAGGCCGAAAAGGCGCGTTTGGCGGGTTCGCCGGGGATCGGCTCCAACTCGATCGCGCCGATCAGGCCGATATTGCGCACATCGATGACATGCGGATGGTCCTTCAGCGCGTGAACCGCGTCGGCCCAGTAGTCTTCAAGCGTCTGAACGCGGGTCAGAAGCTGTTCGTCCTCATAGGTCTCCAGCGTGCCGAGCGCGGCGGCGGCGGCGACCGGATTGCCGGAATAGGTGTAACCGTGGAAGAACTCGATCAGATGCTCCGGCCCGGTCATGAAGGCGTCGTGAATCTCGCCGCTGACGAACACCGCGCCCATCGGAATGATGCCGTTGGTGAGGCCCTTGGCCGTCGTCATGATGTCGGGCTTCACGCCGAAATAGTCCGCGCCGAACGGCTGGCCCAGCCGTCCGTAGCCGGTGATGACTTCGTCGAAAATCAGCAGGATGCCGTGCGCGTCGCAGATCTCGCGCAGGCGCTTCAGATAGCCCTTCGGAGGGATCAGAACCCCTGTCGAACAGGCGACCGGCTCGACGATCACGGCGGCGATGGTCGATGGGTCGTGAAGCTGCGCGATCCGCAGCAGGTCGTCGGCCAGTTCCGCGCCGTGCTCCGGTTCGCCGCGCGCGAAACGGTTGCGCGCAAGGTCGTGGGTGTGCCTCATGTGATCGACGCCGGTCAGCAGCGTGCCGAACATCTTGC
>CAYOUE010000230.1:0-2221 GCA_964407075.1 uncultured Hyphomicrobiaceae bacterium
GCCACGTTCTCCAGCGCCGGGATGCACATGGCGCGCACGAGGCGGGCAAGGCCGGTCAGGTTCTCGGTCAGCACGGGGTTGCGCTTGTGCGGCATGGCCGAGGAGCCTTTCTGGCCTTCGGAGAAAAATTCCTCCGCCTCGCCGACCTCGGTGCGCTGCAGATGCCGGATCTCGGTCGCCAGCCGCTCGACGGAAGACGCGATCACGCCGAGCACGGCGAAATACATGGCGTGGCGGTCGCGGGGGGCGATCTGCGTGGAGATCGGCTCCGGCTTGAGGCCAAGCTTTTCCGCGACGTAAGCCTCCACGCGCGGGTCGATATTGGCGAATGTGCCGACCGCGCCGGAAATCTTCGCCGTCGCCACTTCCTCGCGCGCCGCCGCCAGCCTGTCACGTCCGCGCGCGAACTCCGCATAGGCATAAGCCATTTTCAGCCCGAAAGTGGTCGGCTCGGCATGAATGCCGTGGCTGCGGCCAATGCAGACCGTGTCCTTGTGCTCCTCGGCGCGGCGCTTCAGCGCGGCGAGGAGAGCGTCCAGATCGGCAAGCAGCAGGTCGGCGGCGCGGACGAGCTGGACGTTGAAACAGGTGTCGAGCACGTCAGACGACGTCATGCCCTGATGGACGAAACGCGCTTCCGGACCGACATGTTCGGAAAGGCTCGTCAAAAAGGCGATGACGTCGTGCTTGACCTCGCGCTCGATCTCGTCGATCCGCGCGATGTCGAAGCCGCCGCGCGCGCGGACCGCTTGCGCGGCTTCCTTCGGCACGATGCCCAGCTCCACCATCGCCTCGGTCGCAAGCGTCTCGATCTCAAGCCAGATGCTGAATTTCGACTCCGGCGACCAGATTTCGCTCATCTGCGGGCGGGAATAGCGCGGGATCATCGTCTTTCGTCCGTCTCTGAAGTGCAGGCTGCGCCGCGGCTGGACCCGATTCGGGAGCCGCTTGTCCCGTTGCATAGCCTCTTTGACCTCATGCGGGAAGTCCGAAGCCTGCGCCATACCCTTTCCCTGCGCTTTCCCGGACGGGAAGAGCGAGCAAAAACCCTTCCGCCAAGATGCAGCCTCAGGCGGCGAGCCGCTGCATGTCATCGCCCGCCCTTGGCGCCCCGGGCGCTGAAGGTCTCTTCGCTGGGTCTTGCAGCAGGTTCATGCGGTCATACCAGTTCCGGAACCGGATGAAATCGGCGTTCCGCATCTGATCGCCGAAACCGAATCCGGCGCGCGCCGATTCACTCTGCATGGCGTTTCGTTCTGTCGTCATGGTCAATCTCCTGTGCGATGACGTTTTGCGGCGCTGCTTCTGCGCCGATGCCGCGGAAAATGGCTCGGGACGGATCGCCCCGATGTGCCGCGCATCACAGGATGTGCGTTTCTCACGAGACAGCCGGAGTGACGTGCGCCTGGCGCGGGCTAAGCGCCGAGCGCGGATACAGGGGCTAGCGGCCGCAAGCCGGCGCGTTCGAGCCTGGCTGCGAGTGCGGGCGGGCAGGAGCGGTTTGAGGTGAAGACGATGCTGCCCTCGCGCCGCGCCGCGCCGACTCCGACGGGGAAGCCGAGCTCTGCGAGCACGTTTGCCGTACGCCGGGCTATCGCGGGGGCTGGATCGAGCCAGGTGACGGTCCAGGGGGCGAGGCGCTCGAAACGGTCCAGCAGCAGCGGGTAATGAGTACAGGCAAGCACGACGGCGTCGGTACGGTGTCCGCCGGCCTCCACGAAGCATGGCGCGATTTCGGCCAGAATTTCAGCGTCGGCCGCTTCGCCGCCCGTCATCGCCGCCTCGGCCAGCTCCGCGAGCCGCGCCGATCCGACGAGCGTCACGGCGCAACCTGCGGCGAACTCCGAAATCAGCGCCTTCGTATAGTCGCGGCGCACGGTCCCTGCCGTGCCGAGCACGGAGATGTGGCCGGTTCGGCTGAGCAAGGCTGCCGGCTTGATCGCCGGAACGGTGCCGACGACAGGTTGCGCCAGCCGCGCGCGCAGGGCGGGCAGGGCGACGGTCGAGGCCGTGTTGCAGGCGATGATGACGGCGTCGGGGCTGTATTCGGCTGAAGCCGCCCCCAGCACGGCGCAGACCCGTTCCGCAAGCTCGCCGTCCTCCATCGCGCCGTAAGGAAAGAAGGCATCGTCCGCCAGATAGACGATTTCCGCCTCCGGGATCGCTGCGCGCAAAGGGCCGAGCACGGAAAGGCCGCCAAGCCCGGAATCGAAAACGAGAA
>CAYOUE010000230.1:2231-3930 GCA_964407075.1 uncultured Hyphomicrobiaceae bacterium
GCGCGCGCGTTCGGAATGGTTGTTCCCAATGGCAGACCCTGCTTCGGCCGGCTAACGCGCGCTTTCAGGCAATTGCCTGGTCACGGCCATGAAGCGGCTGTCCGGCCCTTCGAAGCCCAGCGTCTGCACATGCAGCAGCACGGCGTAGGTGATCCTGCCGTCCGATTCGTGGCTGAGAATGTCGGCGATGGCGTAACCCAGCGGGCAGCCCCGGCTTTCCGGTATGCGGCTGTCACGATGCATCGTGATCGCGTCCCCGCTTTCGGGCCGCAGGGTGAGTTCGAATCCCTTGAACGGGCCCGCGGCGTACTGGCTGCAGCTTTCGGACGCGAGTTCGAATTCGGCCAGTTCGAATGTCACGGGCCGCTCGACCGGCGGGGTGAAGCGGTGCGCGGCGTTGACGACGACGCGATGGGGATCGGCGCTGAGTTCGGCTAGGGGGTTGCTGGCCAGATGGTCGCCCGGCTCGTTCAGGCGAAAATTGCCGCGCACCGCCGCGACCTCGCGGGCGGTCCTGGTGCGGAGCTGCGAGAGCGAAACGCTTTCATCCTCGATCAGCGTGCGGATCGGATAGCCCTTCATCCACTCGTCCTTGCGCGTGTCGATGAGAAAAATGTCGGAATAGGGGAAGCCGGAGCCGTCCTGCACCCCATATTGCTCGAAGGCGAAATAAGTCCCGTCCGGTGAGAAGCCGATAATTTCTCTGGACGCATAATCGCCTGCGCGTGAAATGGAGTAGGATAACGGACCGGCGAGAGCCAGAATCAACACATGCACAGCAAATGTCCGGATCATCGTCATGAGATGTCTCCCTTTTCCCGGGGATTCCTCCGCGGCTTGATTTTAACGCGCGCCCAGCTTTAAGGAAGCCGTGCTGAACGGAAGGCTAAGGATTTTCCATGCTTGCAGGCAAAGACGCCAAGACCGCCCCTGTCGAGAGCCGCGACGACCTTGTCGCCTATCTGGAGGCAGGATGCAAACCGCCTGAGGACTGGCGGATCGGGACCGAACACGAAAAGTTCGGCTTTCATACGAAAGACCTCACGCCGGTTCCCTATGAGGGGCCTGCGGGCATCTCCGCGCTTTTGCGGGAGATGAGCGAACGCTTCGGCTGGACGGCGATCGGCGAGAACGGGCATGTCATCGCGCTGAAGGACCCGTGCTGCGATGCCGGCGGCTCCATCACGCTGGAGCCAGGCGGGCAGTTCGAGCTGTCGGGCGCGCCCTTGCGGACCATTCATGAGACCTGCAACGAGGTGAATACGCATCTGGCGCAGGTGCGCGAGGCGGGCGAGGCTCTCGGTATCGGAATGCTGGGTCTCGGCTTTTCGCCGAAATGGACGATGGCGGAAACGCCCCGTATGCCCAAGGGCCGCTACGGGATCATGGCCGCCTACATGCCCAAGGTCGGGCGGCTGGGCCTCGACATGATGTTCCGCTCCTGCACGGTGCAGGTGAATCTCGATTTCTCCAGCGAGGCGGACATGGTGAAGAAGCTGCGCGTTAGCCTCGCCTTGCAGCCGGTCGCCACCGCGCTGTTCGCCAATTCGCCGTTCAAGGAGGGCAGGCCGAACGGCTTTCTGTCATATCGCAGTGAAATCTGGCGCGACACCGATCCGGACCGCACCGGAATGCTGCCGTTCGCCTTCGACGAGGGAATGGGTTTCGAGCGCTATGTCGATTACGCGCTCGATGTTCC
>CAYOUE010000231.1:0-3897 GCA_964407075.1 uncultured Hyphomicrobiaceae bacterium
CGGCCGCCGCCACGGTGGTCGCGGACGCCGTATTTCGCGATATAGGTGTAATCGGCGTGTCCGGGCCGGTATTTGGCGCTGATCTCGCCGTAATCCTTCGAGCGCTGGTCAGTGTTCTCGATCATCAGGCCGATCGGCGTTCCGGTCGTGACCTGGACGCCTTCGGCGTTCTCGAATACGCCCGAGAGTATGCGGACCTGATCCGCTTCCTGCCGCTGCGTGGTGTAGCGGGACTGGCCAGGGCGGCGCCTGTCCAGATAAGGCTGGATGTCGGCCTCGGTCAGCGGAATGCCGGGCGGGCAGCCGTCGACGACGCAACCGATGGCCGGGCCGTGGCTTTCGCCCCATGTGGTGACGCGGAACAGATGGCCGAAGGTGTTATGAGACATGGCGGATTTCGCATATTGTTATGGTTCGCTTTTAGAGCAGCCCGGCGCCGCCGTCAAAAGCGGCGCACGCCGGCGCACGCCCCGGGCGGCAGCTTGCAACGCCGATCCGTTGCAAACGCTTAGGCCATGTACTCCACCGTGAACTGCCCCATCATGCCTGCGTCCTCATGTTCGAGGATATGGCAGTGATACATGAACGGCACGTCCCGGCCGGCAGGCTGCGTCATCCGCACGAGAATCTCCGCACGCCCGGAGACGAGCACCGTGTCTTTCATGCCGGTCTTTTCATAAGGCGCGGGCCGGCCGTTCTGGCTCAGGATCTGGAAAGACGTGCCGTGAACATGGAACGGATGCGCCATCCGGTCGGCGACGATCTCCCAAAGCTCGGTTTCGCCGATGCGCATCTCCACGTCGATCCGGTCCGGGTCGAAGACTTCCCCGTTGATCGTCATGAAGCCCATCGGCATTCCCTGCATCGGCCCGCGGCCCATTCCCCGCCCCATCATGCCATGCATATCCAGACGGAATTGCCTCTTGCGAACCGGCTCGCCGAAATCGGGACGCGGCGCACCCGCAAGCATCTCCGGAATAGCGGTCACGCGCGCGCGCTTCGCACGGTCAGGGGCGAACCGCATGATCTCGAACTCGCCTTCATTGCCGGACTCGAATTGCGGGGGCGTTCCGGGCGTCATCCCGCGTCCGCCCATCATGCCCATCGGCGAATTGAAATCCGGCAGGCTCAGAAGGCTGACCGGCTCGCCATCGGAGAAATCCACCAGGAGTTCGGCGCGTTCGGCAGGCCCGAGAACAACAGCCGATATCGGCACGGGCGCAGGCAGCAGGCCTCCGTCGCTCCCGATCTGATGAAACGCCCTTCCGTCGGAGAAGCGCATGGCGTAGATCCGCGCATTCGAGGCGTTCAGAAGGCGCAGGCGCACGAGTCCCGCAGGCACTGACGCCTCCGGCCGGACGGCGCCGTTGACGAGAATTGTACCGCCCCGGAAGCCGTGCATCAGCATGGGGCCGCGCTTGGCGTAAAAGAGAGATCCGTCGCCGTCGAACCAGCGATCCTGGATTATCAGGGGCAGATCGTCATGGCCGTATTCGCCCGGCAGACCGGCGTTGGCTGCGCCGGGATCGTCGACGATAATCATGCCGGCCAGCCCGAAATAGACCTGCTCGGCGGTGACGCCGTGGGCGTGCGAGTGATACCAGAGCGTCGTTGCGGGCTGATCGACGCCGAGTTCCGCGCGCCAGACGTCTCCGGGCGCGATTTCGAGCTGGGGCCCGCCATCGACGATCGCCGGAACATGCATCCCGTGCCAGTGGCAGGTGATCGGGAAATCGAGCCTGTTGCGTACGCGCATGACCGAGTTGCGGCCGCGCGCGAAACGAAGAACAGGGCCAAGATAGGGCTGGCTGAAGCCGAGAACGCGGGTTCCGCCGCCTTCGAGGAATGCGGCCCGGCCGGTCACGGCCTCGATCGCGCCCTCCCCTCCCGTTGCGTCCAGAAGCTGCGGAACAGGCAGCGGCTGTCCCGGAACGGCGGCTGTAGCGCCGCGCATCAGATAAGGAGCGGAGAGCATGGCCGTCGAGCCGGCCAGAAAGGAGCGGCGTGAAAGCGGCATGAGCGTATCCTCCATTGTTGCCGCAAGCCTAACGCGAAGGATCGCCAAGTGGAATGACTTCCGTCAAGCGCCGGACCGGCCGCCTGCCAGGCGGAGACGGGATCAGATCCAGTCCAGCGCGCCGTCCGCGATCCGCAGCACTCTGTCCTGAGGAATGTCCAGACTGAACATCGAGGCGGGATCGAGATCCTCGTAATGGCGCCGGATCACGCGCATGACGCCGCCATGCGCCGTTATCACCGTATCCCGTGAAATCTCGCCCATGCACGCCATCACACGCGCCGAGAGCATGGCGAAACTCTCCCCGCCCTCGCCGGGATAACGGAAATTCCAACCGTCGCGCGCCTGCTCGGCGACCTTTTCGGGGAACAGCTCCGATAGATCGTCATGTATCAGTCCCTGCCAGTCGCCAAGGCAGTATTCCATAAGGCGGCGGTCGGTCCTGTATCCTTCCGGTCCGAGACCGAGCCGGCCGCGCACGATCTCCATCGTCTTGGTCGCGCGTCCCAGCGGGCTTGACAGGTAGTCGAAAGCGGCCGGATCGGGGATGACCTTCGCAAGCTCGCGTCCGTTGCGAGCAGCCTGCGCCCGCCCTGTATCATTTAGCGGCACGTCCAGATGCCCCTGAATGCGGCGCTCGGCGTTCCATCCGGTCTGGCCGTGCCGGAGAAAATAGATCAGCGGCATCCGCAGGGACTACCGCTTGCAGGCGATGCTGACGCGGGCCTTGCCGCCTTCCAGATCGGTCTCCATCAGCGCCAGTTCGCACGTCACGTCCCCGTGCTGGAAGATCTTGCGTTCGCCGAAAGCGATGCCGACCGGCTTGCGGTTGACGGCGACACGGGCGGAGCGGGAGTCCATGGACTGCAGGCTGAGCGAAACGTCCACGTCGCGGTAGAGCTTGTTCTCGTTGCGCGTGAGCAGAACATTGTCGAACAGGATCACCGCGCCTGATTTAGGCGCTTCGCTCGCCGGCTCGCGCAGAGCGATCTGCTGTGCGGAGGTCTTCAACTCTTCGAATTGTGTCTGCAGCGTGGTCAGATTCTGGCGGCAGGACTGATACTGGTCATTGGTCTCTGCAAGAAGCTGCTTGACGTTGGCCAGCTCGCGCTGCGCAACCGGATCTTCGCGGACCTGCTCCACGACCTGGGGCTGCTCGGCCGCCTTGCGCTCAAGATTTCCGAGCTGCGCGCTCATGGTGCGGATTTCTTCGAGCAGAGGTTCGAGATCGACTTCCGGGGCGGGTTGCGCGCCTGCGCTTTGCTGCTTGAGCACTTCGGCGAGGGCGGCCGCGTTTTCCGGCGAGCCGCCGGCCGCGATCAGCGTCTTGAGTTCCTCCATGTCGCCGCGCCCGGCGGAATAGCCGGCATAGAACCCGATTCCGCCCATCGCCATGAGCATAACGATGCTGGTGAGCAGCGCATATGTGATCAGCCTCATCGGATGCATGTGATGTCACTCTCCGTTCTTCAGCGCTACGGAAATGTCCGGCGCGTCTTCGGCCTTCATGCCCACGACGTGATATCCGGAATCGACATGGTGGATTTCCCCCGTCACACCGCGACTCAGATCGGATAGAAGATAAACGCCTGCGCCCCCTACTTCCTCGATCGTCACCGTCCGGCGCATTGGAGCATTATACTCGTTCCATTTCAGGATGTAGCGGAAATCGCTTATGCCCGAAGCGGCGAGGGTCTTGATCGGCCCGGCCGATATTGCGTTGACGCGGATGCCGGATTTGCCCAGATCCACCGCAAGATAGCGGACACTCGCCTCAAGCGCGGCCTTGGCGACGCCCATGACGTTATAGTGCGGCATGACCTTTTCCGCGCCGTAATAGGTCAGCGTCAGCAGCGAGCCGCCTTCGGTCATGAGCTTTT
>CAYOUE010000232.1:0-3859 GCA_964407075.1 uncultured Hyphomicrobiaceae bacterium
CATGGGCAGTTGTGAACGCGGTCAACAAGAAAAAGGAGCGGCTCAACTGCATCCATCATCTACTCCGGCAGATCCCGTACGAGGAGATCCCGCGCGAGCCGGTCGCTCTGCCGCCGCGCGTTCACAATCCCGACTATCAGCGCAAGCCGCTGCCGCGTGAGCTGTTCGTCCCTGAAGTGTATTGAGCACGCCGGAACCGCCTGCGCATAAAGCTGCGAAATCGAATTTTTTGCATAACGTGGGCTTAATGCCCTGGCTTTATCCTGGTTTGAGCCCGTAAAGCCCGGGGACGCCGCGCCCAGCCCTGGAGCCTTGTTCCGGCCCATTCAGGGCAGGCGAGTTCCTCCGCAGCCATGCGGGCCGAACGCTTGCGGGATCAAGGACGGGACCAATGATTTACGATTTCAAACCAAGGGATGAGGAAGGCCGGGTGCGCGCGCTCGAACGTCTCGAAGTTCTCGATACGCAGCCTGAAGCTCCGTTCGAGACGATCGTCGGTCTCATCCGGCAGGTGTTGCAGGTGCCGATTTCCACGGTCACGCTGATCGACCGCGACCGCCAGTGGTTCAAGGCACGATGCGGCATCGAGAGCTGCGAAACCGGGCGATCGGTCTCATTCTGCACATTCACCATAGAACAGCCCGACGCCCTCATCTTGCGGGACGCGACCAAAGACCCGCGCTTCGCGGGCAATCCCTATGTCGTGGGACCGCCTTATATCCGGGCTTATGCCGGGATGCCCCTGCGTATCTCCGAGGGATACAATGTCGGAAGCGTTTGCGCCATCGACACAAGGCCGCGCAGTTTTTCCGCCGCCGAGATCACGATCCTGCGCCAGTTCGCCAGAACTGTCGTCAGCGAGCTGGAACTCCGCGAGATTGCCTCGACCGACCATCTGACCGGGGCGCTGTCGCGGCGCGGCTGGATGATGCGCGCCAAGGAGGAATTCGCCGATACGGCCAGAAGCGGGGAGGCGCTTACGGCAGCGATTCTCGACATCGACCGCTTCAAATGGGTGAACGACCGCTACGGCCATTCAGCCGGCGACAATGTGCTCAGAACGCTTGCGAACCTCATCTTCACCCATCTCGGAGAGCGGCAGCTTTTCGGACGCCTCGGCGGCGAAGAATTTGCGATCCTGTTTCCTGGCGAAAGCGCCGCCGAAGCGCGTGAAACGGCCGAAAACATTCGCAGCGATTTCCAGGCGACGGCGCACGATCTGGGCGAAATCGTGAGATCTACCGTCAGCTTCGGGATCGCGGAGAGGCCCCAGGATTGCGCCAATATCGACGCGCTGCTCAAGCAGGCCGACATCGCGCTCTACGAAGCCAAGCGGCTGGGCAGGAACAGAACCGTCATCGCCCGCTGCGCGCCTTCGCAAAAACCCTCATCGGGCATGGTCGCCTGAGCGGCGCAGGCCGCTTCAGCGCAGCAATTTTGCAGCTCTCAGCAGCAATCTGCGCGGAATGACAACGGCGATCTCGCCTTCGCCGGTCTGCCTCAGAACCGCTTCGCTGTTCAGCGCTTCGGCGTCGAGCCTGCCCACGACGACAAGATCGTCCGTATCGCGGCCCTCGAATATGGCCGGGCACGCGCCCATCGTACAATCCTTCACGAGAACGCGGAAAGGCTCCTCCGCAATCTTGCTTTCTTTCCCCATCTGCACGCCTCCTCAACCGACGTGCATGAAATTTACCATATTGCCGGCGAGATATCACCGGGATTTGCGAGGGCCGATCCACCGGACGATCAGCGCCGAAGGAATGAACCAGAGCACGACGGAGAAGAAGTAGAACGCGAGATGCCAGCCCGTCGCCAGATCGGGAAGGCGGGCGAGGGCCACCGAGACAACGAAGCTGTAATAGAAGATCGAGAAGACGATCAGCGCCAGGCCGCCGATGAATTTTCTTTGCCCGAGTGTCATGAAGGCTGTTTAACGCCGATCGAACGCCTTGCAAAGCCGCGATTGCGGCCTGCGGCATTCATTTCCATTGCCTCGCCTTGTGATCGGCATTAGCTGTTGTTGGGACAGGAAGAACGGGCCGCCATGTCATCCTATGCTCAAACCGCCGGCGCCGATGCCGCCGAGCCTGGAAAAGCCGCATCCGGCCGCGCATTGCAGATCTGGCTCTACGCCGTCGCCGCGCTCATCTTTGCTATGGTCATTGTCGGCGGGGCGACGCGGCTGACCGATTCCGGTCTTTCGATTACCGAATGGCAGCCGATCCTGGGCGTCATCCCGCCGCTGACCGAGGCTGACTGGCAGGCCGCGCTCGAAAAATACCGGCAGATCCCGCAATATCAGCTCATCAACAGAGGCATGAGCCTTGAGGAGTTCAAGGTCATTTACTGGTGGGAATGGGCGCATCGCTTTCTTGGCCGCGTCATAGGCCTCGCTTTCTTCATCCCTCTGGTGATTTTCTGGGCGCGCGGCGCGATTCCCTCTCCGCTCAAGCCGAAGCTCGTCGCTTTGTTCCTGCTGGGCGGGGCGCAAGGCGCGCTCGGCTGGTACATGGTGCAGAGCGGGCTCGTCGACAGGGTGGATGTAAGCCAGTACCGGCTGACGGCGCATCTGGGGCTGGCGGTGCTGATCTTCGGTGCGATCCTGTGGGTGGCGTTCGGACTTGGCGCAACCGGACGCCAGCAGGGCGGGACGGTGCGGACCACGCCCGGACTGGCGCTGGCGGCGGGCGCGCTCGCGGCGCTGGTCTTCCTGCAGGTCCTGCTCGGAGGTTTCGTCGCCGGTACGAATGCGGGCCTGTCTCACAACACCTGGCCGCTTATGGACGGGCAGATCGTTCCGCGCGCCCTGTTCGTCATGGAGCCGTGGTATCTGAACCCGTTCGAGAACGTCCTGACGGTCCAGTTCAACCACCGGATGCTCGGCTATGTCATCGCGCTGCTGGCAGCTTTCAATCTCTGGCTGGCCTGGCGCGAGGGGGACGGCAGGGCGCTAAGTCTGGCTGCGCTCACTCTTGCTGCAGTGCTTGCGCAGATCACGCTGGGCGTGTTTGCGCTGCTGAGCCAGTTGCAGATCGGCCTGGCGCTGGCGCATCAGGCAGGCGCGCTTGTGCTGCTGGGGCTGGCGCTTTATCAGCTTCACATCCTCAACCGTCCATCCCTGCGATAGGGTCACGCAAGGCGGCGGTTTACAAATGCCGGCTTTCGCGCGATGAAGCCGGTTCGATGATCCATATCTCCGGAGCCAGCCATGCAGCCCAATTCCCGCGTCACAATCGGCCCCGTCACTCTCGCAAACGCCGCTCCGCTCGCCGTATTCGCCGGGCCCTGCGCGATGGAGAGCCGTAATCACGCGCTGGAGATGGCCGCCGCGCTGAAGGACATCGCGGTAAGGCTGGGCTTCGGGCTGATTTTCAAGACTTCCTTCGACAAGGCCAACCGGACGAGCCTGTCGAGCGCGCGCGGCGTGGGGCTGAAGGACGCGCTGCCGGTCTTCGCCGAAATCCGCGAGAGCCTCGGATTGCCGGTGGTGACGGACGTTCACTCGGCAGAGCAATGTGCCCCCGTCGCCGAGGCCGTGGACGTGCTCCAGATCCCGGCGTTCCTGTGCCGCCAGACCGATCTGCTGATCGCGGCGGCGAAAACGGGCAAGGTCGTCAAAGTCAAGAAGGGCCAGTTCCTCGCGCCCTGGGACATGAAGAACGTCGTCGCCAAGCTCCTCGGTGCGGGCAATCCGAATGTGCTTCTGACCGAGCGCGGCGTCAGTTTCGGCTACAACACCCTCGTATCCGACATGCGCGCGCTGCCGGTCATGGCGGAGACCGGCTGTCCGGTCGTCTTCGACGCCACGCATTCGGTCCAACAGCCTGGCGGGCAAGGCGGATCGAGCGGCGGCGAG
>CAYOUE010000233.1:0-3847 GCA_964407075.1 uncultured Hyphomicrobiaceae bacterium
GGTCGAACCGTTCGCGGGACAGGCTGCGGTAAGGCGCCGCGCCGGTGATTTCCGCGAACAGGGCGCCGGGGTCCACCGGCTCGGAGCAGGCGCAATTCACGATGTACTGGATCACCGTGTCATGGGAGCCGTCGATGACGTCCTCTCCGTCCAGACGGTTTTCCGAAATCGCCGCCAGCGCGGCAAGGCATTCGAGCGCCTCGAACCGGTTCGAAGGGGCCATCAGGGCGCGGCTCGGTTCGTCCATCCGGTGATTGGAGCGCCCGATCCGCTGCAAGAGCCTGCTCACGCCTTTCGGGGCGCCGACCTGGATCACGAGATCGACGTCGCCCCAGTCGATTCCCAACTCCAGCGCTGCCGTGGCCACGACGCTGCGCAGTTTTCCGGCCGCCATCATGGCCTCGGTCTTGCGCCGCTGCTCCCGGTTGAGGCTGCCGTGATAGACCGTAATCGGAAGGTTTTCCTCGTTCACCTCCCACAGAAGCTGCATCAGCAGTTCAGCTTGCGCCCGCGTGTTGACGAAGACGATGGACGTGCGCGCCGATCTGATCGCCTCGTAAATGTCGGGAACGGCGTGCTGAGCCATGAAGCCGCCGAGCGGCGTTACGCGCCTCGTCTTCATGATGCTGACCCTGGGCTTTGGCGCGCCTTTCGCGGTAATGATGGAGACTGGCGCGCCTGTGCCGCCAAGCCATTCGGCGAGACTTTCGGGCCGCGCCGCCGTCGCGGAGAGGCCGAAGCGGGCATGGCCCGGTGCAAGGCTGGCGAGCCGGGCAAGCGCGAGCGCCGTAAAATCGCCGCGCTTGGAATGGGCGAAGGCGTGGATCTCGTCGACGATGACGAGCCGCAGTCCGCCGAACATCCGCCGCGCGTCCGGATAGGACAGCATGAGCATGAGCGATTCCGGCGTCGTCAGCAGAATGTTCGGCGTATGGATGCGTTGCCTGCGCCTCTTTGCGGCCGGCGTGTCGCCGGTGCGGCTTTCGGAGACGACGTTAAGCCCCATTTCGCCAATGGGCGCGTGAAGATTGCGCTCGATGTCGTTGGCCAGCGCCTTGAGCGGAGAAAGATACAGCGTATGCAGGCCGTCCGGATTTGTCTCGTGAATGTCGATCAAGGACGGCAAAAAGCCGGAGAGCGTCTTCCCGCCTCCGGTCGGCGCCACAAGAAGGGTCGAGCGCCGCGCCGCAAACGCCTCCATCATCTGCCGCTGATGAGGCCGGATCGTCCAGCCACGCGCAGCGAACCAGCGCTCGACGTAATCGGGCGCAGGCCACGCCCTTCCGCGCCGTTCCTTCGGCCCTTCCATGCCGTCTTTTCCGCCGCTTGCGGTCGTAATGAGTCCCATGATTCAAGCCGCAGCCCGGCAGAGTTTCGGGAAGCCTGCGTTCATGTTCATCATGTACGATGTCCTGTTTCGGGACGCACCGCGCTATCCGGTCGCTGGAACCTGCAGCCCGTTCAAACATTTGTAGGTTTCATAAGGAACCTTAAATCCATAAAATGACAAATGCCATCGGGCGCATGCCGGGGAAACAGAAGAGAGGCGAAGAGGAACAGTGAAATATACAGGCATTATCTGCGCTGCGGCGCTGCTCATTCCGGCGGCCATGACGGGTACGCCGCGCGAAGCGAAGGCCAATCAGTGGTTTGACGGCAGGCCGATGTTCCAGAGCGACGTCATCCGCGAGCAGCGCCGGCTTGAGCGCGAACGCGCCGAGCGGCTCAGGCGCGCTTATCCCGAACTGCTCGAAGGCGGCCCGCGGCCCAGAATTTCCCCGGAAACGCCTCCGATCGTCGAACTGGCAAGAGCGGAGCCAGAAGGGGTCATCATCATCGATTCCGGCGGCAGACGGCTTCTTTACACGCTCGGCGGCGGACGTGCCTACGAATATCCGATTTCAGTCGGGCGCGAAGGCTTCGACTGGTTCGGTACGGAGAAGGTAAGCCGCATCGCCGCCTGGCCCGACTGGCATCCTCCGGAATCCATGCGCAAGCGCGAGCCGCATCTGCCGAAGAAAATGACAGGCGGCATCAGAAATCCGCTTGGCGCGAAGGCGCTGTATCTGGGTGAGACGCTTTACCGCATCCACGGCACCAACGACCCGAAAACTATCGGACGCGCGTCCTCGTCGGGCTGCTTCAGGATGATGAACGAGCATGTCATGCATCTGGCCTCGCTTGCCGGCGTCGGGACGGAGGTGAGAGTCGTGCCGAAATATGACGGCGCGGCGCAAACGGCGGCAGCCGATGCGCTGTGAGGCGCGATACGCAAGCTATCCGCCGCACGGCGGTCTGGCGCGCGCAGAGGCGTCTTGGCTGAGGCCCAGCTGCCGCCTATCATTGCCGGGTGAGCACAGAATCGTCATCCAACCACCCCCGCAACTGGCTTGAGATCCGTCCCGAGGGGCTTTATTGCGCGCCTGCGGACGCTTTCATCGACCCGACGCGGGCCGTGCCCCGCGCCATCGTCAGCCACGGCCATGCCGATCATGCGCGGCCCGGCCACAGCTCCGTGCTGGCCACGCGGGAAACGCTCGCCATCATGGCCGCGCGCTATGGCGAAGGCTTCGCCGGCCAGGCCCAGGTCTGCGCATATGGCGAAATCACAAGGCTGGGCGGCGTTGACGTGACGCTGCTGCCCGCCGGCCACGTTCTCGGCAGCGCGCAGATTCTGCTCGACTATCGCGGCGCCCGCGCCGTTTTCTCCGGCGACTACAAGCGCGCGCCCGACCCGACCTGCGCACCCTTCGAGCTTGTCCCCTGCGATGTTTTCATCACCGAAGCCACATTCGGCCTGCCGGTGTTCCGTCAGCCTCCGGTTTCGGGCGAGATTGAAAAGCTGTTGAAATCGCAAGCGCTTTTCCCCGAACGCTGCCATCTCATCGGAACCTATGCGCTTGGCAAATGCCAACGGCTGCTTGCGGAGTTGCGCCGCGCCGGTTACGACAGGCCGGTTTACGCGCATGGCGCGCTTACGAAGCTTTGCGAGACCTATGAGCGCTTGGGCGTTAAGCTGGGAGAGATCCGGCCCGCCGCCGGGGTCGCCAAAGCCGGTCTGCAGGGCGAGATCGTGCTGGCGCCGCCGAGCGCGCTCAACGACCGCTGGTCGCGGCGCCTGCCCGATCCCGTGACCTGCGCCGCATCGGGCTGGATGCAGATCCGCGCCCGCGCAAGGCAGCGCCTCGTCGAGTTGCCGATGGTCATCTCCGACCATGCGGACTGGGATGGGCTGACCGCGACAATGAAGGAAACCGGCGCGGAGGAAATCTGGGTGACGCACGGGCGGGAGGAAGCGCTCGTGCATTACGCCGCGGCGCACGGGATGAAAGCGCGCGCGCTGTCGCTGCTGGGTTACGAGGAAGACGAGGCCGAATGACTGAAACGGTATTGACGAATGCGCGCGCCGTACTTGCGGACCGGGTTGTCGATGGCACG
Organism: uncultured Hyphomicrobiaceae bacterium; assembly: GCA_964407075.1. Lineage (GTDB taxonomy): Bacteria > Pseudomonadota > Alphaproteobacteria > Rhizobiales > Rhodomicrobiaceae > JAHQVI01. Next base: position 3,439 of record CAYOUE010000233.1, read on the forward strand.
GTGGTCGCCTCCGGCGGCGTCATCACGGACATATCCGAAGGCCGTTCCGTATCGCGGCACGCCATAGACTGCGAGGGCGACTTTCTGATCCCCGGCCTGATCGAGTTGCACACGGACAATCTCGAACGTCACGTCATGCCGCGTCCCGCGACTTTCTGGCCCTGCGAGGCCGCGGTCCTCGGCCACGACCGCGAGATCGCCGCGGCCGGCATCACCACCGTGTTCAACGCGCTCTATGTGGGTGAGGTGCACAGCCGCTCGGCGCGCGTAGAGCTTCTCGGCGAAATGAACGACGCGATCGAGGAGCATGTCCGTGAAGACGCACTCAAGGCCGACCATTATTTCCACTGGCGGTGCGAGGTCAGCTATGGCGGGATGATCGAGCTGCTTGAACCGCTGCTGGAGTGCA
>CAYOUE010000234.1:0-3829 GCA_964407075.1 uncultured Hyphomicrobiaceae bacterium
CGTGCTTTTGCTCCTCTACGGCTCGGGGCTTCGCATTTCCGAGGCGCTGGGATTGCGGCGCGCCGACGCGCCGATGCCGCCGCGTGACATTCTGCGCGTGAAGGGCAAGGGCGGCAAGGAGCGGATCGTGCCGGTTCTGCCGACGGTCCAGCAAGCGGTCGAACGCTATCTCGCTTGCGTGCCCTATGCGCTGCCCCCCGAAGGGCCGCTTTTCGTGGGGGCGAAAGGCGGCAGGCTGTCGCCGCGAATATTGCAGTTGCTCATTGCGCGGATGCGCGAGGGGCTGGGCCTGCCTGAAACGGCGACGCCGCACGCCCTGCGGCACTCCTTCGCCACGCATCTCCTCGGGAACGGCGCCGATCTGCGCGCCATCCAGGAACTTCTCGGCCACGCCAGCCTTTCGACCACCCAGATCTACACCGAGGTTGACCGCGAGGCGCTGCTCAGGACATATGACCGCGCCCATCCGCGAAGCTGAAGCGCAATCAGGATGCTCCTCCGATGCTCTATTCGAGTGGCGGTCTATGCCTCGCTTCGCGGAAGCAGATCGACATAGTGGCCCATCTTGCGTCCGGGAGCCGCGCGCCGTTTGCCGTATAGCGTGAGCGAGCGCGCAGGGTTCTCCTCCATGAGCCGACGCCAGTCATCGGCCTCCTCGCCCAGAAGATTGACCATACGCGCGTCCGAATGGCGTTCCCCCGATCCGAGCGGCCAGCCCGCGACGGCCCGGATATGGTTCTCGAATTGGTCCGCCGCGCAGGCTTCCGCAGTCCAATGCCCGCTATTGTGCACGCGGGGAGCGATTTCGTTTATAACAGGATGAATGGCGCCGCCGCGCGTTTCCGCGAACATCTCGACCGCAAGCACGCCCGTATAATCCAGCGCGTCGGCGATCCGCCTGGCATAGCCGGAAGCGATGCGGCGCGCGCTTGCCGGCAACGGAGCGGGAACGACGCTTTCGCGAAGGATGCCGGACTCGTGGATGTTGCGTGGCGGATCGTAGAACCTGAAGTTCCCTGCGGTGTCACGCACGCAGATGACCGAAAACTCGAAGCGGAAATCCACGCCTGTCTCCAGCAGCGCATCGTCTCCCCCGAGCCAGCCTTGCGCGGCGGCGAGATCGTCACGGCTTTCGATAACAACCTGCCCCTTGCCGTCATAACCGAAGCGTGCGCGCTTGAGGAACAGACGCTTATGCGGATCTCCGCCGGTCAGATCGCTCCAGGCATCGGGCAACTCGTGCGCGCCATGAACTTCCGCATAGGGCGCGCATGGCAGATCGAGGCCGGTCAGAAAGCGGCGTTCCTCAAGCCTGTCCTGCGCGGCTTCCAGCGCGCGGCGCGGCGGCGCGAGTCGGCTGTGCTTTTCGATGATCGCCAGAGAGGTGGCGGGGATGTTCTCGAACTCGTAGGTCACGGCGTCCGCTTCGCGGGCGAAGCGCTCCAGCGCTCCGGCCTCGTCATAAGGCGCGCAATGACGGAAAGCCGAGACTTCGAAGGCCGGATTGTCGCCCTCGGGCGCATAGATGCTTGCCTTGAAGCCCAGCTTCGCCGCCGCCTGCGCCAGCATCCGGCCGAGTTGTCCTCCGCCAACGATGCCAATGACGGCGCCTGGCGCCAGAGGCTCAATCGTCATGGGACGGAGCGTCCTGCACGGCGGCTGTCCGGGCTTTCCGCCAGTCTTCGATGCGCGCCGCTAGCGCCGCATCCCCATTTGCGAGGATCTGAGCTGCCAGAAGGCCGGCGGTGAACGCGCCGGCTTCGCCGATGGCCAGCGTTCCGACCGGCACGCCTGCAGGCATCTGCACGATCGAAAGGAGGCTGTCCAGCCCATCGAGCGCGCGGGACTGCACCGGCACGCCAAGCACGGGCAGGCGAGTCAGCGAAGCCACCATGCCCGGCAGGTGCGCCGCGCCCCCTGCGCCGGCGATGATGACCTTCAGGCCCCGCCCTTCGGCCTGCCTGGCATAATCATAAAGCCGGTCTGGCGTGCGGTGTGCGGATACAATCCGCGTTTCGTAGGCCACGCCGAGATCGTCGAGCGCGCTTGCAGCGCTGCGCATGGTGGCCCAATCGCTCTGGCTTCCCATGATTATGCCGATTGCGGGTTGAGAATCCGTCATCTGCTTCCGTAAGTTACCAGCTTGTCTTGCGCAATTCCCGGAAGCAGGCCGGACCGGAACTGGACCGGCGCACGATGCTCAGGCGATGATGTCCGGGAAGAGCTCATCCTCTGTCTGCGCGATTTCGTCCTTCAGTTGAAGCTTTTTTTTCTTGAGACGCTTGAGTTGGAGCTGATCGGCGGTCAGGCTCGACTCCAGGCTTGATATGGCGGTGTCGAGATCTCGGTGCTCCTGCTTGAGCCGCGCCAGCAAAGCGCACAGGCGTTTGCGCCGCGCTTCCTTACTCTCATAGGCCGCCTTCGCATCGTCATTCGCTGCGGCTTCGTGGTTTTGCTGCGGGCTGTCGCTGCTGTCGGGGCCGTCGGATTTTTCTGTCGTCATGGAATGGTCCGTCAAGGGATCGGCGCATATGCGCGTGCCGGTCCGGGATCCTCCCGGCAGCGTTCGCCACAGATCGATTCTTCATAGTATGCCATAAGTTCGCGCTGTGGGAGTGCTCATGAAGGCATCAGAAAGAAGGGCTTGTCAGTCTTTTATGCGCCCAGCACTATGACGGTATATGCGGGCAGGAGGCGGATGCGTATTGCTGTTTAGATCTCTTTGTTATTAAAGCAAAAAAGCAGGAATAACGCCGCGCCGGGCTCAAGGGAGGATTGAATGAGCCAATATTTCGAAGTTTATGAAAATTGGAAGCGGGATCCGATTTCCTTCTGGGCTGAAGCCGCAACTCATATCGACTGGGTCAAGCCGCCGGAAAAAATCTTCGACGAATCGCAGGGCCAGTACGGCCGCTGGTTTTCAGGCGGGCTTTGCAACACCTCCTTCAACTGCCTCGACCGCCACGTGAAATTCGGCGGACGCGGCGAGCAGCCGGCTCTGATCTACGACAGCGCCATGACGGGCCAGAAGCGCGTCCTGACCTACGCCCAGCTTCTCGACGACGTCGCGACATTCGCCGCCGTGCTGCGCGACAAGGGCATCCGCAAGGGCGATCGCGTGATCCTCTACATGCCCATGATTCCGGAAGCCGTAATCGCGATGCTCGCCTGCGCGCGCCTAGGGGCGATCCATTCCGTCGTGTTCGGTGGATTCGCCGCCCATGAACTGGCGACGCGAATCGACGACGCCACACCGAAAATGGTCCTGCTGGCCTCATGCGGACTGGAGCCTGGCCGCGTCGTCCATTACAAGCCTCTGGTCGACAACGCCATCAATCAGGCGTCGCACAAGCCGGAAAGCTGCATCGTTCTTCAGCGTCCTGAAGAGCGCGTGACGCTGACGCCGGGCCGGGATCACGACTGGTCGATCCTGTTCAACGAGGCGAAGTCGCGCGGAAACCGCGCCGACGCCGCCATCGTCGAGGCTACGGACCCGCTTTACATCCTTTACACCTCTGGAACGACAGGCCTGCCCAAGGGCGTGGTGCGCGACAATGGCGGCCACATGGTTGCGCTCAAATGGTCGATGTTCAATCATTACGGAATCGAGCCGGGCGAGGTTTTCTGGACTGCTTCAGATGTCGGCTGGGTGGTGGGGCATTCCTACATCGTGTATGCCCCGCTGCTTCATGGCGCCACGACGATCCTCTACGAAGGCAAGCCGGTCGGGACGCCGGACGCAGGCGCGTTCTGGCGCGTGATCTCGGAGCACAGGGCTGCTGCCCTGTTCACCGCCCCGACCGCCTTCCGCGCCATCAAGAAGGAAGAC
>CAYOUE010000235.1:0-3828 GCA_964407075.1 uncultured Hyphomicrobiaceae bacterium
GAATGCCGGCACGGTCACGCAGGACCAGCTCCGCGAGATCGCGCAGATCAAGATGAAGGACCTGAACGCGAACGATGTGGACCAGGCGATGAAGATCATTGCGGGTTCTGCGCGTTCGATGGGCATATCGGTGGAGGGCTAGGCGTCATGGCGAAACTCGGCAAGCGCCTGAAAGAGGCGAACAAGGGCCTCGACCGGCAGAAACTCTATCCCGTGACCGAGGCGGTCAAACTGGTCAAGGAACGCGCCAAGGCGAAATTCGATGAAACGATCGAGATCGCCATGAATCTTGGCGTCGATCCGCGCCATGCCGACCAGGTCGTGCGCGGCGTCTGCAATCTGCCGAATGGCACCGGCCGCACCGTGCGCGTCGCCGTCTTTGCACGCGACGCCAAGGCGCAGGAGGCGAAGGACGCCGGGGCCGATGTCGTGGGCGCGGAGGATCTGATGGAGCAGATCCAGGGCGGGACCATCGATTTCGACCGCTGCATCGCCACGCCCGACATGATGCCGCTGGTCGGACGGCTGGGCAAGATACTCGGCCCGCGCGGGCTGATGCCGAATCCGAAGGTCGGCACGGTCACGATGGATGTCGCCGCCGCCGTGCAGGCTGCAAAAGGCGGCGCGGTGGAGTTCCGCGTCGAAAAGGCCGGTATCGTGCACGCTGGTGTCGGGAAGGCCAGTTTTGCGGATGACGCATTGGTTGAGAATGTCCGCGCCTTTGCCAACGCCGTAATCCGGGCGAAGCCTTCAGGCGCCAAGGGCACTTATGTGAAGAACGTCTCGCTCAGCTCGACGATGGGGATCGGCATTCGCATCGAACCCGTCTCGCTGACGACAGAGGCCGCTGCTTCGTAGCGGCGGCGATTTAAATCCGCCGGGAAGGCGGTCGAGTATCGGACGGTTGCGTCCGAGAACGCGCCGGAAGGTGTTTCGCCAGCCGGTGCGTTTGCCTGTCCGAGACTGCAGGCGCCCTTCATGGGCTTAATGCAAGCCTGCACAGACGGGAGACCGAAGGAATCGATGCAGTCCGACAAGGCTGCCGCGGTTTTGGCGGGCCCCGGGACGGGACCTGAAGCGCCGGAGACGTTCTCCGGCGGACTTGAGCCGGCGGACGGGGAACTCCCGTCACGCCATGTTACTGGAGAAGACTGTGGAAAGAGCCGAAAAAACCAAGGTTGTCGAGGAACTCGACGCCATTTTTGCGGACTCTGGTGTCGTCGTCATTGCGCACTACACCGGTCTCACAGTTGCCGAGATGCAGGACTTTCGCGGCCGTATGCGTGAAGCAGGCGGTTCGGTCCGCGTCGCCAAGAACCGGCTCGCCAAAATCGCTCTCGAAGGAAAACCGTCCGCGAAAATGGCGGACTTCCTGACGGGCCAGACTGTGCTTGCCTACTCCGAAGACCCCGTCGCGGCGGCCAAGGTCGCCCGCGATTTCGCCAAGAGCAATGACAAATACGTCATTCTCGGCGGCGCAATGGGGAATGAGGTCCTCGACTCAAAAGGCGTCGAGGCGGTGGCGAACATGCCATCGCGCGAGGAGCTTATCGCCGAGATCGTCGGCATGATCGGCTCCCCGGCAGGCAATCTGGTCGCTGCGATCAGCGCGCCCGCATCCGACATTGCAGGGATCCTTTCGACCCTGGAAGAACGGGCTGCGGCTTGACAGGCAACAAATTGAGACCGGCCCAAGGCGCTTGCGAAGCACCGGGCACGGACATGAAACGGATATGAGAAATGACTGACCTCAAGAAGCTCTCTGAACAGATCGTCGGCCTCACCCTGCTGGAGGCGGCCGAATTGAAGAAGATCCTCAAGGAAGAGTATGGCATCGAGCCCGCCGCAGGCGGAGCCGTCGTCATGGCCGGCCCAGCCGGTGCGGGCGATGCCGGCGCAGCCGTCGAGGAGAAGACCGAGTTCGATGTCATCCTTGCCAGCGCAGGCGAGAAGAAGATCAACGTCATCAAGGAAGTCCGCGCGATCACGGGCCTCGGCCTGAAGGAAGCCAAGGACCTGGTCGAAGCCGCTCCGAAGCCGATCAAGGAAGCCGTTTCCAAAGAGGAAGCGGAAGACATCAAGAAGAAGGTCGAAGCCGCAGGCGCGACCATCGAGATCAAATAGTCTGGCGGCCGGGCGGGGACGTTGCGCCTCGCCCGGCCCTGCTGCAACCGCCACAGCGGCGGTTCTTCACAGACGCGCATCCAGGCGTTTGCGAAGAGCCGTCTACGAGTGATGTGAGGAGACGAAATGGCGCTATCGTTCACCGGCCGCAAGCGGATCCGCAAAGATTTCGGCCGCATCGCGGAAGTGGCAGAGATGCCGAATCTGATCGAGGTTCAGAAGAATTCCTACGATCAGTTTCTGATGGTCAAGGAGCCCAAAGGCGGTCGCCCGGACGAAGGGCTTCAATCCGTTTTCAACTCCGTATTTCCAATATCAGATTTTTCCGGCCGCGCCCAGCTCGAGTTTGTCAGCTACGAGTTCGAGCCGCCCAAATATGATGTCGACGAGTGCCAGCAGCGGGGCATGACCTATGCCGCGCCGCTCAAGGTGAAACTGCGTCTGATCACGTTCGACCTGAACGAAGAGACCGGCGCCCGCTCCGTCCGCGACATCAAGGAGCAGGACGTCTATATGGGCGACATGCCGTTCATGACCTCGAACGGCACCTTCGTCATCAATGGCACCGAGCGCGTGATCGTCTCGCAGATGCACCGTTCGCCGGGCGTGTTCTTCGATCATGACCGCGGCAAGACCCATTCGAGCGGCAAACTGCTTTTCGCGGCCCGCATCATTCCCTATCGCGGTTCGTGGCTCGATTTCGAATTCGACGCCAAGGACCTCGTCTATGTCCGCATCGACCGCCGCCGCAAACTGCCGGTGACGACGCTGCTCTATGCGCTAGGGTACGACAACGAGGACATTCTTGGCATCTTCTACGAAACGATCGAGCTGACCGCGAACAAGAAGGGCGGCTGGAAGATGCCTTATGTCGCCGAGAAGATGCGCGGCGTCAAATTCAATCACGACGTTCGCAACGCGGCCAACAACGAGATCATCATCGAGGCCGGGCAGAAGCTCTCCGCCCGCCACGCCCGCAAATTTGCAGAAGACGGCGTCAAGGCCATCCTGATGCCGGACGAGGCCGTCCATGGCCGCTATCTTGCGCAGGACGTGGTCAACCTCAAGACTGGCGAGATCTATGGCGAGGCCGGCGAGGAGGTCGGCGAAGAACTGCTCGTCAAGCTGAAGGAGAACGGCGTCAAGAGCCTGCCGATCCTCGACATCGACCATGTCACGACCGGAGCCTTCATACGCAACACCCTTACCGCCGACAAGAATCATAATCGCACCGACGCGCTGCTCGACATCTACCGGGTGATGCGCCCCGGCGAACCGCCCGCGCTCGAAGCGGCCGAAGCGCTGTTCAACGGCCTGTTCTTCGACGAGGAGCGTTACGATCTCTCCGCGGTCGGCCGCGCGAAAATGAACATCCGCCTCGAACTGGAGTGTCCGGACACCGTCCGCATTCTTCGCAAGGAGGACATGACCGCCGTCATCAAAACTCTCGTCGCACTGCGCGACGGGCGCGGCGATGTGGACGACATCGACCATCTCGGCAACCGCCGCGTGCGGTCGGTCGGCGAGCTGATGGAGAACCAGTATCGCGTCGGCCTTCTGCGCATGGAGCGGGCGATAAAGGAGCGTATGTCGTCGGTCGATATCGACACGGTGATGCCGCAGGACCTCATCAACGCCAAGCCCGCTTCGGCAGCCGTGCGCGAATTCTTCGGCTCCTCGCAGCTCTCGCAGTTCATGGACCAG
>CAYOUE010000236.1:0-3811 GCA_964407075.1 uncultured Hyphomicrobiaceae bacterium
GGCCACGATCCCCATCGCCAGCACGAACAGCGGAAAGGCCATGATCGTATCGACGAAGCGGCCGACAAGCCTGTCGGTCCAGCCGCCGAAATAACCCGCCATCGCGCCGAGGAACGATCCTGCCACGAATGAGAGCGCGACGGCTGCGACCGAAATGGCAAGGTCGAGCCGGGCCGCGACGATCACGCGCGAGAACACGTCGCGGCCCAGCTGGTCGGTCCCGAACCAGTGCGTCCAGGAGGGCGGCTGCAAGGCCGAGGCCGCATTGGTTGCCAGCGGATCGTAAGGCACGAGCGCCGGCCCGAACACCGCCGCGAACAGGATGATCGCAAAGAGGATGAATGCGAGCAGAGTGATCGGGTTCGAGGTCAGCACGAAGCCTGCGTGAGACAGCCAGCTCCGTTGCGGCCTTTCCGGCGACGTCATATCCTGCACGGCCATGTCAGCCCTCCATCCCGACGCGCGGGTCGATCAGCGTGTATGCGAGGTCGATGACGAGATTGAGCGCCACGAACAGCACCGCCATCGCCAGCACGAAGCCCTGCACCGCGGCGTAGTCGGATACGACGAGCGCCTCGATGGCGTAGGAGCCGATGCCCGGCCAGGCGAACACCTTCTCGACGAGCACGTTGGCTCCGAGCGTGAAGGAGAACACCATGCCGAGCGTGGTGATGACCGGCAGCAGCGCATTGCGGAACGCGTAGGTCAAAAGTACTTTCCGGCCCGACAGGCCCGCCGCCCGCGCGGTGCGCACGAAATCGGAACCGAGCACCTGAAGCATCGAGGCGCGGGTCATGCGGGCGAGCGGGGCGAGCGTGAACAGGCCGAGCGCCGTTGCAGGCAGGATGAGCTGGCCGAGCGCAGCGCGGAAGGTTTCGAAGTCGCCGTCGATGAGCGCGTCGATGGTGAAAAAGCCCGTCACATGCGGCGGCGGCAGAAACATGATGTTCAGCCGCCCGATCGGCGCGGGCGACCAGTTCAGCAGGTAATAGAAGACATAGATCAGCACCAGGCCGGTGAAGAAGGTCGGCAGGCTCACGCCGGCGGTGGTGATGAAGCGGCAGGCGTGATCGATCCAGCTATTGGGCCGCGTCGCGGCGAGAATGCCGAGCGGCATGGCGACGAGCGCGGAGAGGAGAAGCGCGAAAATGGTCAGCTCCAGCGAGGCGGGAAGCCGGGAGAGCAGTTCCTGCGCAACGGGCTGGCCGGTCGAGATGGACTGGCCGAGATTTCCCGTCGCCAGGTCGCCGAGATAGAACAGGAACTGCTCCGGCAGGCTACGGTCCAGGCCGAGCTGCCTGCGGATTTCCGCGATCGAGTCCTCATCCGCCGCAGGTCCGGCGAAATAGGCCGCCGGATCTCCTGGCAGAGCGCGCGTCAACAGAAACGTCACGATGATGATGCCGATCAGGGCGGGAACCGCCTGCAACAGACGTCCTGCAATGATGGCGGCCTTGCCGCGTCCCTGCATGGCTTCAACCTCTCAGCTTGCTGGTCATGAACAATCGGAGCCGACGCTCTGCCTGCTCCGCACGGCCCCGGATGAATGCGGGGCCGTGCGCGATTGCCGTTGTCGTCAAGCCTCCGCGAACTTCAGAAGCCGGACATCGGGCTGCCGGTGATACCAGCTCGAATAGCCGGCGACGTCCTTGCGCATGGCGCTGTCGAGATAGGGCTGATAGAGCGGAATGCGCGGAACGTCGTCGAACGCCTTGGCGATCATGCGTTTGATTTTCGGGGCGTATTCCGGATCGTCCTGCGGCATGTGCAGCGTCTCTTCGACGAGCTTGGCCATCTCCGCATCGGCGTAGTTGGAGGAATTGAACAGATTGCCCTCGATATACGCCCAGAAGAAGTAGTAGCAGGGCGTGTTCAGCCAGCCGCCGAAGTTTTCCAGATGCAGCGGCAGCTTCTTCTCGACGAGCGCCACGGTGCGCCAGTTCGCGCCGGGGATCTTGTCGAGCGTCGCGTTGATGCCGATTTTCCCCAGTCCCTCCTGGATGAGCAGCGCGGCCGGCTCGCCCCACTCTGCCGTGCCGAGGTCGAAGGACAGCGGGACTTCAAAGCCGTCCTTGTAATCGGTCTGGGCAAGCAGTTCCTTCGCCTTGTCATAGTCGGTCGCATAGGGGAAGGGCTGCGGCCATGAGATGTCCGCCGGCTCAGCCGCCGCGCCGCCCCACATCGGCTTGCCGCGCCCGTAAGCGGCCTGTTCGAGAAGCTGCTCGTAAGGGATCGCGTAGGCGATGGCCTGACGGACGCGCTTGTCCTTGAACGGCTCGAAGGTCAGATTCGGGCAGAGCACATGCAGGCAATTGTCGATCGGCGCGCCCGCGACCAGGGCCGCGCCGCTTTCCGCGATCTCCTTGGCGTCTTTCGCCGGAATATCGAAGGCGACATGGATGTCGCCGCGCTCGATGAGCGCCCGGCGCGTCGCGACGCTCGGGATTTCGCGGATGATGACCCTGCGGATGGCCGGGAGCGGGCCGCCCTTCCAGTCGTCGTTGCGTTCGTAGACGACCTGCTGGCCGGGATCCCAGCGCGCGACCTTGTAGGCGCCCGAGCCATCCGGCGTGCGATGGAAATATTCCGTCGCCCACGGATCTTTTTCGGTAGCGTTCGCCTTGCCGGTCTTCGAATTCATCACGCATGGCACCGGCACGGCGAGATCTGGGATGGTGAGCTTGGACTTGCGGATGAAATCGACGCGGAAGGTCTTTTCGTCAACGACGACGAACTGCTCCGGTTTCTCAAGCGAGCCTGCCTTCATCTGAACCGCCGGGAAGCCGCCCAGCGCCAGCGAGCGGTCGAACGACCATTTCACGTCCTCGGCGGTAACGGGCGTCCCGTCCCAGAAGGTCGCGTCCTTCAGCTTGAACGTGACCGACATGCCGTCCTCGGCCACTTCCCAGCTTTCGGCAAGCTCGCCTTCGAGTTTGGAATAATCGTAGACGACAGCGCCGTCAGGCAGCGTTTTCGTGCCGAAGCGGACGAGACGGTCGTAGACGTTGATCGTCACCTGGTAACTCGGACGGTTCGTGCCGGTCCGGTGAATGTCCAGGCTGTTGATCGTGTTGCCGATGGCGATCACGGCGGTGTCGGCAGCCTGCGCCCATGCGGCGGAATATTTCAGATAGGGAAGAAGCCCGGCGCTCAGGCCGAGCGCGCCTGTTCCGGTCAGAAAAGTTCGGCGATCCATAGCGATTGCCCTTTCGGTCAGTGGTCCCATATGCACATGTTTCATGCATACAAGACTGTATGCATGAATTGGGCCAAGCCGATAATGCAGGCAACATACTGTATTTTATGACTTTTTCTGTTGAATGTGAGGGAGGGAGGTTGATGAAAATTGCGTCAGATCGGCCGTTGCAGCCTAAGTTTTGAACTCGATCGCCTTGGGCGGGATCGACCGAATGCCTGTGCTCTGCGGACGGGGCCGGCCTGAGCCGGCCCCGCTGCACTTATCGGACGTTGTTGCTCCTGTTCGGGTTCAACAACTGAGGCGGCACCCGCAGTTGCGGCTGCGGACGCGTCTCCGGTACCCGCAGTTGCGGCGTCGGCCGGCGCACGCAGCTCTTGCCGTTCCACACCAGGCTACCGCGGCAGACGCAGTTGCCTCTTACGAGGACGCGGCCACCTGTGCACTGCGGTGTCGGACGCACGCAGCGCTGGCCATTCCACACCAGGTTGCCACGGCAGACGCATTCGCCGTTGCGGAGGACGCGGCCGCCCGTGCAGGTCGGTTGCGGACGCACGCAGCTCTTGCCGTCCCACACCCGGCCGCGGCGGCAGACGCACTCGCCGTTGACGAGCA
>CAYOUE010000237.1:0-3783 GCA_964407075.1 uncultured Hyphomicrobiaceae bacterium
TTGTTGAGGGCGTGGCCGATATGGATGTTGCCGTTGGCGTAGGGCGGGCCGTCATGCAGGATGAATTTCTCGCGCCCCTTGGCGGCCTTGCGGAGCTGCTTGAACAGCCTGATCTTCTCCCAGCGCTCCAGCAGCTTGGGTTCAAGCTGGGGCAGCCCCGCCTTCATCGGGAAATCGGTCTTGGGGAGGAAAAGCGTCTCGCTCCAGTCGCGGCCGGCGGCGGTCTCGACCGGCTTCGCGGCGGCGGACGGCTTGCCGCTTTTCGGAGCAGCCGCCTTTTTCAACTCTTGCATGGAAAAGCAATCCTTGGTGATCGGGTCTGAACGACCTGGTCCTCGAAACAGAAGCAAACGTCGAAAATTGCTTACCCGGCGCCCTCAGGCGGCCGGGCCGCAAATTCGTATAATCCTGATCGCGCAAGGCATGATGCTCATGGCCGAACGGGTACAATAAATCGCCAACGACCGCAAGCTGCGCCTTGTCTTTACACCATCCGCAGCGTCCTGATGATGAAAAACGAGCCAGCACAACTCGCGCTGATGAAAAAATATGCTGATCGGGTTCGCCGCCATTGCATTCCGCTCTCCGGGCCACGGAATGCGGCAGCCGGTTGAAGACTGATTCCCCTTCGCAAATGCGAGAAATCGTAGTCCCGCGCCGCAGCAAATAGCGGCTGGCACGCCGTTTGCGTCTTGTCATTCCGGTGTAACAAACTGTCGGAGAACAACAATGGCATTCACTCGGCGAACCGTGCTCGCATCGGCCCTGGCATTGACGCTGTCAGCAAGCCTCGGAGCGCCTGCATCGGCCCAGGACACCATCAAGGTCGGCATACTTCATTCATTGTCCGGAACGATGGCGATTTCAGAAACCACGCTCAAAGACGTCATGCTCATGCTGATCGAGGAGCAGAACAAGAAGGGCGGTCTGCTCGGCAAGCAACTGGAGCCGGTCGTCGTCGATCCGGCCTCGAACTGGCCGCTCTTTGCGGAAAAGGCCCGCGAACTGATTACGCAGGAACAGGTCGCTGCGGTCTTCGGCTGCTGGACCTCGGTTTCGCGTAAATCCGTGCTGCCGGTCTTCAAGGAGTTGAACTCGATCCTGTTCTACCCCGTTCAATATGAGGGCGAGGAGTCGGAGCGTAATGTCTTCTATACCGGCGCGGCTCCCAACCAGCAGGCCATCCCTGCCGTCGATTACCTGATGAGCGAAGAAGGCGGTTCGGTCGAGCGCTGGGTGCTCGCCGGCACGGACTACGTCTATCCGCGCACGACCAACAAGATCCTGGAAGCCTATCTGAAGTCCAAGGGCGTCGCGGATGAAGACATCATGATAAACTATACGCCGTTCGGACACTCCGACTGGCAGACCATCGTCTCCGAGATCAAGACCTTCGGCTCGTCGGGCAAGAAGACCGCCGTGGTCTCCACCATCAACGGCGACGCCAACGTGCCGTTCTACAAGGAACTCGCCAACCAGGGAGTCGCCGCGACGGACATTCCCGTCGTCGCCTTCTCGGTCGGCGAAGAGGAACTGGCCGGCCTCGACACCTCCAACCTCGTCGGTCATCTGGCGGCGTGGAATTACTTCCAGTCTGTCGATACGCCCGAGAACGCCGAATTCATCGCCACATGGAAGGCCTTCATCGGCGACGACAAGCGCGTGACCAACGACCCGATGGAAGCGCATTACATCGGCTTCAACATGTGGGTGAAGGCCGTCGAGAAAGCCGGCACGACCAATCCTGACGCCGTGATCGAAGCTTTGCCCGGCATCGAGACGCCGAACCTGACCGGCGGCGTTTCCACGATGCTCCCCAACCATCACATCACCAAGCCAGTGCTGATCGGCGAGATCCTCGAAGATGGCCAGTTCGACGTCGTCTCCAGAACCGACGGGCTTGTGCCCGGCGACGCATGGTCGGACTTCCTGCCCGAATCGAAAGACCTCGTCGCCGACTGGGTCGAAAAGAAGTGTGGCAACTACAACACCGCGACGAACAGTTGCGGCGGCGTATGAGTTGACCTGAGGCCTGCCCGGAGCCGGCGGTCCATCCGCATGGCCGGCTCCGTTTTCGAAAATGCTGCGGCGAGAGAAAGCCTCCATGCCAGTCTTGTCGAGATGGCGGATTGCCACCTTTATCGCCCTGATGGTCTGCTCCGTCAGCGCGTGGGCGCAACAGAACGCAGGCAATCCAGCGCTTGCTGAAGCGCTCGGAGCCTTTTCCGGGGGATCCTTCGACGGCACGCTCCGGGGCATCGATCTTGTCGCCGGCTCCGGCGCGGATCACGCCGCGAAAATCCTGAACGCGCTGAGCAGCCGCCAGGTCTATGTGGACGAGCAGGGAACGACCGGCGCCTATCGCGACGGCGCCGCCTATCACGATTTTCTCACCGGCCGGGCGCTTTCCGGCCGCCCCGCAAATCTCATCGGCGTACGCATCAACAACAGGGTGCGCGGCGCGGTTAACGCCGCCGTAGGAACTCTGCGATTGCGTTCGCCCGACGCCTCGGCCCGGCTTGCCGCTGCGCAGGCGGTTTTCAGTGCACGCGATGCGAGCGCGCTTCCGGTGCTCGAACGGCTGCTACAAGATGAAATCGATCCGGCTGTCCGCAAGCTCTTCGAGGAAGCAATGGCGGCCATCGTTCTGGCCAGCGGGCGGGGCGATGCGCAGGGCTTGCTCAACGCAGTGGAAATACTCGGTCAGCGCGGGGACCAGGACGCCATAGCTGCGCTTCAGGCAGGTCTGCAGTCTCCGCATGAACAGGTGCGAGAGGCGGCGCAGTCGTCGATAACGGCCATCGAGAAGCGGTTGGCTGCGATCCAGCAGGTCCAGAACGTCTGGTACGGCCTGTCGCTCGGCTCGGTGCTGCTGCTTGCCGCCATAGGCCTCGCCATCACCTTCGGCGTGATGGGCGTCATCAACATGGCGCATGGCGAGATGGTGATGATCGGCGCCTATACCACATTCGTCGTGCAGGAAATTTTCCGCGCCCATGCGCCCGGCGCGTTCGATCTATCGCTGCCCATTGCCGTGCCCGCCGCGTTCCTCGTCGCCGGTGCGATCGGCGTCGCCATCGAGCGCGGCGTCATCCGCTTCCTCTACGGCCGTCCGCTGGAAACGCTGCTCGCGACATGGGGCGTCAGCCTGATCCTGCAGCAGACGGTGCGCACGATCTTCGGCCCTACCAACCGCGATGTGAGCGCGCCGTCCTACATGCAGGGCGGCTTCGATTTCCTCGGCCTCGCTATCACCTATAACCGCCTGTGGATCATCGTCTTCACGCTGTTCGTCTTCGCCATGCTGCTGATGATTCTGAAGATGACACGGCTGGGACTGCAGATGCGCGCCGTCACACAGAACCGGCGCATGGCGGCCTCGATGGGCATACGCACCGGCTATGTCGACGCCATGACCTTCGGCCTCGGGTCCGGCATTGCTGGCATTGCGGGCGTTGCTCTCAGCCAGATCGACAACGTGTCGCCCAACCTCGGGCAAAGCTATATCGTCGACAGTTTCCTTGTGGTCGTGTTCGGCGGCGTCGGCAATCTCTGGGGAACGCTGGTCTCCGCCTTTGCGCTCGGCATCACCAACAAGATGCTGGAGCCGTTCGCGGGTGCGGTCCTTGCGAAGATCTTCATTCTGGTGCTGCTGATCCTGTTCATACAGAAGCGGCCGCGCGGCCTGTTCGCGCTGAAGGGGAGGGCGGTCGAGGCATGATGACGCGTACGCTCTTCAATCTCAGCGACACGGGCAGCAGGATCTTTCTCGGCGTCATCATC
>CAYOUE010000238.1:0-3772 GCA_964407075.1 uncultured Hyphomicrobiaceae bacterium
CGCCATGGAGCGGCAGGTCGAGCAGAAACCGGTCGAGGCCCGCGTCGTAGACCGCCCCGTCAGACAGAATGACGGGCACGTCGGCGTCGAGGCCGCTGGCCGCCCGACGCTCCCGCACGGTGATCCTCGACGGGGAGGCCGGCGTGCCCATGGACCCTGCCTATCAGAAGAGGGGCGCAGCGCACGCGATTCCCGACGCCGCCCCGCCCGACGCCTGCCCACAGGCCGGCCGCCGCCAGCTTTGTGGGAGCGCTGCGGCCGGCCTGTGGACAGCCTGCGTCCCGTCAGCAAGGAGGTCTGCGACGACGGTGCAGACTGTCGAGATAAGGCAACGAGTTCTTCCTTGGCGTAGCCGGTATCGCCGAAGCGCTGCTGCTCGAAGCTGCGATCGAGCCGCGACGGATGACGGGTCCAGTGGATGCATTCATGGGCGAGCGTAGCGTAGTAGCCTTGCGCATCGAAGAAGGACTCGAACAGCGGCATCTGGATGTGGTCGGACGCCGGACGGTAGAAGGCGGCATTGCCGCCGGTCAGGATGCGCGCACCGGTGGCGGCAAAGAAGGCCTCGGAACGGGCATCGCGTTCGTCGGGATTCACGGCGCCGTCGGCGATGGCGTAATAGTGCGCGGGCAGGTCTTCGATCTGGTCGACGTTGAAGACGGTGTAGCCTTTCATGAAGGGGATGGTGACATCGAGCTCGTCGCCGGACTTCTCGTCGAGCTCGGTGCGCTGGATGGTGTTGGCGTAGACGACGGGAGAGCCTTTCTCGCCCTTGCGGACATGACCGCCAAGCTCGCGGGCCTGCCGGAAGGTCATCCAGATCGGGGCGGCAAAGCTGCGTTCCGTGGCAGATGCCCAGAGGGTCAGGATGTTGATGCCGCTGTAGGGCTCGCCGTTGAAGCGGAGCGGCCGGGTGACAGGACCGGCGGCGTGGGCTGCTTTCCAGGGCTGGGTCCAGGGTTTCACGCCCTTCTCCAGATGGGCGATGATCTGATCGGTGATGCGGCTGTAGATGTCCTGCCGCTGTGTGTCGTGGGTCGTCATGATGTTCTCCTTTCGCTGTAAGTCCCTGAGGACGCGAAAGAAGAGGGCCGGACGAATAAGCCGACCGGTCACCCGCCCTTGCGGGGGCACGGGCAACACGGGCCGGAGCCAAAGGCGCAGGCTGGCGCGGGCAGCCCGTTGACCGGACGGCGCGTCCGGCCAGACAAAGCGTCAGACCTCAGGGACGAAGGCGGAAGGAGCGCTCTGGCAGCCCCAAAGCATCGAAGGATCATTTTTCACAAGAATTCACTTTTCAGATACGTTTTTCATGTGGTAGAATCAAAATTCACGGAGATACAGCCTCCGGAACAAAATTCACGACGAAGGGACAATATTCATGCCGGCCGGGCAGCAGAGACAGTTTTCAGGGCCAAGGAACGTTTTTCAGGAACGTCGCCTGCCTGAGACGGCGACCCTCGCAGGGTACGGCGCCCTGATCGATGCCTATGCCCTGGCAGTCCCGCTGCCCCGCAAGCTGTCCGCAACGGGAAGTCACCACCGCATCGTCGAAGATGACGCCTGGCGCATCATGACACCGCGCCATGCCCCGAGCGCAGACCTCGATGGTCACCTCACCTTCGCCCTCAAGTATGAAGGGCTCGATCTGGCCGTCCTCAAGAGGCTGTTCGCGGCCACCGGCCCCGAAGACATCGCAGAGATCGTGCGCAACAAGCCGACGGGCAACTATGCACGGCGCATCTGGTTCTTGTACGAATGGCTGACCGGCGAGCAGCTCGACCTGCCTGATGCCGAAGGTGGCCGCTACGTTGCCGTTGTCGATCCGGAGCAGCAGTTTGCGCCCGAGGGAGAGAGCGCCGCCCGCTACCGCGTGAAGAACAATCTGCCGGGCACAAGAGAGTTCTGCCCGCTGGTCTTCCGTACGCCCAGGCTCGAAGAATTCCTGGCGATGGACCTGCCGGGGCGCGCCCGCGCGGTCGTTGCCGATGTCCCGCGTGACCTGCTCGCGCGCACGGCGGCATTCCTGCTGCTGAAGGACTCGCGCTCAAGCTACGCCATTGAAGGCGAGCGCCCGCCGCAAGACCGCATCCAGCGCTGGGGCCGCGCCATCGGTGAAGCCGGTCGCCAGCCGCTTGATCATGATGAACTGCTGCGGCTTCAGCGGATCGTCATCGGCGATGCGCGCTTCATCAAGCTTGGATTCCGTGACGAAGGCGGCTTTGTCGGCGAGCATGACCGCGAAACGCGGATGCCCTTGCCTGACCATATCAGTGCGCGCCATCAGGACCTGCCGTCACTGACCGACGGCATGATCGCGTTTGACCAGGGCGCGGCGCGGCAGGTCGATCCTGTCGTGGCCGCTGCGATCCTCGCGTTCGGCTTTGTCTATATCCACCCGTTCGAGGACGGGAACGGCAGGCTACACCGCTACCTGATCCACCATGTTCTGGCCGAACGCGGCTTCAACCCGCCTGGAGTCGTCTTCCCTGTTTCAGCAGCGATCCTAGAGCGCATCGATGAATACAGGACCGTGCTCGAAAGCTATTCGGCGCGGCTGCTGCCGCTGATCGAATGGGAACCGACGGACAAGTACAACGTGCGCGTCTTGAACGACACGGCTGACTTCTATCGCTTCTTCGATGCGACACCGCACGCAGAGTTCCTCTATGCCTGCGTCCAGAAGACGATCGAAGAAGACCTGCCGTCCGAGACGGCCTTCCTGCGCAACTACGATGCCTTCCGCAGCCAGGTCGAATCCATCGTCGAAATGCCCGAGCGCACCATCGATCTTCTGTTCCGCTTCCTGCAACAGAACGGCGGAAGACTTTCACGTCGTGCGCGAGACAACGAGTTCATGGCATTGACAGAAAATGAGACGGCGCGGATCGAACGCGTCTATGCTGAAACAATGAGTACTGACGAGGTGGGCTTCGATGCATCTGTCGCGGATAACAATTGAGAACTTTCGCAACTTTTCCAAACTGGATGCGACCCTCGCCGGGAATGTCGTTGTGGTCGGCGAGAACAAGGTCGGCAAGAGCAACCTGATGTATGCTCTCAGACTGCTGTTTGACCCTTCGTTGCCCGACACTGCCAGGGAGCTCGGCCTATCGGACTTCTGGGATGGCCTTGATGGTCCTGACGAAGAGGACAAAATACTGATCAGTGTCGAGATCGAAGAATTCGACACCGACCTCGACATCCTGGCCCTTCTCACCGATTTCCGCCTCGATGACGATCCGGACACTGTCCGCCTGACCTATGAGTGTCGCGCACGTCCCGGACTCGGTCACGCACCGGCTTCGGACGATGATCTGGAGTTTATCTGCTATGGAGGTGAGAGCGAAACCAAACGCTTCGGGCAAGACCTACGCCGTCGTCTGACGATGGACTTGCTGCCTGCGCTACGCGATGCGGAGGGCGACCTTGCAGCGTGGCGGAGATCGCCGCTGCGCCCGCTCATCGAAGAGGCCTTCTCCGGCATAGACCAGGCTGATCTCGACGAGATCGGTGAAGCGATTGAGGAGGCAACAGAAAAGCTGACGGCCTTCAAAAGCGTTGCTGACCTTGAGAAGGATTTGGGTCAACTGTTCGCTGCCATGAGCGGCCCCAAGCAAGATATTAAACCGCGCCTGGGCTTCGGCGCGACCGATGTCACACGTCTGTATCGCAACATCAGACTGTTGATCGATGACGGACGGCGAACGATCAACGGTAAGCGGAGGCTGCTGCCCCTACGCGTTGCTGCTTGACGCGGCCGCGAAGGCCC
>CAYOUE010000239.1:0-3761 GCA_964407075.1 uncultured Hyphomicrobiaceae bacterium
CCAGCGCCTGCCGGTGCGCTTCGCCATCGACCGGGCCGGGCTTGTCGGCGCTGACGGGCCGACCCATGCCGGATCCTTCGACGTCGCCTATCTCGGCTGTCTGCCGGGCTTCGTCGTCATGGCGGCGGCGGACGAGGCGGAGTTGAAGCACATGGTGGCGACTGCGGTCGCCATCGACGACCGGCCATGCGCTTTCCGCTATCCGCGCGGGGAAGGGCTGGGGGTGGAAATGCCGGAGCGTGGCGTTCCGCTCGAGATCGGGCGCGGACGGATCGTCCGGGAGGGGACGAGCGTTGCGCTTTTGTCCTTCGGGGCGCGGCTGGGCGAGTGTCTCGATGCGGCGGAACAGCTCTCGGCGCGCGGATTGTCGGCGACGGTGGCCGACGCCCGTTTCGCCAAGCCGCTCGATCACGATCTGATACGGCAACTGGCGCGCCATCACGAGGTGGTCGTCACCATCGAGGAAGGCGCGGCCGGCGGCTTCGGCGCGCATGTGCTTCATTTCCTTGCTGGCGAGGGGATGCTCGATTCAGGGCTGAAGATCCGGACGATGACCCTTCCCGACATCTTCATCGACCAGGACAAGCCGGAGAAGATGTACGAACTCGCCGGGCTGGACGCTTCCGGCATCGTGCGGACGGTCTTTTCCGCGCTCGGGGCCGGCGGCAGGGTCGGCGCCGATCTGCAAGGGTAAGCCGGCCGCCCCGGCTCGGTGGCGGCCGGCCCGGATTGCGCTGTCAGCCTGCGTTAAGCCACAGGCCGTTTCCGGCCGCATGTCCGTTCTGCGCGCGCGGCGCGTGGCTGTCGAAGCCCTTGAAGGTCGAATCGAACTCGTAATAGTTGCAGGTGATCTCCTCGCCCTCGGCGATGTCGCGGGTTGCATAGCCTTCGCTGAAGGCTGTGAAATCCGTGTTCGGCGCCTCGCTGTGGTTCATGAACCGGCCATTGTCGAGTTCGACATAGAGCAGGTCGGTGTTGTCGAAGTCGGGGAAGGAATATTTCTCCACGAATTCCTGAATATGGGCAGGCAGATCGCCGAGATTGCTGCGGGAGAAGGTGGCGATGAAGTCGGGGTTGAGCTTCCAGATCAGCGTTCCCGCGGGGATGAATTCCGCAGCGTATACGCCCAGTCCTTCGATCGGGCTTTGTGCAACGTGAGAACGGACGAGCATCATTGTTCAGTCATTCCTTATAAGGGTTCAAGGTTGATCTCTTGACAGTCGATCAGCATTTTGCAGCCTGCTTTCTTCAATGGGTTTTTGACTTGTTCATGCAGTTCACCTCCATCACCAATTAATAAAACAATTTCGATTTGCTTTATAAAATTTTCTCTAGTTTCGAATTTTATTAAATAATCAAGTATCCTGTTATTTTCAGACGTCTGTTTTTTACCGCTACACTGCCTGCAGACTCCGAAAAATGGCAACCGTTATTATGCATGGGAGCGTGTGTAAAGAAAAAAAGGGGACATGGCTGCGCCGCCTGAATTCGGCCGCCCCCGCGCAACGGCGCGACCTCCGTAACATTGCGTATTCCCTGACGGCCTCATGGCGTTAAGCTGGCCCTGTCCCGCGCGGGGCGTCTGTCAGGTGATGCGTAGAGGTGCGATATGAAGACGGTTCTTGCAGCGTTCGGTGCGCTGACGCTGTTCATGCCCGCCGCCATGGCCGAAGAATGCCGCCGGGTCATCGAGCCGACGGTCATCGCGGTCGTCGCGCATGGCGACGTCTGGGTCCGCAGGGCCGAGCGCGGGCTGACATTCCGCGCCGAAAGCTGCAAGACCAATATCGGCGGCAATCTTTACTGCCGCGTCCAGCCCTACCGCAGCCCCGAGGTCTTCCTGAAGCACGCCGACAAGTCCGGCCGGGAATACACCGCCTTCTGGGGCGATAGCTGCAAATAAGGCATCGGGAACCGGATGCAGCGCTGGGATATCCGGGCTGCGCGCGGTGCGGCGTTTTCCTGCTTGGGGAAGCCGGGCAAAGTCATAAGCTGCATCATATGCGCGATCATTCCCACTGTGCGGGGGCTGCTCAGCACAGCCACGCCCATGAATCGAGCGAAAGGCGCATCGGCATCGCCGCGCTGCTGACCGGCGCGTTCATGCTGGCTGAAGTGGCGGGCGGGCTGATCTCCGGATCGCTGGCCCCGCTTGCCGGCGCCGGCCACATGCTGACCGACTTCGCCAGCCTTGCCCTCGCCTGGTACGGTTTTCGCCTTGCGCGCCGCCCTGCGGACTGGAAGCGTTCCTACGGCTACGACCGCTTCTCGATCCTGATCGCCTTCGCCAACGGGCTGGCGCTGTTCGTCATCGCCGCCTGAAGGAAAAATTCGGCGTCGCCCACGCCACCATCGAGGTGGAGTACGGCGCGTGCGCTGATGATGCCGGCAAGGTTGCAGTTTGAACGCCTCGACGATCCAACTTCTTCCTCTCCCGGGGCAGAGGGCCGGGGTGAGGGGTTGCGATATTGATCGCTAACGGCAAATCCCCTCACCCGGAACGCATTCGCGTTCCGACCTCCCCCCATGGGAGAGGGAGTGTCACTTACAGCTCTTCCCGCAGGCCGAGCGCGTCCATGCGCTTGTAAACCCGCTCGCGGTAGCGCTTCGCCTTGACCTCGCCGCGGGGTATGCAGACCGGGCAGTCGCATGTCGTCATCGGCCTGCCTTTCGCGCCCGGCCAGTAGCGCCAGCCGACAGCCTTCGACAATGTCCGCACACCGACGATCTCGCGCGGCGCAATCCGGCGCGGGACCATGATTTCAAACCCGCGCGGATCGTCCATCGCCGCGATCAGCCCCACCGCCTCCGCTGCCGACATGAGCCGCGCCGTTTCGGAGAAATGCCGCGCGAAGACAGGCTCCCGGTCCGGCACACGAAAGGTGACTGCCGCCAGCGTTGTGGCGCCCGACCGCTTCAACTCCCGCGACCATGAATGCGTCAGCACATAGCTCGGCAGCACCGGAAACGCCCACACGACCCGGTCGAATTCGGGATGGCGCTCAGCGTCGGGCCGCAAGCGCGTCGGCGAGATGCCGTTGCGGCGGAGGGTGTTGGCTTTGTTTTCCGGGGCGATGTGGACGAGGAGGGGCATAAATAAACGGCAAGTGGCAGCTGCATTCTGTGGATAGGCGGTAAAATGAGCCGTCAGACTAAGAATGTTACGATATAGCTAATGTCGTGTAGTGCGTAAGTTCAGCAACAAGCGAGGACGATGACATGGCTGATAAAGCCGTCATTGTTCGCGTCTATTTGCATATGCAAAAATGGCGAGTGAGACTGGTCATATCGATGCTCACCCGCCGTATTGCGCAGTAAACGCGGACCGCAGGAGGCAGACTCCATATCTGCTTCCTGCACCGCAGGTACATAATGTACCTACAAAATCAACCTTTGCTTTACTAATGATTTGTGAGTTTTTCTCACAGGAAAGTTCCAAAAAGGAACTTTTTAAACGCAACGTGAGTGCTACCTCAACCGGTAATTATTTTTTGCGATGATGCAATTTGCT
The DNA here is from genome assembly GCA_964407075.1 of uncultured Hyphomicrobiaceae bacterium. Taxonomy (GTDB): domain Bacteria; phylum Pseudomonadota; class Alphaproteobacteria; order Rhizobiales; family Rhodomicrobiaceae; genus JAHQVI01. Next base: position 3,512 of record CAYOUE010000239.1, read on the forward strand.
CGGCCTCGCCACCCGCTCACTATGCGGCCCCATCTCATCCAGGCTTGGCTTATGCGGGCGGGACATCGGGTCTTGCTTGCGTCCCGCTTTGACGCGCGTCCGTCCCCGGCCGCCTCCACCTGATCCGCCGCCGGAGCGTTCCTCGACCGCCGCCTGACGCGCCAGCGGATCGTCGGCCACGGCCAGCTCGACCTCCTTCAGCCGCTTGACCTCGTCGCGCAGCCTTGCGGCTTCCTCGAAGTCCAGATTG
>CAYOUE010000240.1:0-3727 GCA_964407075.1 uncultured Hyphomicrobiaceae bacterium
TATGCGATGTGGTGGATCAAGGCGGCGATTCAGGAATACATCCTGCGTTCGTGGAGCCTCGTCAAGATGGGCACGACGGCAGCGCAGAAGAAGCTGTTCTTCAACCTGCGCAAGCTGAAAGGCCAGCTTCAGGCGCTGGATGACGGCGACCTGCATCCCGACAACGTCAAGGCGATCGCCACCAAGCTGTCGGTGCCGGAAGAAGACGTCATCTCGATGAACCGCCGCCTTGCGGGCGATACGTCGCTGAATGCGCCCTTGCGGGCCGACGCCGATGGCGGCGAATGGATGGACTGGCTTGTCGATGAGGAGACCGACCAGGAGTCGGCGCTGGCCGACCGGGAGGAACTCGACAATCGCCGCAGCTATCTGGAAGCGGCGATGAACAAGCTGAGCGACCGGGAAAAGCGCATTTTCGTGGCCCGGCGTCTCGCCGACGACCCGCTTACGCTGGAAGAGCTTTCGGGCGAATTCGGCGTCAGCCGCGAACGCATCCGCCAGATCGAGGTGCGCGCCTTCGAGAAGGTCCAGAAAGCGGTCAAGAAAGCCGCCGAAACCGCCGAGGCGCGGCCAGCCTGACGTAACTTGACCTGAGCGCTGCGGCCGGGAGTCCCTTGCGTCAAGCGAAGCTTCCGGCCCGGCGCCGTCTCAAACGACGGCGAAAACCGGCCGGCGCGGTGCGCTGACAGGTTCAAGTTCCTCGTAAAAGCCCGATACTATGTCCGCGATGCCGGCGTCGGCCTTCAGGCCGTGGCGCAGCGCTTCGTCCGCCTGCACCGCCGAAGGCCAGCAATCGACCATGTCCTGAATGCTGTCTTCGCTTTCCCAGATCACCTTGCCGCGCGCGCCCGGATGATCGAACGCCTCGACGGCGTCGGCCAGTTCGGCCATCAGAACGGTCAGGGCGGGCATGTTCATGGCGCGGGTATGCCCGAAGCGGTCGGGCGGCACCTGATGAAGGCGGATCAGCGAGACCGCCGCGTTGCGAACCGAAATGACGGGAACGCAGGTGTCCGGCTTGAAAGGGCACAGCACGTCGCGTCCATGAAGCGGCTCGCGGATGATGGCGCCGATCCGGTCGGAGACCGAGCCGGGCAACGGATCGGGACGCGGGATGACGAAAGGCAGGCGCAGGCTGCGCCCGTCGATGAAGCCGTGCCGCGTGTAATTGTCGATCAGGAGTTCGCCGATAGCCTTCGCCGTGCCGTAGGAGGTCTGCGGCGTGCGGGCCTGATAATCGCCGACGCGCTCCGGCAGGGGGCCTCCGAAAGCCGCGATGCAGCCGGCGAACAGGAAGCGCGGCCGGTTGTTCTGAAGCCGGCACAGTTCCAGCATGTTGACGGTGCTGTGGAAATTGACGGCGAATCCGCTCTCGAAATCCTCTTCCGCTTCAGCCGGAAGGGTCGAAGCCAGGTGAAATACGCTGTCGATCCGCTTGTCGAACAGCGTCTTCAGATAAGCCTGATCGGAAATATCGCCGGTCTTCAAGACGATCCGCGGATCGTTCAGGCCGGACAGGGCGCGTCCAGACCGGCCGGTCAGAACGATTTCGTCGATTCTTTCGAGACGTTCGCCCTCGATGCTGAGCGCCGGTTCTTCAAGGAGCGCCCGAACCAACCGTTTTCCGATAAAGCCGCCAGCTCCCGTAACGAGTACGCGCATAGTTCTCTCCCGGGCGATCCAAACGGAATGTATAACGTGAAATCGCCGGATGTGTAAAATAGGCGCGATTAAATGCGGGTAAGGTTAACCCTCATTGCTGGAGATCGACCGTCATTTCCTCGCCGCCATAGCCCTCGACCTTGTCATGCGCGCGGACGGTCACGCGCGACACGGTTTCCGGGATCCGGACGCCGCTCAGGCTTCGTGTAAAGGGCTGCTCGTTTTCGTGCGGATGCAGGAGTGTGCGCGTGCCCAGCACGGTTCCGTCGGGTGCAACGACATCCCATTTATCCGCGTATTTATCCCAGCCGGTGTCGTCCGACCGGACCGTGACGTCGAATGCGTAGGTTCCCCCTGCTTCCTTCGAGACCTTCACGCCGATGACGTCGGCTTTTCCTGCAATAGCGGCCGCGCCGGACGCAAGCCAGATGCAGACGGTCATGAGAATCGTGCGGATCGTCATGTGAACTCCCTTCGGATGAGAGGATTTTGCATGGTGCGCAATGTTGTTCGCCGCGGCGATTTTGCATACATTGCGCCCGGCGGATGCGGCGAAGCCCTTTGCCTCCGGGAAAATTAAACTTCTATAAGCAGTTTTCCAAGTTCAATGAGAGTTCATTGACCAACTAAGGCTTTGTTTTCTTCAAATATCGCTTTTCCACACTTGTCAGCGCAGCCGGTTAGCTTTAAATTGCGCTCATCGACTTTGGGCCGGACGATATGGCCGTTACACCTGGACGATCTAGGGTGCACGCGCAAATCCCTACTCCATTTTCGAGACTTGGCTGGAAATATGCGGCGATCTGCATGTTTGCCAAATGCAACTTCTATACTTGGTAAGGACAACTTATGAATACCGGTGTCGTAAAATTCTACAACACGCAAAAGGGCTATGGCTTCATTCAGCCTGACAATGGCGGCAAGGACGTGTTCGTTCATGCCACTGCGTTGGAGCGGGCAGGAATGCCTTCGCTGAACGAAGGCCAGAAAGTCAGCTTCGATACGCGTGAAGACCCGCGGACTGGCAAGATCGCTGTAGATAATATCAAAGCTGCCTAGCCTTGGCGCTCTGGCGCTTTCCGACGAACTCGATCAAGCCGCTCAGCCCCTGGGCGGCTTGTGACGTTTAGAGCATCGGACCGAAAAGTGCGAAGCGGTTGCCTGTCCCGGCCTTGAGCCGGGATCGGATAAATCCGATGCCTGGACTAAAAGATCGAGCGCTCTGGCTATCCTGGTTGAAGGTCCGGCGCCGTGAGGGGGACCTGATCTCGATACACGGCGCACCGGCCTGTCCGCCGCGTCCTCCTCCGGCTTGTGCCGGCGCGATTATCTGATAATCTGCGGCGGTCCTGCGCCGTCCCGGCGCGGCGGGCGGTTAGCTCAGTGGTAGAGCGCCTCGTTTACACCGAGGATGTCGGGAGTTCGACCCTCTCACCGCCCACCATTTTCGGCTTCCGGCAGCGGCCTGCGCAGTCATACCCGGTTCCGGAACGAAGAAACCGGCCTCGCGGGCCGGTTTCCTGCTTCTGTCAATCCTTCAGATTGAACAACGCTGAGATTACGCGCAAGGACTCGGCGGATGCAGATAAAAGAGACGCAACGGCTTTTTCGGATCCGCAAGACACTTCAGGAGAGATGACCCCGCACCCTGATGCTGTTGAGAACGCTCCACACATGCCCTGAGCCCATTGTTCAGCATCGAAATTTTCTCCATCACGGTTCGTGCCGCTTCGAAACCTCCCGCAGGCTGTTTCTCCGCGGCGATACTGGAAGCCTTTCGGCTTCCGTTCCATGCGCGCGCCGGAGCTTTCCCGCCTGCACACGCGAAAACGGACGGTCCCGAAACGCTTTCGGTCCGTTGCGCCTTTCGCCATGTCGCATAGTGTGCCCCTGCGCCGCATATCCCGATACGGTCGGCATCGGGATCCCGGTATCATCGCCCGGCGCGTTCTTACGCATTCTTTTTGTGCGCCATTCGCGTGATGATGAAAACCAAATCAATTTAATTCGAATTGTCGCTTCATAATGGTTAACGAAGGGTTAATTTCCGGCCCGTCCGGTTGTC
>CAYOUE010000241.1:0-3659 GCA_964407075.1 uncultured Hyphomicrobiaceae bacterium
GGAATGCCGCGCTCATGCGCGATGCGCACAACCTCCTTCACCGGCACGACCGTGCCGAGCACGTTCGACATATGGGTGATGGCGACCATTTTGGTGCGGGGAGTGAGCGCAGCCTCGAAATCCTCGATACGGAATGCGCCGTCCTCCGTCACCGGAACCCATGTCAGCTTCGCGCCGCGCCGCTCGCGGTGAAAATGCCACGGGACGATGTTGGAGTGATGCTCCATGATCGTCAGCACGATCTCGTCGCCCTCGCCGATCCGCATCCCGCCGAAGGACTGCGCGACAAGATTGATCGCCTCGGTCGCGTTCTTGGTGAACACGACCTCCTCTTCCGAGGCCGCGTTCAGGAAGCGCGCGGCGGTCTTGCGCGCATTCTCGTAAGACTCGGTCGAAGCGTTGGCTAGAAAATGCAGGCCGCGATGGACGTTGGAATAGTCCTCCGCATAGGCGCGATGGATCGCATCGAGAACCGCCTGCGGCTTCTGCGCGGAAGCGGCGTTGTCGAGATAGACCAGCGGCTTGCCGTAGATCTCGCGCTTCAGGATCGGAAAATCGGCGCGGATCCTTTCGACATCGAAGGCCGGGACCCGTCCCGCCGCTCCGTCCGCCATCCGTCTGTCTGCCGCCATTGTCAAACTCCTCAACGTCCCGCCATCGCCTTGTGTCCGGCGGCCATCCAGCTTCTGAGGCCGCCCGGCATGGTGAAGACATGCGTGAAACCCATTTTCACCGCGCGCTGGGCGGCGTAACGGCTGGCCGTGCCGCCCATGTCCGAACAGTAGAACAGCAGCGTTGCGTCCTTCTCCGCAGGAATGTCCTCCTCGGTGAAGTCCGGCGGCCAGAGATTGATCGCGCCCGGAAGATGGCCGCTCGCCCAGCGCCGCCGCGGGCTGACGTCGATCACGACAGCGCGGCCGTCGGCGATCAGTTCGGCCGCTTCATCCGCCGACAACTCCGGGCACGCTGTGATTTCCGCCGTCATCTCCGCCTCCGTTATCCTTCCCGGAAAAGCCATCCCCGCATGACCGCGAGCAGCGCCTCGCGCGCGCCTTCGTGCGCGGCATGGTCCATGATCTCGCCTGCGAACGCCTCGATCAGCAGCGCCCTGGCCTCGTCCTCCGGTATGCCGCGGGCGCGCAGATAGAACATCAGGTCGCCGTCGATCGCGCCGGAAGTTGCGCCGTGATTGCATTTCACGTCATCGGCGTAGATTTCAAGTTCCGGCTTGGCGTCGAACTCGGCATTGTCGGACAGGAGCAGCGACTGCGCCATCTGCCGGCCGTCCGTCTGCTGCGCGTCCGGGCGGACGATCACCTTGGCCTGGAACACGCCGCGCGCGTGATTGTCGAGCACAGCCTTGACATGCTCGCGGCTTTCGCAGCCGACGGAATCATGATCGATCACCAGCGTCATGTCGTTGTGCTGGCGGTCCCGCAGAAGCTGCGCGCCGTAATAATGGCCGCGCGCCTTGTCGCCGTTGAAGCGCATGAAGACCTGATGCCGCGACAGGGCCGCGCCGGTGGCCAGATGCACGCCGCGATAGGAGGACTTCTCGCCCAGATCGACCATCCAGTTCGCCAGATGCGCCGTGCCGGCGCTCTCCGCCTGCAGCTTGATGTGTTCGACCTCCGCGCCGTCGGCGATCCTCAGTTCCGTGACCGAATTGGTCTGGAACGGCGTTTTGCCGAGCGTGACATGCTGCTCGATGATCGTCGCCTTCGCACCCGCTTCGACGGAGATCACGTTTCGGACCGCCACGGAATGCGGCGCATTCCCGCGGGTGAGAAACAGCAGATGCAGAGGCTTGGCCAGTTCTGCTCCGGCCGGGAGATTCAAGGTCACGCCGTCCGTCATGAAGGCCGTATTCAGCTCCATAACCGGGTCGTTTTCCTGACGGTTGACCTGACCGAGCAGGGAAAACAGCCAGTCCGGCCGCTCGCCGAGCGCCCGGGAGAGCGGCATCACGGCTGCCCCGCCTCCTGCGTCCACGGCACCGGTGCGGCAGGTGCCGTTGACGAAGACCATCAAGAGCGCGCTGCCGCGGGCGAGGCCGCCGAATGCGCCGAGGGCGGCGTTCAGCTCATCGTCCGTCAGCGGATCTTCATCGCGCCCAGCGGGCGGAAACGCCTGCGTCAGCCGGGCGCGAAGGTCCGTATACTTCCATTCCTCGATGCGCCGGTTCGGCAGGCCGCGCGCGGAGAAGGATTCCATCGCCTTCGCCCGAAGCACGCCGAGGGGCGAGCCGGCGCCGGGCAGGCTGCCGGACGCCGCCTTGTAGAACTGGCCGATCTGCTCCGAGGCGCTTTCGGCGGTCGTTTCGAATTTTACCGCTGCGACATTCATTACATTCCCCTCACGCCGCGTCCGCGCCGAATTCGGCGTATCCGGATTTTTCGAGTTCGAGCGCAAGCTCCTTGCCGCCTGAGCGCACGATGCGCCCGCCAGCCATCACATGCACCTTGTCGGGCACGATATAGTCGAGCAGGCGCTGATAATGGGTGATGAGCAGAAAGGCCCGGTCCGGCGAGCGTAACGCGTTCACGCCGTCGGAGACGATCCGCACCGCGTCGATATCGAGGCCCGAGTCGGTCTCGTCGAGCACGCAGAGCGTCGGCTCCAGCAGTGCCATCTGGAGAATCTCGTGACGCTTCTTCTCGCCGCCGGAGAAGCCGGTGTTGACCGGACGCTTGAGCATGTCCATCGGAATGCTCAGCGCTTCCGCCTTCTCCTTCACGAGTCTGATGAAATCGGGCGTCGAGATCTCGTCCTCGCCGCGCGCCTTGCGATGCGCGTTGATCGCAGTGCGCAGGAAGTTTAAGGAAGCGACGCCGGGGATCTCCATCGGATACTGGAACGCGAGGAACACGCCGGCCCGCGAGCGCTCGTCCGGCTCCATTTCGAGCAGGTCCTCGCCGTTCCAGCTCACCGCGCCTTCGGTCACTTCATAGTCTTCCTTGCCGGCCAGCACATAGGCGAGCGTCGACTTGCCGGAGCCGTTCGGCCCCATGATCGCGTGAACCTCGCCTTTCGGCACGGTCAGGTCGAGGCCGCGCAGGATAGGCTGGCCGTCGATTTCAGCGTGCAGATTCTTGATTTCAAGCATTGATATTCCCGTTCCTGTCCTTGTCTTTCTCAATCCGTATAGCGGAGCGTCTCGCGCAGCTCGTAATGTTGCGAACGCCCGTCAAATCTTGCGAGCACGGCCCGCGCCTTGTCCGGCACATAGGCCGCCTCGTAATCCTCGCCCTGGAAGTCCTTCACCGATTGCAGGCTGTCGAAACGCATCTGGGTGACGAACTCGACTTCGTCGCCGATATTGCGGCGTAGCAACTCGATGCCCTGATAGCCGGGAATGGCCTTGGCTGCGATGCCCGCAAAAATCTCCGTCCGCAGAAGATTTTCATATGTGTCGGCGTTCGCCGGCGTCGTCCAGCCATGCCATATGCGAAGGATCATTTCGTAACTTTCACTGTCAATGCTCGGGCCCCCTCATCCGGAATGCGCAGCGCCGGGTGAGCGGGCTTTTCATCATCACCCCACGCTCCCATCCAGCGAAATTCCGATCAGCTTCTGCGTTTCGGCGAGAAACTCCATCGGAAGCTGCTGCAACACGTCGCGGACGAAACCGTTGACGATCAGCGCAACCGCCTCCTCAG
>CAYOUE010000242.1:0-3631 GCA_964407075.1 uncultured Hyphomicrobiaceae bacterium
GCACGGAAATCGGCACCGGGCCGATGGCAAGCGCCGCGATCGACCCGGCCAAGACGCACCGCGACATCGTTTCGCCGGGCCACGTCTTTCCGCTCGTCGCGCGGGCGGGCGGCGCGCTGGTCCGCGCCGGACACACGGAAACCGCAGTGGACATCGCGCGGCTTGCAGGCCTTTATCCCGCAGGCGTGATCTGCGAGATCATGAACGACGACGGCACGATGGCGCGGATGCCTGACCTTCTCGCCTTCTCCCAGAGGCACGGCGTGAAGATCGGGACCATCGCCGATCTTATCGCCTACCGGCTCAAGCATGACGGGCTGGTGCGCGTGATCGGGCAGAAATCCATTGACGACATTCACGGCGCGCCTTTCGACCTGAAGATCTATCAAAGCATCGTGGACGGGCAGGAGCACATTGCGCTCGTAAAGGGCGGCGCCGGCGCGCCTGCGAAGCCTGTTCTTGTGAGGATGCACGCGCTCAATCTGCTGGAAGACATCATCGGACTTGGCGGGGGCACCGAACGCCGCTCATTGATCGACCGCTCGCTGCGCCAGCTTGCACAAGCGGAGCACAGCGCGCTGGTTCTCGTCCGCGACGGGCGGCCGGGCTCGATTTCGGCGCGCCTGCGCGCGGAAGGCGCAGAGGCGCATCTCGCGGAACACGCCCATGACGCTTCGCACAAGCTGCTGGATTACGGCGTCGGTGCGCAGATCCTTCTCGACCTCGGCTTCCGCGAGATCGAGCTTCTTTCCAACTCACCGCTTCCCAAGGTTGTCGGGCTTGACGGTTACGGCATCCGTATCGTCGGCCGGCGGCCCATCGAGTAGACGGTCATGGCCGGATTCAAGCCGTCGGTGCTGATAATCGAAGCCCGGTTCTACGAGGACATCGCAGAGGAACTGGCGGGCGGCGCAATCGCCGCGCTGGAGGAGGCGGGCGCACGTTTCGAGCGTATCTCCGTGCCCGGCGCGCTGGAGATCCCGCAGGCGCTGGCCTTCGCCGTGCGGGCAGGGCTGACGCCTTTCGGAGCCGCCCGATGGCGCTTTCACGGCGCGCTCGCGCTCGGATGCGTGATCCGCGGCGAAACCTCGCACTACGATATCGTCGCGAACGAGTCCGCGCGTGCGCTGATGTCGATAGCTTCAGCCAGCGGCGTTCCCGTGGGCAACGGAATTCTCACTGTCGAAAACCGGACACAAGCCTGGAAAAGAGCCGCCATAAAAGAAGGAAACAAGGGCGCCTTCGCTGCAGGGGCTTGCCTGCGCATGATCAATGTGTACATGGAATGTCATGGTTTCAGCTCTGAATGACCTTCCCCCGCGCTCGGCAGGCGACGGCAAGCCGATGACGCCGCGCGGAACCGCCCGTCTTGCGGCTGTGCAGGCCATGTATCAGATGGACGTTGCGCAGACCGACGCCATGGCGGTGATCCGGCAGTTCATCCGCTATCATTTCGGACATGACGTAGAAGGCGCCTATTACGACCGCGCGGACGAGCCGTTCTTCGAGGATCTGGTCCTCGGGGTAGTCCGCGAGCAACTTTCCATCGACCCGCTGATCGCCAAGCATCTCGCGGAAGGCTGGACCCTGTCGCGCATCGACAGTATCCTGCGCGCGATCCTGAGGGCGGCGGCTTATGAACTCCAGCACAGGCGGGACGTTCCGTTCAAGGTCATCATCAATGAATATCTCGACGTCGCCCACGCCTTTTTCGGAGGCGACGAACCGCGCGTGGTGAACGGCATTCTCGACGCCATCGCGCGCGACGTGCGGCCGGGAGAAATGCAGACGCGCACCGATGCAACCAGAGGACCATAGCGGCAAGCCTGCCGGACTTACGGAACACGGCCTCATAGCGCGCTATTTCCGTCCGCTCGCCGAGGACCTGCCCGGCGCGTTCGGGCTACTGGATGACGCCGCAGCGATCAGGCATGAGGCCGGTTCCGAACTGGTCGTGACGACCGACGCGCTGGTTGCAGGCGTGCATTTTTTCGCCGACGACGCGCCCGCCGGCGTCGCGTTCAAATCGCTCGCCGTAAATGTGTCCGATCTGGCCGCGAAGGCTGCCCGTCCGCTCGCCTACAGCCTGGCGCTCGTCATGCCGCGCGGAACGGGCGAAGGCTGGATCGCGGATTTCGCCTCCGGTCTTGCCGAGGCGCAGAAGGCGTTTGGCATCCTCATGAGCGGCGGCGACACCGCAGTCTCGAAAGACGGCCCGCTCATGATCTCGATCACCGCCTTCGGCGAGGTGCCGGCGGGCCGCATGGTGAAGCGGGGAGGCGGGCGCGCAGGCGACACTCTTTACGTCACGGGAACGATCGGCGACGCAGCGCTCGGCCTCAGCTTGCGGCTGGGCGGCCCTGACGCCGCTGGCTGGCCCCTCGATGCAGACGCACGCCGCTTCCTGCTTGACCGCTATCTGCGCCCCGTTCCGCGCCTTGCGCTGCGCGAAGCGCTTCGCGCTCATGCGAGCGCGGCCATGGATGTATCGGACGGGCTGGCCATCGACGCTTCTCGCCTCTGCCGCGCGTCAGGCGCATCAGGACGGATCGAAGCCGCACGCACGCCGCTTTCCAAGGCGGCCCGCGCCGTCATCGCCGCAGACCCTGCAAATCTCGAAACCGCCCTGACCGGCGGCGACGATTACGAGATCCTCGCCGCGGTCCCGCCCGAAGCCGAAAGCGCCTTCGAGGCAAAAGCCGCTGCGGCGCATGTCCCCGTGACCCGGATCGGAGCGCTCAGCGAGGGCGGCGGCGGTCTTTCCCTGCTCGGCGCGAACGGCGAGCCGCTGTCCTTCAAATCCGCAGGATACGACCATCTGAGCGGTTGAAAATAACCATAAAGCCTGTATCAGCAACAGAGAAACGCACGGTTTTGTTGCGGAACGGAACCGACTTACCTATGGTCATGCCCGTATCTTAGGAAGCGGCTCCGCATTCCTTGCGCAAACCAAAAAACAAAGGAACGAGCGGCGCGTCCCGGGCATCAAAACAATTGAAGCCGGTCACCGCCTCCCGCGCGTGGAGTCGACGTCAATCCGAGGGAATGAGGGAATAAAGATGAGCAGTTCGATTTGGGCAATCATTGCCTGTGGCGCCTTGTCTATCGTATACGGCGCCTGGGCGGTCCGGTCGCTGATGGCGGCCGACGCCGGAAACGCCCGGATGCAGGAAATTGCGGGCGCGATACAGGAAGGCGCTCAGGCCTATCTGAGCCGGCAGTACACCACGATCGCCATAGTCGGCGCGGCGATCTTCGTGCTGATAACGATCCTGCTCTCCTTTCCCGTCGCCATCGGCTTTCTGATCGGGGCGGTCCTGTCCGGCGCGGCGGGCTTCATCGGGATGCATGTTTCCGTGCGCGCCAACGTCCGCACCACGCAGGCCTCGGCGACAGGGCTTGCGGAAGGTTTGGGGATCGCCTTCAAGTCCGGCGCTGTAACGGGCTTGCTCGTGGCGGGTCTCGCGCTTCTTTCCGTCGCCGTCTACTACGCGATCCTGACCGGCATAGCGGGCTACTCTCCGGGAGACCGCACCGTGATCGACGCGCTGGTGGCGCTTGGCTTCGGCGCTTCTCTCATCTCGATCTTCGCCCGTCTCGGCGGCGGCATCTTCACCAAGGGCGCGGATGT
>CAYOUE010000243.1:0-3624 GCA_964407075.1 uncultured Hyphomicrobiaceae bacterium
CTGGAACGCCGAGGCCGAGACCGAACTGCGCAAGATCCCGTTCTTCGTGCGCGGCAAGGCGCGGCGGAACACCGAAAGCTACGCCCGCGAGCAGGGCCTGGCCGTCATCAATCTGGAGACGCTGTACGATGCAAAAGCCCATTTCAGCCGTTGACGCGGCGCGGGTGCGCGTCGTCATCGTCACGCTGGACACGCATCTGGCGAGCGCGACGCGGCGCGCCGAAGCGTCCCTGCGCCGCGAAATTCCGGGGCTGACCATCGCGCTCCACGCCGCCTCAGAGTTCGGAGACGACGAGCCAGCCCTCGCCCGCTGTATCTCGGACATCGCAACCGCCGACATCATCATCTGCACCATGATGTTCGTCGACGACCACGTTAAGCTGGTACAGCCGGCCCTCGAAGCCCGCCGCGAGGCCTGCGACGCGCTCGTCTGCTGCATGTCCGCCAAGGACATCATGCGCCTGACGCGGATGGGCGGCTTTTCGATGGACGGCTCGCAGAAAGGCGCGCTCGCATTTCTCAAGAAGCTCAAGCCGAAGCCCAAAGCCGGCGGCAAGGTGACGGCTGGCGGCGCGCAGCAGATGGCGATGCTCCGTCGCCTGCCGCAGATCCTGAAATACATCCCCGGCGCGGCGCAGGACGTGCGCGCCTATTTCCTGACGCTGCAATACTGGCTGGCGGGGTCTGAAGAGAACGTCGCCAATATGGTCCGCGCGCTCATCGACCGCTACGCCGACGGGGAGCGCCGCGCGCTTCGCGGCGCGCTGAAGGCCAAAGCACCGTCCGAATATCCCGATGTCGGCGTCTACCACCCCCGCGCAGCCGGCAGGATCAGCGCCCGGATTGAAAATCTGCCGGTAACGGGCGGCAAGGGAACGGTCGGCCTGATCGTGCTCCGCTCCTATGTGCTCGCGGGGAACACCGGGCATTATGACGGCGTGATCGCGGCGCTCGAAGCTCGGGGCTTGCGTGTCGTTCCGGTTTTCGCCTCCGGCCTCGACGCACGCCCCGCCGTCGAGCAATTCTTCATGAAGAACGGCCGCGCCACGGTCGATGCGGTGATCTCGCTCACCGGCTTTTCGCTGGTCGGCGGCCCGGCTTACAACGACTCCGCCGCCGCAGCAGAAACACTGGCCGCTCTGGACGTTCCCTATATCGCCGCTCATCCCGTCGAGTTCCAGACGCTGGAGCAATGGGGCGCGTCCGAACGCGGCCTGTTGCCGGTCGAGAGCACGATCATGGTCTCGATTCCCGAGCTGGACGGCGCGACGGGCTCGATGGTCTATGGCGGGCGTTCCGACGCCGCGAACGCTCAGTGTACGGGCTGTTCCCGCGGCTGCACGTTCACCTCGGACCAGGCCCGTGACATGCATGTCTGCGCCGAGCGCGCCGACATGCTCGCCGCCCGCGCCGAGAAGCTGATCGCGCTGCGGAAAGCAAAACGCGCCGAACGCAAGCTCGCCATCGTGCTGTTCAATTTCCCGCCGAACGCCGGGAATACGGGGACCGCGGCCTATCTGTCGGTTTTCGAATCGCTTCACCGCACGCTGGCCGAGTTGAAGCGCGAAGGCTATGCCGTCGAAGGTCCCGATAATGTGGATGCGCTTCGCGACGCCATCATCAAGGGCAACGCCGACCGCTATGGCGCGCTCGCCAATGTCGCGGCGCGCGTTCCCGCCGACGACCACGTCCGCCGCGAACCCTGGCTGCGCCAGATCGAGGCGCAATGGGGACCGGCCCCCGGCCGTCAGCAGAGCGACGGCGGCTCGATCCATATTCTCGGGGCGCATTTCGGCAATGTCTTCGTCGGCGTGCAGCCCGCTTTCGGCTATGAAGGCGACCCGATGCGGCTGCTCTTCGAGAAGGGCTTCTCGCCGACGCACGCTTTCTCCGCTTTCTACCGCTATATCCGCGAGGATTTCGGCGCGCACGCCGTTCTGCATTTCGGCACGCATGGCGCGCTGGAATTCATGCCCGGCAAGCAGACCGCGCTGTCCGCCGATTGCTGGCCCGACAGGCTGATCGGCGACCTTCCGAACATCTATCTCTACGCGGCCAACAACCCGTCCGAGGGTATGATCGCCAAGCGCCGAGCCGCCGCGACGCTGATCTCTTATCTGACGCCGCCGGTCGCCAATGCCGGGCTTTATCGCGGCCTTGTCGATCTGAAGGCGTCGATCGAACGCTGGCGCGGCCTCACGCCCGAGGAGATGGACAGCGAACGCGACCGGCTGGCCGAACTCATCCAGGCGCAGGGGGCCGAACTCGATCTGGCCGCCTCGGAACCGGCCTGGAGCGGCGACGCCGACACGCAGGTCAAGGCGCTGGGCGAAGCGGTTCTCGAACTCGAATACACGCTCATCCCGCACGGTCTGCACGTCGCGGGCGCGGCCCCCTCAGCCGCCGAGCGCGCCGATATGCTGATGGCCTGCGCCGATGCGCATGGCGGCGAGCCTTCCCGCGCGGCGGTCGAAGCCATCGCCGCCGGGCGCAGCGTCAAGGAGGCGATGGCCGAAGGCGGAATGACGCCGACCGAAGAGAACGCGGCGCTGCTGCGCTCGCTCGAAGCGACCAATCGTCTCTTGTCGGAAGATCACGAGCTTCCCGCGCTGATCCACGCGCTCGACGGCGGCTATATCCGCCCCGCGCCGGGCGGCGACCTGATCCGCACGCCGGAAATCCTGCCCACGGGCCGCAACCTGCATGGTTTCGACCCGTTCCGCATCCCGAGCGCTTTCGCCGTCGCCGACGGTGCGCGCCAGGCGGACCGGCTGATCGCCCGGCACTTGGAAGACGGAAACGGCCTGCCCGAGACGATCGCCATCGTGCTCTGGGGCACGGACAATCTGAAAAACGAAGGCGCGCCGATCGCTCAGGTGCTTTCGCTGATCGGCGCCAAGCCGCGCTTCGACGGCTATGGCCGCCTGACCGGCGCGGAGCTGATCCCGCTGGAAGAGCTTGGCCGCCCGCGCATCGACGTGATCGTAACCATGTCGGGCATCTTCCGTGACCTGCTGCCGCTTCAGATCAAGCTGCTCGCCGAAGCCTTCTGGCTCGCCGCCAGCGCCGACGAACCGCTGGCGCGCAATTTCATCCGCAAGCACGCGCTGGCCTATATGGATGCGCAGGGCTGCGATCTGGAAACGGCCTCGCTGCGCGTCTTCGGCAATGCCGACGGCGCCTATGGCTCCAACGTCAACTATCTGCTCGAAAGTGGCGGCTGGCAGGACGAGGACGAACTCGCTCACACCTACACGCAGCGCAAGAGCTTCGCTTATGGCCGCAAGGGCCAGCCCGTTCAGCAGGCCGAATTGCTCGGCAGCGTGCTGAAAGGGGTCGAGCTTGCCTATCAGAACCTCGACTCGGTCGAGCTTGGCGTGACCACGGTCGACAATTATTTCGACACGCTCGGCGGCATCAGCCGGGCGGTGCGCAAGGCGCGCGGCGGGGAGGCGGCTCCGGTCTATATCGGCGACCAGACGCGAGGGCAGGGCAAGGTTCGCACCCTCGCCGAGCAGGTGGCGCTGGAGACCCGCACGCGGATGCTCAATCCCAAATGGTACGAGGGCCTGCTGAAGCACGGCTATGAGGGCGTGCGCCAGATCGAGACGCATGTGACCAACA
>CAYOUE010000244.1:0-3622 GCA_964407075.1 uncultured Hyphomicrobiaceae bacterium
TCGCGCGAGCACAGGACGTCTGATCGACGACGTCATACAGACCGACGCCGCGCTCAATCCCGGTAATTCCGGCGGTCCGCTCGTCGCCTCGAACGGCGAAGTGATCGGCATCAACACCGCCATGATCGCTGGCGCGCAGGGCATCTGCTTCGCCGTGGCCAGCAACACCGCCAGCTACGTCGTCAGCGAGATCATCCGGCATGGCCGCGTCCGGCGCGCCTATATCGGCATCGCCGCGCAGACCATACCTCTGCCGCGCCGCATCGGCCTTGCGCTGGGCCTGACGCAATCGCATGGCGTTGCGATCTCCGACGTCGCGCCCGGTGGGCCGGCGGCGAAAAGCGCTCTCAAGCCCGGCGATATCATCATCGCGCTCGACGGCCAGACCGTTGAAGGCGCGGACGACCTTCTCAGGCTTCTCGGCGGCGAGCGGATTGGCGTAAGGACGCGGCTATCCGTCGTATCGGGCGGCGCGCGCCGTGAAGTCCCGGTCACGCCCGCCGAACGCGACGAACGCTGAATCGGAACGCATACACCCGAAAGGAGCCGGATGAGACTAAAAAGCCCTTCCATTCTGATCCTTGCGCTTGCCCTGTGTCTGACGCCCGTCCCGCTTCCGGCGCAGGAAGCCAATTCCCCCGAACAAGAGGAGACAGCCCTGGATGCGCCGCAGCGCGGCGTATATCCTGCGGACTCCGTAACGGAGCACACGCTTGGCGAAGGCGAAAGCGCGCTCGCCTACAAGGCGACGGCCGGCACTCTCCCGATGACCAACGACAAAGGCGAAACGATCGCCAGGGTGTACTACACGGCCTACACGGCGGGCGAACCGGACCGGCCTGTCAGCTTCGTCTTCAATGGCGGCCCAGGCGCGGCGTCGGCGTTCCTGCATCTCAGCGCCATCGGACCGCGCGTGCTCGACTACGAGGCGGATGGCGTGACGCCGGTGAAGCCCATGGCCCTCGCAGACAATCCAGATAGCTGGCTGCCTTTCACCGATCTGGTTTTCGTCGATCCGGTCGGAACAGGTTTCAGCCGGGCAAGCGAAGGCGAGGACGCCGCCGAGAAAGCGTTTTACGGCGTCTCCAGGGACGCCTCCGCAATGGCGAAATTCGTCAAGCTCTATCTCGCCAGAAACGGCCGGGACCTGAGCCCCCTCTATATGGTCGGCGAGAGCTATGGCGGGTTTCGCGCGATTCTGCTGACGGAAAATCTTCTCGAAGACGGATTTCGGGTCGAGGGGACGGTGCTGATTTCGCCGGCGCTGGAATTTTCGATGATTCGCGGTGACAGCTATGCGCTGGTGCCGCTCGCTCTGGATCTTGCGCCAATCGCCGCATCTTATCTGGAGCGCACGCAAGGCTTCGACGCGCCGCTAAAGCCTGTCGAGGAAGCGGAGGCTTTCGCCCTGTCGGACTATCTGCTGCAGCTCGTGCGCGGGCTGGATGCCGATGCAACCTCCATCGCGACACTGTCCCGGCTTACCGGGATCGAGCCGGAGGTGATCGCCGAGCATCATGGCCGGGTCAGCGTGCAACTCTTTCTGCAGGAGTACACGCGCAAGACCAATCGAACGCTGAGCCGCTATGACGGCGCAGTGAGTATGCCGCTGCCTCGTCCTTCGCGCTTTTCGCGTGTCGACCCTGTCCTTGACCGCGCCGTCACGGTGCTTACGCCGCTCATGAAGAAATATGCGCGCGAGGAACTGAAGTTCAGGACGGATCTCGGCTACATCCTGCTCAACCGCGGCCTGAACCGTAGATGGGACTACGGCACCACGCCGAACCGGCAGGGTTTCGCGGGGAGCCTCGATGAGTTGCAGAATGCGCGCACGCTCAATCCCGACCTGAAGGTCTTCATAGCGCACGGCTACACCGATCTGGTCACGACCTACAGCGCATCGCGTTTCCTGGTCGATCAGCTCGAACCCATCGACGAAGCCCGTCCGATTGAGATGCGCGTCTATCGCGGCGGGCACATGATGTACATGCGGCCGGAATCGAGACAGGCGCTGACAGCCGACGCAAGCCGGTTCTATGCGGAATGAGGACTTAGCGCAGCGGTGGCGGCCTTAAGCGCCGGTGTCCTTCTCGAGATCCTCCGCCGTGTCGAAATCGCGGAGCACGCCCTCGTCCTCCACCGCAACTTCGGCAATCTGCTCGCTCATGCGCGCCAGAAGGCCCCTCGCTCCGGTATCGCCCGTCAGAGTCATGAGTTCGCCGAAATGTTCGCGAGCGAGCAATATCGGATTGCCACGCTTGCCTTGATAGCTCGGTATGCAGATCGAAGCATCCGCCCACGGATCGAATGCGTCTATCAGCCTGTCAATCGTTACGGCCTGTACGAGCGGCATGTCGCCGAGCATGATGACGGCGCCATCCACGCCCTCGGGCAGGGCGCTCAGCCCGGAGATAAGAGACTGGCTCATGCCCTCAGCGTGGTTTGCGGCATGGGCGAAGGTCACGTCGCATTCCGACAGGGCCTCCCTTAATGCGTACTGATCGTGTCCGGTAACGACGATCACCGGATCGGCTTTCGACGCCAGCGCCGCGCGCACGCTGTGCGTGACGAGCGGAGCGCCCCGGAATGGCGCCAAAAGCTTGTTCCGCTTGCCCATGCGCCGCGAGGAACCGGCCACAAGCACGATGGCCGCGACCCGCGGCGGCGCCGTAACGGCGCGGCCTGCTCCATGCGCCTCCATCTGCTTTTCGCTCCGCATATGACGCTTCGACTTTTCGACGATAAGACCGCCTACGCCCATCGCCATCAGATCGGAGCCTGTAACCTCCAGGCCGGCCAGAAGGCGCTGCATGACCCAGTCGAAGCCGTTGAGGCGCGGGGAACGGGCGCAGCCGGGCATTCCGATCACGCGCCTGTCTCCGATCCGGCCCAGCACAAGAAGATTTCCAGGCTCCACAGGCATTCCGAAATGCTCGATGCACCCGCCCGCAGCTTCGATTCCAGTGGGCACGACATCGCCCCGGTCTACCGTCGCGGCTGCTCCGCATATGACTGTCAGATTTACGCCTCGTTCATGCATCGCGGAAAGCGAGGCGGCAACGTCCTGCGCTTTATGCGGGCAGCGAATCTCCTCGGAAAGCGAAAGACCGAGATCTTCAAGGCGGGACCGCAACACTTCTGCGGCCTTGTCGAGCAATTGCTCCCTGCCGCCCGGAACGCGCGTCAGCACGAGCCCGATCCGCGCCGAACCGATCGGCAGCACCTCAAGCGCCGGCCTTCCGGCAAGCGACCCAGCAATGACGTCGACGCTCTGCGCAGGGACGGCCAGCGGAATGATCTTGACCGTGGCCACTCTGTCGCCCGGCGCGACGGCCGCGTAAGGCGTCAAAGTCGCGATTGTAATGCCCTCGTCTATGGCGTTAGCGGCGTTGATCGCCTCCGCATCCACGCGCAGAAGGCCGTGGCGATCCGAGATGAGATTGCAACGCCCGGTCGTGGCTTCCGATAGCGTTATATGCCCTCCCGCAGTCGCTCTCGCCACGGCTTGCGCGGCAGCGTCTTCGTCGAGATCGCCCGCCTCGATCCTAGCTCCGGTAACGGCGCTGACGCCTGCGGCGGCCAAGGCGGTAATGTCCTCGCTGTTCAGACGGCGGCCTTTCTT
>CAYOUE010000245.1:0-3586 GCA_964407075.1 uncultured Hyphomicrobiaceae bacterium
GGCGGTCCGATAGCGAGGCGTTGTCCTCGTCGGAGCCGACCGCATCGGTATGACCGCCAAGCAGGAATACCTCGCCCGGATCGCGATCGATGATGCGGTTCATCACCCGTGCGACGATTTCGAGCTTGTCGAACTGATCTTCCCTGACCTCCCAGGAGCCGAAGTCGAAATTGATCGTGTTCACATTCAGCTTGCGGAACCTGTCACGGATATCGCGGCTGTAGCGGATTTCATCGAGCGTATAATCTTCCTCGAACTCCTCCAGAGGCGGAGCGCTCAGAATGTACTCGATCTCGTCCTCATCGGCTTCGTCTGCATAGGCATAATAGGTGCTTCGCGGCCCTTCATAGACCAGATCGGGGAGGTTGATGTAGAAGCTGAAGCCGGACCGCCGGTCACGGTAGCGCGACTCGCGGCGGCGTTCGTTGTTGAACAGAACCACCTCGCGTCCGTTAGGAAAGCGCTTCATCCTGCGGATGACGTCGCCTTCGCGATTCTTCACCGTGATGATCTGGACGCCGTTGCCGCGCGTGACGACAGAGCGTGTGCGGCCGCGCGGCCCTTCCTCGACGCGCACGTCCCGTCCGGCGCTGCGCAGGCGGCGTTCGCCATCGTCATTCTCGATGACGATGCGGCCGCCCTGGCGAAAGATGCGACGGCCATCCGGTTCCTCGATCACGACGTTGCCGTCGGCTGCGCGGCGCTCGCGGCGTTCACGCTTGATGTCGCCGAGACGTTCGCGGGTGAATTCGCGGCGTTCGCGGCGCGCAGCGTCACGCTCGCCGGATGAGATTTCCCGGTCGCCCGCGCGTCTTTCGCGGCGGCTGCGTTCTTCCTCTGCGCGCTTCGTGCGCTGTTGGCCTGCATCGCGTCCGGTTTCACGGGGTTCGCGCTCTTCTTCAACGCGCTTGGTCCTCTGCTGCCCCTGATTGCCTTCAGTTTGCTGGCGCTCGCGACGTTCGGCCTCATCCGCCAGCGCGCGGTTGCGGCGTTCGCGGACACGCCGGTCGCGATCTTCCTGCTCCGTCTGCTCCTCTTCGACCACTGCGCGGTTCAGACGCCGCTCGATATCCTGCTGCTGCTCATCGAGGCGCTGGCGTGCGCGGTCTCTGAGCTGCTCTTGCTGCGATTCGAGGCGCTCACGGGCGCGTCTTTCACGCTCGTCCTGGACGGCCTGCTGACGGTCGCGGATCTCTTTGGCGCGGCGCTCCCGCTCTTCCTGCTCGGCCTGCTGGTTTGCCTGGACTCGCCGTTCGCGTTCTTCCTGCGCTGCTTCCCGGCGCTGACGCCGCTCTTCGCCGCGATTTTCCTGCTCTTCCTGAGCAGCTTCACGACGCTCGCTCCGCTCCTGACCGCGGTTCTCACGGTCCTGCTGCCGGGACTCGCGCCGCTCCTCCCGGCGTTTCTTGCGAAGTTCCTCCTCGCTCAGTTCAGTATCGCCTTCGTTCTGCGCAAGGATGAGGCGGGCGCCCTGCGTGCTTTGCGCATCCGCAGAGACGGGAGCCGCCATCAGCATTACGGCAGCAGCGCCGAGTATCATTCTGTGTAGCTGCTTTTCCATGCAAATCATGGTCTTGCCTCGCTCCCTATTGTCTTGGTTCCGAAACCGGGCAGCTTCGTTCGTACTGATCCCGGAAAATTTTCCACATTTAATGCGTCACTGTCGTGACCTTGCATGAATACGGAATGAAAAGCTCCGTTAAGCATTAATCGAAGATATAACGCCCCGGCGCTTGATCGGTTGCATCGGGAAATCGTCCGTCGAAAAAATCCGGCGGTTTCCGTTGCATTTTCCGCCGCTCTTGCCTATTCCCGTGAGCGGGACACTCCGCCCCAACGCGGAGCTTCTATCTGGAAGGGTAGCCATATGACCATACCGCAGCCGGAGGCGCGCCCGCGCACTCCGCACTTCTCGTCAGGCCCATGCGCAAAACGCCCGGGCTACGATACGGCAAATCTGAAAAGCGCCGTTCTCGGCCGTTCCCACCGCTCGAAGGAAGGCAAGGCCCGTCTCAAGCTCGCGATCGAAAAGACGCGGGCCATTCTCGGCGTTCCCGGCGACTATCTGATCGGAATAACGCCCGCCTCGGACACCGGCGCCTTCGAGGCGGCGATGTGGTCGCTGCTTGGCGAGCGGGGCGTCGACGTTCTGGCCTGGGAAAGTTTCGGGCAGGGCTGGGTGACGGATATTCTCAAAGAGCTCAAAATCGAGAATGCGCGGGCGATATCGGCCGAATACGGCGATCTGCCCGACCTGACGCAGGTCGATTTCGCCCGTGACGTGGTCTTCACCTGGAACGGCACCACCTCCGGCGTGCGGGTGCCTGACGGCGAATGGATCTCCGGCAATCGCGGCGGGCTGACGCTTTGCGACGCTACTTCCGCCGCCTTCGCGCAGGATCTGGACTGGCCGAAACTGGACGTGACGACCTTCTCCTGGCAGAAGGCGCTCGGCGGCGAGGCCCAGCACGGCATGATCGTTCTCAGTCCGCGCGCCGTGGAACGGCTTACAAGCTATACGCCCCCCTGGCCCCTTCCGAAGATCTTCCGCTTTGTGAAGAAGGGCGAACTCGACGCGGCCTTTTTCGAAGGGGCCACCATCAATACGCCGTCCATGCTCTGCGTCGAGGACTATCTGGATGCGCTCGGCTGGGCGGAAAGCATAGGCGGTCTCCCGGCGCTGAAGGCGCGTGCGGACGCGAACGCTGAAATCATCGCCGACTGGGTCAAGCGGACCGACTGGGTCGATCACCTGGCCAGCAAGCCCGCCAACCGCTCCAACACGTCGGTCTGCCTCAAGATCGTCGATCCCGAAGTGGCGGCAAGCCCGCCGCAGACGCAAGCCGAGGTCGCGAAGCAGATTGCGGCGACGCTGGAGAAACTGGGCGTCGCGATGGACATCGGCTCATACCGCGATGCGCCTCCAGGCTTGCGAATCTGGGCCGGCGCAACGGTAGAGTCTTCGGATCTCGAAGCTCTGACTCCCTGGCTGGACTGGGCGTTCGCCACGGTCAAGACGGAGCTTCTCCAGACCGCCTGATAGAACGCCGCCGCAACCATCACGGCCTGCGGCGGCGAATCCCGGAAATTCCAGTTCCTGAAATCCTTGAGGAGGCCTTCATGGCGCCCCGCATACTCATTGCAGACAAGCTTTCGCCCCTTGCGCAGCAGAAATTCGAAGAACTCGGCATCGAGACCGAAACGAAAATCGGCCTCGACAAGGACGAACTCGCCGCGATCATCGACCAGTATGACGGCCTGGCCGTCCGCTCGGCGACGAAGGTGACGGAAAAGGTTCTTGAAGGCGTGAACGGACGGCTGAAAGTGATCGGACGCGCCGGCATCGGCGTCGACAATATCGACGTGCCGACGGCGACGGCCAAGGGCATCATCGTGATGAACACGCCCTTCGGCAATTCGATCACGACGGCGGAACACGCCATTTCGCTCATGATGGCGCTGGCAAGACAGATCCCGGCCGCGGACCGCTCCACCCAGGAAGGCAAATGGGAGAAGTCGAAATTCATGGGCGTGGAAGTCTCCGGCAAGACGCTCGGCGTGATCGGGTGCGGGAATATCGGCTCCA
>CAYOUE010000246.1:0-3552 GCA_964407075.1 uncultured Hyphomicrobiaceae bacterium
GCAGTCCGACACGGTGGCGCAGGGCTACGGTTCGCTCGGCCTCATGACCTCGGTGCTGATGACTCCGGACGGAAACACAGTCGAGGCCGAAGCCGCGCACGGCACGGTGACGCGCCATTACCGCGAACATCAGAAGGGCAATCCGACCTCCACCAACTCCACAGCCTCGATCTTCGCCTGGTCGCGCGGACTGAAGCACCGCGCCAAGCTCGACGGCAATGAAGAACTGGCGAAGTTCGCGGAAAAACTTGAGGAAGTCACTGTGGGCGCCATCGAATCCGGCCATATGACCAAGGATCTGGCCCTGCTGGTCGGCGACGAGCAGAAATGGCTGTCCACCGAAGGCTTCATCGACAAGGTGTCGGAGAACCTGCAAAAGGCGATGCAATAAGGACGTATGATTGCCGTGGGGAACGGCCAGCAATGCGTTGCCGCCGGTCCCTCTCCCACGGCAGTTTCGCATACGCCTTGCAGAGCAATTTCCGATCAATGCCCCGTGCAAATGTGGACAGGGATCGTCACCCGCTGAGCGTGAAAAATTGCGGCAGGCGCGCGTGCGCGTTTCTATCGGAAGCGATCTGCCCGTGCGCTATGATCGGGCAAAGAAACGCAGCGCTGCGGCGACAATCGCTTCAGGCGCGTCTTCCTGCATGAGATGGCCGCTTGCGGGCACCTCGGTCATCTCGCAATCCGGCAGCAGCGCGGCTAGTTCGCGGCCGCGCTCCACAGGTATCCAGGCGTCCTCGGCGCCCCAGAGCAGTCTGACCGGACAGCGCAACCCGCCGTAAAGGCCCTCGATCTCGTCAGTGTATTTCTGATCCATCTGCGCGATCTGGCGGTAAAAGGCGGGATGGCCCGCGGGGCCGAGCCAGGGCGCAAGATAAGGTTCGAGTTCTTCATCCGTCATATGCCGTGAGACCGCCCCGCGAATATAGGCCCGGAGCATCGCACGGTGGATATAGTCGGGATTGCCAGCAAAGGCGGCCTCGTGTTTGCGCACATGCTGCACGAAAGGCGACCCCCAGGGCGCGATGGCAACCGGGTCGACGAGCAGGAGCTTTTCATACTCGCAGCCGTCGATGAAATGGGCGCGCAGAGCCGCCGCCCCGCCGAAATCATGCGCGATGACTTTTGGCCGCTCCAGTCCCCAATAATTGAGGAGCGCCGCGAGCAGCCGGTTCTGAACGCCGAGCGAAACATCCTGCCCTTCGCGCTTTTCCGACTGCCCGTAGCCGATCAGATCGAAGAGATAAACCCTGTGGTCCCGCGCCAGCTCGCGCGCGATAGTGCGCCAGACATGGGATGAAAAAGGCGTGCCGTGGATCAGGACGACCGGCTCGCCCTCACCGAAACTGCCATGCGCTACGGCATCGCCACCAAAATCGAAAGTCTCCTTGAGGCTCCAATACGTTTCCATAACCGCCGCCTGCCCGGATGTGAAGATCGCACGTTGCCGATGAACGAAAATACCGCTGCAATCAGGCTGCCGCGTCCGCGTGTGTTGCGAGGCGTTCCTCGATTGCAGCCAGCGCAGCCTCGGCCTTTGCACCGTCCGGTCCGCCGGCCTGCGCCATGTCGGGACGCCCGCCTCCGCCGCCGCCTCCGAGCGCCTCGGCCCCGGCCCGGACGAGCTCGACGGCGTTGTATTTCCCCGTCAGGTCCTGCGTGACGCCGACCACGATCCCGGCCTTGCCTTCGTCGGACACGCCGACGATCGCCACGACGCCCGAGCCGATCCGGCGCTTGCCCTCATCGACGAGGCCGCGCAGATCCTTCGGCTGTATGCCATGCACCGTGCGCGCGATCAGCTTCACCTTGCCGATCTCCCGGACTGCATCCTCGCCGCCTTTCGCCGCGCCCGCATGTCCCGCCCCCAGCGCGATGGCCTTTTTCGCTTCGGCAAGCTCGCGCTCCAGCCTGCGACGCTCCTCGACGAGCGCGGCGATCCGGGCGGGCAGCTCTTCCGGCTTCACCTTCAGCGCGCCCGCCGCTTGCCGCATAAGCCTTTCCTGCTCGCCGAGATAGTTCCGCGCCGCGTCGCCCGTCAGCGCCTCGATGCGCCGCACGCCCGCGGCGACCGCGTTTTCGGAGACGACCCTTATGAGGCCGATATCGCCGAGGCGGTCCACATGGGTTCCGCCGCACAGCTCGGTGGAATAGGGCCTGCCGGCCTTCTCGCCGCCGGTCGCCGTGCCCATCGAGACGACTCGGACTTCCTCTCCGTATTTCTCGCCGAACAGCGCCATCGCGCCGGCTTCGATCGCTTCATCGACCGCCATCAGCCTGGTGACGACCGGACCGTTCTGCAGGACCATTGCATTGGCGAGATCCTCCACGGACTGGATTTCCTCCGCTGTCATGGATTTTGGATGGGAAAAGTCGAAGCGCAGCCGGTCCGGCGCGACCAGCGAGCCTTTCTGCGCGACATGGGGGCCGAGAACCTGGCGCAGCGCCTCATGGAGCAGATGCGTCGATGAGTGGTTGGCGCGGATCGCGGCGCGGCGGGCATGGTCGACTTCGAGCTCGACGGCGTCGCCGGCCCTGATCGGGCCTATCTCCGCACGGCCGATATGAACGAACAGATCGCCGAGCTTCTTTTCGGTGTCCTCCACGCGGAACAGCGCGCCTTTCGCGCCGCGGATTTCGCCGTGGTCGCCGACCTGGCCGCCGGACATGCCGTAAAACGGCGTCTGGTTGAGAACGATCGCGCCTTCCTCGCCCTTGCGGAGCTGCTTGACTTCCTTGCCGCCCTTGACGATGGCGAGGATCTGGCCCTCCGCCTTCTCCGTGCCGTAGCCCAGAAACTCGCTCGCCCCGAGCCGGTCGCGCAATTCGAACCAGACGCGCTCGGTGGCGGCGTCGCCCGAGCCGGACCAAGCCTTGCGGGCCTCGGCGCGCTGGCGCTCCATCGCCGTATCGAAGCCGTCGCGGTCGACGCCGATCCTGCGGGCCTTGAGCGCATCGGCGGTAAGGTCGAACGGGAAACCGTAGGTGTCGTAGAGCTTGAACGCCACCTCACCGGACAGCGTGTCCCCTTCGTCGAGTGTCTGAGACGCTTCGTCGAGCAACGTCAATCCGCGCTCAAGCGTCTTGCGGAACCTGGTTTCCTCCAGCCGCAACGTCTCGGTAATCAGCGGCTCGGCGCGGACGAGTTCGGGATAGGCCTGCCCCATTTCCCGCACGAGCGCGGGCACGAGGCGCCACATCAGCGGCTCCCGGGCGCCGATCAGATGCGCGTGGCGCATGGCGCGGCGCATGATCCGGCGCAGCACATAGCCGCGGCCTTCGTTGGACGGCAGCACGCCGTCGGCGATCAGGAAGCTGGTGGAGCGGAGATGGTCCGCGATCACGCGGTGGCTGGCCTTGTGCGGACCCTCCGCAGGGACTTTGCTGGCGTCGGCCGAGGCCTCGATCAGTGCTCTGAACAGGTCGATGTCGTAATTGTCATGCACCCCCTGCAGGACGGCGGCGAGCCGTTCCAGCCCCATGCCGGTGTCGATCGACGGGCGGGGTAAATCGACGCGCTCGTCGGGCGTGACCTGCTCATATTGC
>CAYOUE010000247.1:0-3538 GCA_964407075.1 uncultured Hyphomicrobiaceae bacterium
ATGGGGAGGGAGAAGCGCAGGAAGCCGTAGCCGCCCATTTTCAGCAGCACGCCGGCAAGGATCACCGAACCTGCGGTCGGAGCCTCGACATGCGCGTCCGGAAGCCACGTATGTACCGGCCACATCGGCATCTTCACCGCGAACGAGGCGAAGAACGCGATCCAGAGCCAGAACTGCATGGTCTCTGAGAAGCCGTCATAGGCGATCAGCGTCGGAATGTCGGTCGTGCCGGTCTGCAGATAGATCGCCATGATCGCGAGCAGCATCAGCACCGAGCCGAGCAGCGTGTAGAGGAAGAACTTGAAGCTGGCGTAGACTCGCCGCTGGCCGCCCCAGACGCCGATGATGAGAAACATCGGAATGAGGCCGCCCTCGAAGAACAGGTAGAAAACGATCAGGTCGAGCGCGCAGAAAACGCCTATCATGAGCGTCTCAAGCACCAGAAAGGCGATCATGTATTCCTTGACGCGCCGCTCTACCGCTTCCCAGCTCGCCAGGATGCACAGCGGCATCAGGAATGTCGTCAGGATGACGAACAGCATCGAGATGCCGTCGACGCCGAGATGATAGGTGATGCCGGTGCCGATCCAGTCATGCTGTTCGACGAACTGGAATTCGGCGGTGCTTGTGTCGAAATCGCGCCAAATCAGCAGCGACACCGCGAAAGTGACAATCGTCGTCCAGAGCGCGATATAGCGGGCGTTGCGCCGCGACGCGCCGTCGTCCCCGCGCAGTATCAGGATGAACAATGCGCCTGCCAGCGGCAGGAAGATCACGGTTGAAAGGATGGGCCAACTGGTCATGGGGCGGGTGTCCCGAATCCGAACTGCGCCCAGTAGACATAGGCGAAATAGGTCACGATGAGCGCGATGCCGATCAGCATCACGAAGGCATAGTGGTAGACGAAGCCGGTCTGCAGGCGGACGACGCGTGCCGTGATGTCAGAGACGCGCGCGGCGATCCCGTCAGGTCCAAGCCCGTCGATAATGCGTCCGTCGCCCGTCTTCCAGAGCGTGCGCGCGAGCCATTTGAACGGACGGACGAACAGCCAGTCGTAAAGCTCGTCGAAATACCACTTGTTGTAGAGAAAGGCATGGATCGGCTTGAAACTCTGCATGGCGACGGCCGGTAGACGCGGCAGCGCGATGTAAGACAGCCAGGCCAGAGCAAATCCGCCAGCCATCATCACGGTCGGCAGCCAGACCACCCAGGCCGGACTGTGATGCGCTTCTTCGAGGATATGATTGTCCGGGCCGGTAAATAGCGATCCGCGCCAGAAGGCGTCATAGCCGTCGCCGACGAAATAGAATTTGGCGAGATATCCCGCCACGAGCGCGCCGAGCGCCAGCAGCATCAGCGGAACCAGCATGACCCAGGGCGATTCGTGGACATGCTTGGCTTTCTCCTCGCTGTGGCGCGGCGCACCGAAAAACGCCATGAAGATCAGCCGCCAGCTGTAGAAACTGGTCAGGAAGGCCGCCGCCACGAGCGCCAGAAACGCGTAATAGGCGACCCACCCCTGCGCCGCATGGGCGGATTCGATGATGATGTCCTTGGAATAGAAGCCCGCCGTCAGCGGGAAGCCGGTCAGCGCAAGCGTGCCGATAATCATCATCCAGAAAGTGATGGGGATGCCCTTGCGCAACCCGCCCATCTTGCGCAGATCCTGCTCGTCATGCAGCGCATGGATCACGGACCCCGCGCCGAGGAACAGCAGCGCCTTGAAGAATGCGTGCGTGAAAAGGTGGAAGATGCCCGCCGAATAGGCCCCGACGCCGAGCGCGACGAACATATAGCCGAGCTGCGAACAGGTCGAATAGGCGATGACGCGCTTGATGTCGTTCTGGGCGACGCCGACAGTCGCGGCGAAAAACGCCGTGATCGCGCCAATAGCGATGACAACCTGAAGCGCGAGCGGGGCCAATTCGAAAAGGGGCGACATGCGTGCGACGAGAAAAACGCCGGCCGTCACCATCGTTGCAGCGTGAATGAGCGCGGAGACAGGCGTGGGGCCTTCCATAGCGTCGGGCAGCCAGGTGTGCAGCAGAAACTGCGCCGACTTGCCCATCGCGCCGACGAAGAGCAGCAGGCAGATCAGCGTCAGCGTATCGATCTGATAGCCGAGAAACGCGAATGTCGTTCCCACCTGGTCCGGCGCGGAAGCGAAGATCTCGTCGAGCGAGATCGTCCCGAACACGGCGAAACAGGCGAAGATGCCGAGCGCGAAGCCGAAATCGCCGACGCGGTTGACGATGAATGCCTTGATTGCCGCCGCGTTCGCTGAGGGCTTGTGATACCAGAACCCGATCAGCAGGTAGGAGGCAAGGCCGACGCCTTCCCAGCCGAAGAAGAGCTGAAGCAGATTGTCCGCCGTCACCAGCATCAGCATGGCGAATGTGAACAGCGACAGATAGGCGAAAAAGCGCGGCTGGCCGTCGTCATGCGCCATATAGCCGATGGAATAGATATGGACGAGGGCGGACACCGTGTTTACGACGACGAGCATTACGGCGGTCAGCGTGTCGATGCGCAGCGACCAGTAGGTGCGCAATTCTCCCGACGTCACCCATTCCATGATGGGGACGCGGACGTCTTCCCCGGTGAGGCCGACGACGTAGAGCGCGAACCATGACAGCGCCGCGGAGATGACAAGAAACGCGCTGGTCAGGACTCCGGCACCCGCCGCGCCGAGCCAGCGGCCGAAAAAGCCGGCAATCAGTGCGCCTGCGAGCGGGAGAAAGACGATCGCCGTATACATGCCGCGCTAACCTTTCATCAGATTGATGTCGTCCACGGCGATCGAGCCGCGGTTGCGGTAATAGACGACGATGATGGCGAGGCCGATGGCTGCTTCGGCCGCGGCGACGGTGAGGATCAGCAGCGCGAAGATCTGGCCCGTCAGATCGCCGAGGAAGGACGAGAAGGCGACCATGTTGATGTTGACGGCGAGCAGCATCAACTCGACCGACATCAGGATGACGATGACGTTCTTGCGGTTCAGGAAGATTCCGAACACGCCGATGGTGAAGAGGATCGCGGCGACGCTCAGATAGTGGGACAGTCCGATTTCCATGAGTACCACCCGTTGCCCCTCAGCCGAGCCCGATGCCCTGCCCGCTCTTCACCTGCCTGACCTCGACCGCCTTCTTCGGGTCGCGTGCGACCTGGTCTGCGACGTTCTGCCTCTTCACGCCTTCGCGGTGGCGCAGCGTCAGCACGATCGCGCCGATCATGGCGACCAGCAGCACCATCCCCGCCATCTGGAAGAAATAGACGTAGCGGGTGTACATCACCCGGCCGATGGCCTCGACATTGGAGATGGCGGCAGCGGGCGGGATCGGCTCGCCGATCCGTAGCGCTCCCGGCGGGGCGAAGGTCCAGGCCGTGACGACGAGCAGAAGCTGGGCGAGCAGAATGCCTCCGATCAGCCCGCCGACCGGCAGATATTTCGCAAAGCCTGCCCGCAGTTCGGCGAAATCGACATCGAGCATCATCACGACGAACAGGAACAGCACCGCGACCGCGCCGACATAGACGA
>CAYOUE010000248.1:0-3530 GCA_964407075.1 uncultured Hyphomicrobiaceae bacterium
GCGCGGCGGATGATGGCGCGGCCGAGCGCGACGCGCTGGCGGTCGCCGGAAGCCAGCCCGCCGACGCCGCGATCGAGGATATGGTCGATGCGGAGCATCCTGGCCACCTCCTCTGTGCGCTCGCGCACTTCGCGCCGTGGAACGCCCTGAACCCGCAAGGGGAATGAAATGTTCTGGCGCACGCTCATATGCGGATAGAGCGCGTAAAGCTGGAAGACGAAAGCGATGTCGCGCTGCGAACCCCGGTTGAATGTCACGTCCTCGCCGCCAAGCAGGATCTGGCCGCTGCTGGGCAATTCCAGACCCGCGATCATCCGCAGGGTCGTCGTCTTGCCGCAGCCGGACGGACCGAGCATGACGAAGAACTCGCCGTCCCGCACGGTGAAGCTGGAACCGTTGACCGCGACGAAATCGCCGAACTCTTTCCTGACGTTGCGAACCTGGATCTCGGCCATTCGTCCTACTCCGGAAAATGGCTGACGATGATGAAGCCGATCGTGCCCGTCAGGATCGCCGCGAACGACCAACCGTAAAGCCAGAGCGAGAAGGGCTGCATCAGCATGAACACGCCGAGCGCGATAAGGACGGTCGCCGCATTCTCCCAGGGGCCGCGCCGGAAATAACGGCGAAGGCTGCTTTTGCGGTTTTCATAAGTCTCGCTCATCGCCTGACCGCTCCAAAGGTGATGCCGCGCAGAAGCTGGTTGCGGAGCATGATTGTGAAGATGACCACGGGAAGCAGGAACAGCGTGGTTCCTGCAGCCACGGCCGGCCAGTCCAAGCCGCCCTCGCCGATGATGATCGGGATGAATGGCGGAGCAGTCTGGGCGTTGCCGCTCGTCAGCAGCAGGGCGAAGGCGTATTCGTTCCAGGCGAAGATAAGACAGAAGATCGCCGTCGCGGCAATCCCGGCGCGCATCTGCGGCAGTACGACTTTCACGAATGCCTGCAGCCGCGTGTAGCCGTCAACGACCGCCGCCTCCTCATATTCGCGGGGGATTTCGTCCACGAAGCCTTTCAGCAGCCAGACCGAGAGAGACAGGTTGACGGCGGTGTAAAGCAGGATCATGCCCGCCGCCGTGTCGGACAGGCCCAGCTCGCGGTACATGAGAAAGATCGGGATGGCCACCGCGACCGGCGGCATCATCCGCGTGGAGAGGATGAAGAACAGCAGGTCGTCCTTGAGCGGCACCTTGAAGCGCGAGAAGGCGTAGGCCGCGAGCGTTCCGAGGAAGACGGCGAGGAACGTCGAGCCGAAGCCTATCACGATGGAGTTCCAGTAGCGGTCGGCGAATCGCGATGGCCCGGAGATAACCATGTTCCGTTCACGCACCAATTCGTCGTACCAGGTCTGGGGAGGCCCCAGGCTTTCGATATATTCCGGCGTCTGGCGGGAGCGCGTCGTGAACAGGTTCACATAACCCTCAAGCGTCGGCTCGAACAGCACTTCGGGCGGATAGGCGATCGAATCCGGGGGCGATTTGAAGCTCGTTGAGAAGATCCACAGGAGCGGGATCATGGCGACGAGCGCATAGGCGACGACCAGCGCGCCCGCGATCCATTTCCCGCGCGTGGTGGCCTCCGTCACCGAATATGCCGTTGTGCTCGCTGCGCTCATGACTTCACCCGGTTAAGCGCCTTGACGTAGATGTTGCCCAGCCCGAAGACTGTCACGAACAGGATCACTGCGAAGGCGGAGGAAAAGCCGGTGCGCCATTTCTCGAACGCCTCGCGCTTGAGATTGATGGAGGCGAGTTCCGTGGTCGATCCCGGCCCGCCTGATGTGAGTTCGACAACCATGTCGAACATCTTGAAATTCTCGATGCCGCGGAACAGCACAGCCAGCATCAGGAACGGCAAGACGCGCGGCAGGGTGATGTACCAGAATTTCTGCAGTTCGTTGGCGCGGTCGATCTCGGCGGCCTCGTAGAGATAGGGCGGGATCGAGCGCAGGCCGGCGAGGCACAACAGCATGATGTAGGGCGTCCACATCCAGGTGTCGACGATAACGATCGCCCAGGGCGCGTTCGAAACCGAACCGATCATGTCGATGGGGCCGGTTCCGGCGAAAAAGTCGAGGATATAGGAGAAGATGCCGGTTTGCGGCTGGTAGATATAGGTCCAGAAGGTGCCGACCACGGCTGGCGACAGCATCATCGGGATGAGGATGACGGTCGTCCAGAAGCTGGCGCCCTTGAAATTGCGGTTTATGAGCAGCGCCAGCGCAAAGCCGATCAGCACCTGCAGCAGCATGGTCCAGACGACGAAATGCGCCGTGGCCTGCATGTAGCCCCAGACATCGGACGAGCCGAGCAGCCTCTCGTAATTGAGCGTGCCGACCCATTCGACCGGCCGGCCGGGCTGGTTGGCGCGGAAATTGGTGAAGGACAGATAGACCGTCCAGAGCAGCGGAAAGATGTTGATCGCAAGGAGGAGGATGACGGTCGGAGCGATGAAGAGCCATGCGATCGCGCGGTCTGAAAGGCCCTTGACGCGTCTGACGACGGCGAAGGGCGTCGCCTGTGCGGCGCGGTCCGCAAGACTGTCAATTGCGCCAGTGGACATCGGCGGATCCTGACTTCCTGATAAATCGCCGGAGCGTTACGCTTCTCATGATGCGGGCGGAAGGCCGGATTGGCAATCCGCCCGCAAATCATTGAGGAAGTTTAAAGCTTGCCGTCATCCTGGAAGGATGCGATCCAGTCCTCGACGAGCTTGTCGAGAGCCTCCTGAGCCGTACCCTGACCGGCGACGACATAGTCGTGAACGCGCTTCTGCATGGCCTGCAGGAGTTCGGCGTAGATCGGCTCCTGCCAGAAATCCTTGACGTCCGACATCGCCGTCAGAAAGTCCGCAGCGAACGGCGCGGTGCTGGCGAAATTCGGATCTTCAAGAACCGCCTTGTGGCACGAATAACCGCCCAGCGACCACCACTTCTTCTGCACGTCGGGCTTGGCGAACCACTTGATATATTCAAGCGCCAGATCCTGCTTGTCGGAATAAGCGACAACCGAGATGCCCTGTCCGCCCAGAGTGGACGCGGCGACGTTCTGCTTCGGGTTAACGAAGAAGCCGGTCTTTTCGCCGCCAACATTTTCGTCCTTGGCGAGGCCCGGCCAGAAGGCGAACCAGTTCATCATCATGGCAACCTGGCCCGACTTGTAGGCGTCGAGATTGGCGACCATGTAGGCGTCCGAATATCCGGGCGGCACGCAGCAATCGTAAAGCGACTTGTAGAACTCCAGCGCCTCGACGGATTCCGGCGAGTTCACCGCGCCCTGCATGTCATATTTGCCGGGCGTGTTCTCATATTTGAAGCCCCAGGAATAAAGCGCAGCGGTTACGCCCATCGTGATGCCTTCGGAGCCGCGTTCCGTGAAGATGCTGGAGCCGTAAACCGTCTTGCCGTCGATCTGGCGGCCCTGGAAGAACTCGGCGATCTCCTTCAACTCGGTCCAGGTTTCCGGCGGAGCGAGGTCGCGGCCGTGCTTCTCCTTGAACTCGGCCTGGATCTCGGGCCGCTCGAACCAG
>CAYOUE010000249.1:0-3462 GCA_964407075.1 uncultured Hyphomicrobiaceae bacterium
GGCTGCTGCTCGGCGTGGAGCGGCGCACGGCGGCGGAATTCTCGTTCTTTCTTTCGATGCCGACCATGACGGCCGCCTTCGTGTTCGACGCCGTCAAGAACCGCGACGTTTTCACCTTCGAAGACACTGGCCTGATCGTGACTGGCTTCATCACCGCATTCATAGCCGCTCTGCTCGTGGTCAAGCCGTTCCTCGCTATCGTCAGCCGCGTCGGATTTGCGCCTTTCGCCTATTACCGCATCGCGATCGGCTCGTTCGTCCTGTGGCTAATTTACGCCGCCTGAGCGTGGAAGTTACGCCAAACCGGGGTCAGTCGTTGAAGCATACAACTTTAGGCCGGCCGACCGTCCCGGACCCATGCGCTGGCGTTCTGCCTGCCATGCCGGATCGCTTGTGCTGTGTCTTGATCTCTTCATAAGCCTGCCGTAGTGACCATATAATGGTGCGCTGCACAAGGCGAGGCGGAGAGGGAAGTTCCAAAGACCGCCTCGAACTTCATGAACCAGTCGGAGATTTAGGCTTATGCCGGAAATTCATCTGCTGGGAGGGACGATAAGAAAACAGTGGTTCACGGAGACAGAGAAATTCCGGGATCATCTTCTGCGCCTCGACGCCGAAAGCCGGAGAATGCGTTTCGGCATGAATGTCGGCAACGATTTCATTAGGCGCTATGCGGAGCAGACCAGCCGGTTTCAGAGCGTGATTTACGGCTTTTTCGTCGGCCGGGACATGCGCGCGGCGGCTGAGTTGCGCATGATCGGCGCATCATGGCATGGCGAAGCGGAAGCGGCGTTTTCGGTCGAGCGCGAATATCAGGACTCAGGCGTCGGCACCGAGCTGCTGGGCCGCATCATTGTGGCCGCGCGCAACCGCGGGGTCGACCGTCTCTACATGAACTGCCTATCGGAGAATCGCAGGATGCAGCGCGTCGCCCGCAAATATGAAGCGGAGCTGTTCTTCGATCATGGCGAAGTGGTCGGCAAGCTGTCTCCGGCCTACCCGACGCCGCTGTCCCTGTGGAGCGAGGCGCTCGACAATGGCAGCGGTTTCGTCATGGCGGTTCTGGAGACGCCGCTCCAGCGGTTCAAGCCGGCGGCTTAGGATTCATCCAGCGGTAAAAGGCCCACCCCCCGATGGCGGCGAGGAACTGGAATGCGGCGATCAGCACTGCGCCGCTCAGGGCGATGGCCGTGAAGCTGTCCGTCAGGCTGCGGGCGAGCGTCAGCGCCGGGTTTGCGAAGCTGATCGAGGGGGTTGCAAGCGCAGCGACCAGCAGGCACGCCGCTCCTGTGACGGGCATGAGGTTGCGACCCCGGGCGAGCGCCATGAGCGCCGCGAATGTGAAGAACGCCGTGGCAAGTGCTTCGCCGAGCCAGACGCCCGGCCCGCTGTAAATCTGTGTGGCGGTCTGCACGATGCCGGTGTTCGTCACAAGATGGGCCGCGAAGACTCCCGTGAAAGCCGCAAGAATCTGCGCGGCGGCACATGTCAGGCCTGCGGCCAGCGGCATCCGCCCTGACAAAACGATCGCGAGCGTCAGCGCCGGGTTGAAATAGCAGCGCGCATGTCCTTCGAGAGCGCGGGCGAGAACGAGAAAGGCCAAGGCGCCTGTCAGCGCTGTGATCGTAAGGGCCAGCGCGACATCATGGATCGCGTGGCGTTCGCCCAGGATTCCGGCCGAGACGACGGCGAAAGCGATGAAACCGGCGCCTGCCGCTTCGGCTGCGACCGTGCGTCCGTCGATTCCGCCGCTGTCATGCGCGGAGCCTGCCGTTTCGCCCGGTTCAGGCCCCATCGGCCATCTCGGCGGGCGTCATTGCCTTGACCGAAAGTGCGTGTACGGGGCCGGCCAGCTCGTCGGCGAGCGTTTCGTTGACCATGCGGTGGCGTTCGACGCGGCTGCGTCCGTCGAAGCGTTCCGACACGATCACGACGTTGAAATGCGTCTCCCCGGTCTGGGCGAGGCCTTTCATGGCGGCGTGGCCCGCGTGCTTGCGGGACTCGTTTTCGATCGCGAGATGAACCGGCGCGAATGCGTCAAGCAGTTTTTCTCGTATCCGGCTTTCTATTTGCATTGAAATTCCTGGGTTCCGGGAACAATTTCATAGGCGTTTTTCAGCCTGATGGATGCGTTCCGCACCTTGTGCGATCCGGAACGAAGCGGCATATTTCACAAGGAAGGCTCGCCGCTCCGGACCGGCTCGGGTTCTGTATAACGGGGCAATGGGGATTTGGGTAGACGGAGCATGAAGCTGGACTCCAAATATTTCGACTGTATCCGCGTGAAGCCGGGGCGCGATCGTCTGCGGAGCCAGCATGTGCGCCTGTGCGAATGGGACGGCTGCGAGCATCCCGGCACGCATCGCGCGCCAAAGGGGCGCGGGCGCGAAGGCGAATATTTCCTGTTCTGCCTCGATCATGTCCGGGATTACAACAAGTCCTATAATTACTTCGACGGGATGAGCGACAACGAGGTCTACGATTACCAGAAGGCGGCCATGACCGGCCACCGGCCGACATGGTCGTCCGGCATCAACGCTTGGTCGGCGCGCAACGGAGCGGGCGGGCCCGGCAGGGGCGCCTACCGTCCCGATGCGGCTGATCCTTTCGGCCTGTTTCCGGGCGCGGCGGGACGGAACGGGCATGAAGAGCCGTAAACCCAGCGTCCGATCCGCAATATGGAGCGCAAGGCGTTCAGGACGCTCGATCTGCCGGTGGATTCGACGGCGGACGACATCAAGGCCCGCTTCAAGATGCTGGTCAAACGCCATCACCCGGACAGCAACGGCGGGGACCGCAGCAACGAGGATCGGTTGCGCGAAATCATCCAAGCCTATAATTATCTCAAGAAGGCCGGCTTTTGCTGAACAAGCCCGACGCCATGCGCGGACCGGCAGCCTTCCGCGCCATTTACGGTCCTTCCGAACCGCCAGAATATCAATTCCAGCTAGGATAGCCTTATGCCTGCTACAAGTTCCCAGGTGAACGACATTCCGGACATGAAGGTGTCGGTGCGCCAACTCTTCGGCATCGACAGCGACATGCAGGTCCCCGCCTTTTCGCAGACCAGCGAGCATGTGCCTGAGTTCGACCCCGATTACCAGTTCAACCGGGAGACGACGCTGGCAATTCTGGCGGGTTTCGCCCATAACCGCCGCGTCATCATTCAGGGTTATCACGGCACGGGCAAATCGACGCATATCGAGCAGGTCGCGGCGCGGCTCAACTGGCCCTGTGTGCGCATCAATCTCGATAGCCACGTCTCGCGCATAGACCTCGTCGGCAAGGACGCCATCGTGGTTAAGGACGGCCTGCAGGTTACCGAATTCCGCGAGGGAATCCTGCCCTGGGCGCTGCAGACCAACACGGCGCTGGTGTTCGACGAATATGACGCCGGGCGGCCCGATGTGATGTTCGTGATCCAGCGCGTTCTGGAGCAGTCCGGACGGCTGACGCTGCTCG
>CAYOUE010000250.1:0-3459 GCA_964407075.1 uncultured Hyphomicrobiaceae bacterium
CGCTGCGGGTTTGCGAGTCTGCCGTCTCCGCGCCCTTGCGCCGGCGCTCCACCTCGCCGAGCTCCGCGCCGAGTGCATCCAGTCGCTTGCGCACATCCTCGCTCGAAGGACTGTCCTGTCCCCGACCGCCGTCACCAGAATGGCTCATCGATGTTTCCATGCGGACCGGACAGGCGTGGGAATACGCAACCCGCCTTCGCTCGCGCGCAACTTAGTCAGGGGTGCAGGGAGAGTCAAGCGCGAGAGAGCGCCGTTTAACATTTTGAATTGTCACAAGAAAAACGACAGGTCTCGCCCCTGTGGCATTTGCGCCTAGCCCGCTTCGAGAAAACGCTCCGCCGTGTGCAGGTCCACCGACACGAGTTGGCTCACGCCTTTCTCCGCCATGGTGACGCCGAACAGGCGATGCATCCGGCTCATGGTCATCGGATGGTGTGTAATGACGAGGAAGCGAGTTCGCGTGCTCGCGGCCATCTCCTCCATCAGGTTGCAGAAGCGGTCCACATTGGCGTCGTCGAGCGGGGCGTCCACCTCGTCGAGCACGCAGATCGGCGACGGGTTGGTGAGGAACACCGCGAAAATCAGGGCCAGCGCGGTCAGCGCCTTCTCGCCGCCCGAAAGCAGCGTCAGCACCTGCGGTTTCTTGCCCGGCGGACGGCAGAGCAATTCGAGCCCGGACTCCAGCGGATCGTCGCTTTCGATGAGCTGCAATTGCGCCTCCCCGCCTCCGAACAGCACCTTGAACAGCCGCTGGAAATGCGCATTGACCGTATCGAACGCCTCCATCAGGCGCTTGCGGCCTTCACGGTTCAGATTGGCGATGCCCTGGCGCAGCTTGGCGATCGCCTCTTCGAGGTCGGCGCGCTCCTTCTCCATGCTGTCATATTCAGCGCCGAGCGATTCGGACTCCTCTTCGGCGCGGAGATTGACGCCGCCCAGACGCTCGCGCTCGCCCTTGAGCCTGAGTATGGACTGCTCGACCTCACCGGCCTCCGGAAGCCCCTGCTCCGCGTCCAGTTCGAGCGTTGCGAGCAACTCCTCGGCCGAACATTCGAAGGTTTCGCGGATGTGGTGAGCCTGATCGCGGCGCTTTTCGCGGGCGGCTTCGAGACGGGCTTCGATGCGTGCACGCTCCTCGCGGGCTTCGCCCAGCGCCTTCTGCGCCTCCCGTAACGCACGCTCCTGGTCGCGGACGGAGTTTTCCGCCTCGGCGAGCCTGGCCGCCGCGGCGCGGCGCGCCTCCTCGGCCTGGCTCAACTCGTTGAGGATCTTCTGGCGGCGTTCCTCGATCTTTGCAGGCAGGGTCTTCAATTCGGCGAGTTCGGCGCGGACCTCGTCCAGACGGTTCTGCAGCGTTGCGATCTGCCGTCCGGCGCTTTCATCGCGGCCGAGCCAGCGCCCGCGCTCGGCAGCGATCGCCTCCAGCCGGGCGAGGCGCGCGCGGATTTCGCGCTCGACGCCGTCAGCACGCGACTTCGCTTCCGCATAGGCGTTACGGCAGGCGGCGGCTTCGGCCTGCGCCGACTGAAGGCGCGCTTCGAGATCCGAATCCGGCGAGAGCGAGGCGAGCACGCTCTCGGCTTCGGCCTGGGCGATTGCTGCTTCCTCACGCTCCCCGGCGATGCGCTCGGCCGTTTCGGTCAGGCTGGTATGCCGGGTCCGGTGTTCCTGCACGGCGCGCTCAGCGGCCGCGAGCCTGTCCTTGACAGCGGACTGCCGGGCCTGAAGTTCGCGCCAGCTTCCGCGCAGATCCTTCTCCTCCTGCTGGATTCGGTTGACGGCCTCGCTGGCGGCTTCGCGCTCCGCCTCCGCCTCCTCGGCTGCGGCCATCAACAGGGCGACCTGCTCTTCGAGCTGACCCAGCCGGTTGCGCTCTTCCAGACGCTTCGCTGCGGCGGTCGGCGCGTCGCCGGCGGCGATGAAACCGTCCCAGCGCCAGAGATCGCCTTCGCGGCTGACGAGGCGTTGTCCGGGCCTTAGTGCGCCTTGGAGGGCCGCGCCGTTCTCGCGGGAGACGACGCCGATCTGCGCCAGACGGCGGGCGAGTTCGGGCGGGGCCGCGACAAGCTCGCTGAGCGCCTGTGCGCCGGAGGGCAGGGCGGGGTCGCCTTCACCGGACACATGGCTCCAGCGCAGAGGCGCGCCGGGGTCCAGCCCTGCGTCGAGATCGTCGGCAAGCGCAGCGCCAAGCGCGATTTCATAGCCGGGCGTGACGCGGATCTCGTCGATCACGGGCCGCCATCTGGCGCTGTCGCCGGGTTTCAGCAGCTTGACGAGCGTTGCGACCTCGGTTTCGAGCTGGCGGGCCTTGAGGCGTGCCTGAGCCGCGGCTTCGCGGGCCTGCTTCTCTCGGGCGCGGGCCTCGGGCAGGGCGGTTTCCGCTTCGGCGGCGCGTGTCTCGATGACTTCGGTCCGCGCTGCGATTTCGTCCGCTTCAGCCTGCAGCGTTTCGATTTCCGCGATTGCGGCAGGCGCATCGCCGAGCGCGGCGATCTGCTGGGCGATCTGGCCGGCCTGAGCGGTGAGACGGCTCACGCGCTGGGCGCATTCCGTGATGCGGGTTTCCGCCTGTGCGCGCCGCGCCTTGGCTTCGGCGCTCGCAGCCGTTGCGGCCTGAAGAGCGGCCTCCGCGCTCTCGAGTCTCGCGCCGGCATCGCCTACGGCCTCCTGCAGCGCATCGCGGCTTGCCGCGTCGTCCTCGCCTGCGGCGCGTAGCTCCTCTTCTTCCTCGGCGAGCTTTTGCAGCAGCTCTTTGGCTTCGCCGATCGACTCGGTCTCGCGTTCGATGTCGTTCTGAAGCTGGCTCAGCCGGTTCTCAAGTTCGGTCTGGCGCTCCTGGGCGCGCTGCTCCTCGCGCTGAAGCGTCTGCCGCTCGACTTCGAGCCTGTGCAGCACAGCGGCGCGCGTCGCTTCTTCTTCGCGCAAGGGCTGGAGCGTATCGGCGGCTTCGCTCTGCGCGCGCATTGCGGCAGATTCAGCCTGGGTGAACTGGCCGACCGTGCGGGTCGCCGCGAGCAGCGCCGCTTCCTCGGTCTCCACGCTCGCGCGCGCCGCGCTCCAGTGCTGGAAGGCCTGCATTCCTTCGAATTTGCGCAATTCTCCGGAGATCTGCTTGTATTTCTGGGCCTGGCGGGCCTGACGCCGCAAGCTCTGCAATTGCGCGCCGAGCTGGCCCATCACGTCGCCGAGCCGGGCCAGATTGGCTTCGGCGGCCTTGAGCCGAAGCTCGGCGTCATGGCGGCGGCTGTACAGCCCGGCGATTCCGGCGGCGTCCTCCAGAATGCGGCGGCGGTCCTGCGGCTTGGCGCTGATGATCTCGCCGATCTGGCCCTGACGCACCAGCGCCTGGCTGCGCGCGCCGGTGGCGGCATCGGCGAACAGGATCTGGACGTCCTTGGCGCGCACATCCTTGGCGTTGATCTTGTAGGTCGACCCGGCTTCGCGCTGAATGCGGCGTGA
>CAYOUE010000251.1:0-3425 GCA_964407075.1 uncultured Hyphomicrobiaceae bacterium
TCGATCCCATCTCGCCGCCGAGCATCTCGATCGCGCGGTTCGAGATCACCTCGTTCGCGTTCATGTTGGACTGGGTGCCGGAGCCGGTCTGCCAGACGACGAGGGGGAAATGTGCATTCAGCTTCCCTTCGGCGACTTCGAGCGCCGCGGCGGCGATGGCGTCCGCCAGTTTCGGGTCGAGCCCGCCGAGTTCCGCATTGGTCTGGGCTGCGCATCGCTTGATGACCCCAAGCGCGCGGATGAGCGGGGCCGGCATCGTCTCCGTGCCGATCCTGAAGTTGCCGAGACTGCGCTGGGTCTGCGCGCCCCAATATTTATCGGCTGGAACCTGGAGCGGGCCGAAGCTGTCGGATTCGGTGCGGGTGTCGTTGGCTGAGCTGGACATATCGGGCTCTTGAGCGCTGGTTGGCGAAACAGAGCCTTCCGTGTATCACGCCCGCAACCGGCAGGCCAAGCCCGCGTTCAGCGCAAATCCTTGCCGCTCCGCGTGACGCCGGGCGGTGTGGAAATCTCGCGCTTTCCGATTCAGCTCTCGACCAGTTCCCGCTTTCTGAGAACTTCCAGCACCTTGTGGTGAGCCGTATCGAGCGAGGGAATGCATTCGTCGCGCTTGTAGGTCACCGCCTGCGATTTCAAATCCTTGAAAACGCCTTCGATCTCCTCGCGGAGCGTTTTTTCGTCCTTGTCCTTCTTTTTCCTGGCGCCTTCGTCCTTGTCAGGCTCCCAGTTGAGCAACCAGACCAGCGCAAGTATGAAAACGATCAGGATCAGGACCAGCGTGAAAGGCATGTCTTCCTCAACCAGGTCAACGCCTGCTTTTCTCGGCATTTATTTGAAGAATACATCATAAATTTAAGATATGTCGGAAACCAGATAAAGTTTGAAGCAATATTAAGATTAACCGGCCTGATCCGTTCAGGCGTCCCGCTTTTCACTTCGACGCGGCCGGAACAGAAAAGGACGGACAGGGGGGAACTGTCCGTCCTTTTGCGACGTCCGCTCTATAGAAGCGGAAAATGCGTCATTCGCATTCGTTTTCGTAGCGTTCGCACGCCCATTCGCGGCCGTCTTCGCAGCGCTCCTGCCAGCGGCGGCACTGGCGCCGGAATTCGCTGTTTTCCTGCTTGCGCTCGATGGCATTGCCGATGACCTGCCCGATGATGCCGATCACGGCGTCGCCGGGAGCAGGCTCGTAATCGTCATCGTCATAAGCGGAAGCTGATGCTGCGAACGCCATGGATGCGGCGGCGGCGATTGCGATAGTTCTGATCGAGATGAAGCGTTTCATTGATTTCTCCACATGCCCTAATGCCAATCGCATTATTCACAACAGTTAGACGCGTGCCCCTTCAGACAGGTTCAAATGTCATAGAATGTATACTATCTGACGCTAACACGAGTGAATGGATCGTGAATACGCCAAAATCCCGTGAAATATGCTGGAGACAGATCAGAAAGCGACAGCAGATAGAACCAGCCGGAGGTTGCAGTGGATGGGGATCGCGGTTTAACGTCGGTGCATATGATTCTGCTGGCACATCAAAATCTGGACAGAAACGGCCGGACCTGAATGATGCGAATTATTCCTTTATCTGTGATTGCATTGATTTCGGGCGCATCTGGCGCGCTGGCCTTCGAAACGCCTCCCCTGCCCGAGAAGCAGTTCAAGACGGCCGAGGAACGCCGCGCGGTTGCGGCTTACGTGGCGCAGATCGAAGCCTACCGGCGCGCCTACGCCGCCTATCAGAAGGAAGCCGAGCTTTACTGGGACAGGATCGCCTCCGTACGCACGGAGCGCCGAAAGAAACGCTCCCGGGGCCACGCCATCGTGCTGTCCGACTACGTTCTCGATCAGCCCCCGGCCTATTCCGGGCCGCTCAAGCCCGAATTGCCCGGCTTTCTGCCGCCTCCGAGGGAAACTGCGGAAACGGAGACTGAAGGCCCTTCCCTGCCGATGGTGCCGGATTTCCTCCGCTACGCCAGAAGTCATTTCAATTTCGAGCCTGCGCTGCCGCGGATGGAGATGGACTACAAGCGCGCCTATACGCGGACCGCATTCGAGGCCGGCATCACCAAGAATCAGGCCGTGCGGATTTACGGGTTCGAGGCCAGCGGCAACGGAACCTATGACGTTCAGGCCGGGCTGGAATCGAAGGAAGCCATCCTGCAGGGGCGGCGCCCGATCAGCACGGCTCTCGGCTACAATCAGCTTCTCGTCGCCAATACGATCGGCCTGACTTCCGAATACGGTCCACGGATCATCTCCCAGCTCGAAGAGCGCGCCGCCCATGCGAGCGGCCCGCGCCGCGAGAGCCTGAAACGCAGGATCGAGGGGTTACGCCGCATGGTCGCATACGCAAAGAGTATGCCCTATCGCTGGTCGACGCATGTCGCCGCGTCGCGAACGTCGAAAGGCCGGGCGCTGCACGCGCTGATCCTCGATCTCGACATCGGCCCGCTGCTCCAGACCCAGAAGCTGGTCAACTCTCTCCGATATGCCCGGCGTCTCGGCTACGACAAGCCGCTCTCGGCAGCGGAACTGGAGATGATGAACCTGACCGGAGACGGCAACGGCTTCGACATGATCTCGATGCCGCAGGCCATGCGGGAGCGGGTTCCGACCGCGAATTTCTTCCAGCGCAACGGCTATGAGCGCAACCCGGTGGCGCGGCGCAACAATACCGTTGCGGCGCTGCTGGCGGCGACCGACCGCAAGATGGACTATCACGCCGCGCTGGACGGGGCGAAAGACATGGCCAGGGCCTATGACGAGATTCTGGAGCGCCGCCAGTCCCGCCGCGACGAAGTCATGCAGAGCACGACCCAATGATTTCCGAATCAGCGCGAGCGGTCAGCCGATCGTACTGTTGAAGATTTCGAGCACTGCGCTCTGGTGATGCCGGAGCATCGGTTCGATGTCATCGAAATCATCGGTTCCGGCGGCGCGGCACAGCAATGCCTTCAGACCGTCCGGCGCTTCCTGCGGGTTGAACAGCCCCTCCTGGCACAGGCGCATGATCTGGCCGAGCGCGCTGTAGAGCCGGGCGGCGGCGATCAGCCGCTCCGCATCGCCTGCATCCAGCTTTCCGGCGTCCTGAGCCGCTTCGAGCGCCTCGATCGTGTTCTGTCTCAGAATGTCCGGATGCCGCTCCGCGTGGAGCAGCTGGAGATATTGCGCGGTGAATTCCAGATCGACCAGTCCGCCGCGCACCTGCTTCAGATCCCACACATTCTGAGTGCCCTTTTCCTTCTCGATGCGCTCGCGCATGTCCAGCACGTCGGCGGCGAGCTTCGCATCGTCCCGAGGACGGCGGAGCACAGCGTCAATCGCCGCCCCGATGTCGCCTCGCAGCGCCTCCGGCCCGCAAAGAACCCGCGCCCGCGTCAGCGCCAGATGTTCCCAGGTCCACGCCTCCTGCATCTGA
>CAYOUE010000252.1:0-3395 GCA_964407075.1 uncultured Hyphomicrobiaceae bacterium
CTGGAATCGGCCATCCTCATCTATCTCCAGGGGCTTGGGATACAGGACAAGGGCGCTTGAGTCGCCTGCCGGAAGTCAGATGCGACCGCCGCCAAATTTTTCGGACTGCCCGATCGAACCTTTCCGTCCCCGGCCGCGACAGAAAAGCATAGGCCGTGCGCCGGTCACATGCATTTCGATAAGGAGCTGACGATGAACAAGACAATCCTTCTGGCGGCTGCCGCCGTTCTGATGAGCGCAACTGCAAGCCAAGCCATGCCCGCTATGTCCGCATTTTCACAAACCAAGGCCGAAGTCGTCGAAAGCCGTGTCCTGTCTGTCGGCGCAGAACGCAAGCAGTTCCAGGTCAGGCGCGCCCAGCGCAATCACGCCGCCGCCTTCAAGGGCGGCCGCGGCCCGGTCCAGGACACCTGTCCCGGCGGCGACAAGCAGTGTATCAAGGACCTGATCGCAGCATGTGACAAGGCGGACGGCGGCTTGTCCACCCAGCCCGACGGCGGCGTTGACTGCTACGTGGTCGGCATCCACGATCAGCCATAGGCAATGAATGCCGGAATCGATGAAAGCCGGGCGCATACTCCGCCCGGCTTGTTCATTCGCGCCGAAAAAAATCGTTCTTACCCGACGCTCCCGCTTGACAGCGGCTTCGCGGTCCCTACTTATGTAAATGTATCTTACATTAACATGAGGGTCCGATGGTAATCGCCCAACGATTGGATGAGTTCGGTAAGCCCGCCTGGCTCGTCGTCATGGTGCTGGGCTTTATCCTGTGGTGGCCGATCGGATTGGCCATCCTCGGCTATATGATATGGAGTGGACGAATGGGTTGTGGAAGAGGCAATTGGGGCCGGTGGAAGTCCGAGAAATGGGGACGTTTCGGCGCCCGCGGCGGTTATCGCCCCGGCGGCGGCCATAGCGGCAACTCAGCGTTCGAGGAGTACAAGGCCGAAACGCTTCGCAGACTGGAAGACGAGCAGCAGGAATTCATGGATTTTCTGAAGCGGTTGCGCGACGCCAAGGACAAGGCCGAGTTTGACCAGTTCATGAGCGAGCGCCGCAACCGGCCTCAGACCCCGCCGGAGACACCTTCGCAAGGCTATCCGGCCTGACTTCGCCGTCCAATCCCGGCGCAATCGACGCGCGGCGGCTGTAACCGCCGCGCTTTTTCGTTCATTTACAGGTGAAGCTGATAGCTCGCCTGTACCCAGCGGTAGCTGTCGCCGGATTTCTCGACATAGCCGACTGCAGGAAACGGCATGTGGTAGCCCGTTACCGGGAAACGGTCCGTGGCGAGCATGTCAAGGATGCGCTTGCGGCTGGCCACGGCGGCATCCTTGTCCATGTCGAAACGGATATGCCAGTCTGGCCGCATCAGCGACATGATGTAATGGTTCGTCGTATCCGCCATGTTGAGCAGGCGCTTTCCGTCGCTTTCGATGTGATAGGCCATCATGCCGGGCGTGTGGCCGAAGGCGTTCACCGCACGTATGCCAGGCACGACTTCGTCTTCAGGCTGCAGGAAGGTCATCTTTTCGGCGAACGGGACGATATTCGACTGCGTCAGCTTGGCCGGCCCCTCGGTCGGTCCGGAAAGTCGTTCCTCTGCGGACCAGAAATCATATTCGGCCTGCCCGATCACGTAACGGGCGTTCGGGAAAAGCGGCGAGCCGTCTTCCATCAGGCCGCCAATATGGTCCGGATGGCAGTGCGTGATTGCGACCACGTCCACCTGATCGGGACTGAAGCCGGCCTGCGCGAGCATCGCGGCGAGTTTCCCAGCGTTTGGCCGCCGTCCAGCGCCATTTCCGGAATCGAACATGACAAGCTCGTTACCGGTATTGACGAGAACGGGGGTAAAGGAGATTTCCATCTTGTCTGAAGGCAGGAAA
This sequence comes from uncultured Hyphomicrobiaceae bacterium, assembly GCA_964407075.1. Lineage (GTDB taxonomy): Bacteria > Pseudomonadota > Alphaproteobacteria > Rhizobiales > Rhodomicrobiaceae > JAHQVI01. The sequence goes on from CAYOUE010000252.1 coordinate 1,890, forward strand.
TTCTGCTGTGCGAAATCCTGAACCTCCTCGGCTGGCTGGTTCTCGCCGAAGATCGGGTGCGGTCCATCAAGCTGGATCGCTCCATCAAGGATCGTGGTGATCTCGAACTGTCCCAGCTTCGCGCGGTAGAAAGATCCTCGTTCGACGCCGAGTTGAGGCGCGGCGGCGAAAGCCCGCTGACCGAAAACGGGCGCAGCCAGGGGGGCAGCAGCGAGCGCAGTTGCACCGGTGAGTATCGTGCGGCGCGAGAATGTGCGGGATGCTGACATCTGAGATTCCTCCGAAAAGCCGTCTGTTAACGAATTGGCAGGTAAAACCGATTTAGGTACTTAAGGCTTTATTCGCAATTGCGGATTTCGAACGGCATGGCAGGGCGTATCCAACTGCGCGATAATCGCACGGACGGCGCTCGCGGTCCGTTCCGGAGCGCACGAGGCACCCGGCTAATGGTGCGTGCGCAGTGGCGCGGCGCGGCTGAACATGCCACAAATCGCTGCGTATAAAGCCGATCAAGAGAAGGACATGATGGATGAAGTTCTTCATCGACACCGCCAATATTGAGGAAATCCGCGAGCTTGCGGAGACCGGACTGGTCGATGGCGTGACGACGAATCCTTCGCTGATTGCGAAGTCCGGCGCGAATTTCATCGAGACGATCACGGAAATTTGTTCCGCCGTGAGCGGTCCCGTGAGCGCCGAAGTCGCCGCGACTGACGCCGACACCATGCTTGCCGAAGGCCGACGCCTGGCGCAACTCGCAAAGAATGTCGCGGTCAAGGTGCCGCTGACATGGGACGGGCTGAAGGTCTGCCGCGCCCTGACAGGCGAAGGCGTGATGGTCAACGTCACGCTGTGCTTCTCGGCCAACCAGGCGCTGCTCGCCGCCAAGGCCGGCGCGACCTACATATCGCCGTTCATCGGACGTCTCGACGATCTCGGCCAGGACGGCATGGCGCTTATCCGGGAGATCCGCGAGATTTACGACAATTATCCGAATCTGGAGACGGAGATCCTCGCCGCTTCCATCCGCCATCCGCGCCATGTCACGGAAAGCGCGCTTGCTGGGGCGGATGTCGCAACCGTTCCACCGGCTGTACTCAAGGCTATCGTCAAACATCCGCTGACGGATAAAGGCCTCGAAGCCTTTCTCGCAGACTGGGCCACGACCGGCCAGAAGATACTTTAGGACGCAGGAGATGGACGGCAGGCGTGAATCGATCAGGGCAGGGAGCGACATCGAGGCGTTGTTCCCCGCCTCGCATGAGACCGTCGCGACGGTCAATGCGTGGCTGAGCTTCCTTGCCGACCAGCGCGGCTATGCAGCAAACACGCTTGAGGCCTATAAGCGCGACCTGCGCCAGTTCTTCACCTTCCTGAACCGGCATTTAGGCAGGGCGCCCTCGCTGGGCGATCTGAACCGTCTCAGCCCGCAGGATCTTCGCGCCTTCATGGCCAGCCGCCGCACGGACGGCGCCTGCAGCCGCAGCCTGTCGCGCGGCATATCGG
>CAYOUE010000253.1:0-3376 GCA_964407075.1 uncultured Hyphomicrobiaceae bacterium
CTTCACCCGCATCGCCGCCTCCGATCCGACCATGTGGCGCGACGTGTTCCTGAACAACAAGGAAGCTGTGCTTGAAATGCTCGGCCGTTTCACCGAAGACCTGACGGAGTTGCAGCGCGCGATCCGCTGGGGCGAAGGCGAAAAGCTGTTCGACAGGTTCTCGCAAACGCGCGCGATCCGGCGCGGCATCATCGAGGCAGGCCAGGAAACGCCTGCGCCGGATTTCGGCCGCGCGCATGGGGTCAAAAAAGACGGAACGAAGAAAAGCGCGTGAGCAGAGACGGCGGACTATGGGTGTTTGGCTACGGGTCGCTGATGTGGCGGCCCGGTTTCCCGCATGACAAGGCTGCCCATGCGGTCGTACATGGCCTTCACCGCTCGCTCTGCGTCTATTCCCATGTGCACCGTGGCACCAAACGGCATCCGGGGCTTGTGCTCGGGCTGGATGCGGGCGGCTGGTGTGAAGGGATGGTGTTCCATGTTCCGGCGCTGCATGTGCGCGAGACGCTGGGCTATCTGCGCCGCCGCGAGCAGATGCACAATGTCTACCGTGCGGTCTGGCGCACCGTGGCGATGCGCGACAATCCGCATTACGAAGTTCGCGCCCTGTGCTATGTCGTCAATCGCAACCATCGCCAGTATGCGGGACGGCTGCCGCTGGAAACCCAGGAATGGCTCGTGCGCCGCAGCACCGGGCGCTCGGGCCGCAATATCGACTATGTGGCGAATACGGCGCTGCATCTGCGCGAATGCGGAATCCACGATCACCGGCTTGAGTCGCTCCTGCGCCGCTTCGGGCGGCACCGGCAGCGCGGCGTCAATCTGTAGCCTTTATATTTCAGGGCTTAGGGACTATTTTGACGCCAATTACATGATCTTTCCGGAGGCTGCCGCCCATGCTGGACCTCACGAACACCAGGCACAGAATCATCGCCGCGTCGCTCAGACTGGCCGAAACGCACGGCTGGACAGGCTTGAGCCTCGACAGGATCGCCAATGAGGCGGGTATGACTCTCGCCGCTCTGAGCCGGGAGTTTTCCGGCAAGAGCCGGATTCTTGCAGCGTTCGGCCGCGCAGCCGACGACGCCGTGCTCGCCCGAGTCACCCCGGCCGACGCCGAACTGGCTGCGCGCGACCGCCTGTTCGATGTGCTGATGACACGCTTCGAGATCATGGCGCCATACAAGGCGGGGCTGAAGCGCATCCGTGATGATCTGCGTCTCCAGCCAGGTCTGGTTCTTGTTCAGCTTTGCAATGCGACGCGCTCGGTCTACTGGATGCTTGCTGCGGCCGGGATTGACGCGGAGGGTTCTCGCGGGACATTGCGTATGCCCGGCATGATGGCGCTTTACGCGCGCGTGTTCGACATATGGCTGGACGACGACGATCCGGGGCTGGCCCGGACGATGGCGGCGCTCGACAGCAGGCTTCGGCGCGGCGAGCGCATCATGCAGCGGATCGACGATCTCGGCGCGGCGGCGTCAAGCCTCTGTGCGCGGCTATGGCCAAGCCGGGACGGAGGCGCTGGCCGCGAGCCGGGCGGTTACGAGCCTGCTCCCCCGCATCCGTCGCCGGAGCCGGGCGCTTCGAACGGCAGCGGCGGCGCAGGCCCAGCGCCTGCGATGTGACGTGAGGCAGGCATGAGCGGCAAAGCGGATAGCGGTCTTATCGAATATTCGGACTTCGAGGCAGTCGATATCCGCGTCGGAACGATCACCGACGCCCAGCCCTTTCCCGAAGCGCGAAAGCCTGCCTTCAAGATCTGGATCGACTTCGGGCCGGAAATCGGCGTGCGGAAAAGCTCGGCCCAGATCACCAAGCACTATGCGCTTGAGGACCTGATCGGCAGGCAGGTCGCGGCGGTCGTCAATTTCCCGCCACGCCAGATCGGCAGGTTCATGTCCGAAGTTCTGACACTCGGTTTCCCGGACGAGGAAGGCGGGGTTGTGCTGATCGCGCCGACGCTGCCTGTCCCGAATGGCGGCAAGCTCTTCTAGGCTGTTTCGTCCCGAGCTTTTTTCGCGGAAGGCTGACGGGCCTTGCGGCAGCGTTCGGAGCAGTAGCGCACTTCTTCCCATGCGCGCGCCCATTTCTTCCGCCAGCGAAACGGACGCTTGCAGACCGGGCAGGTCTTGGCCGGTAGATGCGGCTTCTTGTGCATGGCGTATCTTTTGAACAGGGATGAAAGTCCGCGTTGCTGCTTGCGCAGCCGCCATTCCCAACCATCTATCTTCTATGCAAATCGGCAAATGCGGCATAATTTATCCTGAGAAAGTCTGGGAGGTCCGCTGTGAGCGATCCGCTTGACAAGGCGCTGGAATGGTCGTCGGCAGGATTGAAAACAGCATACGCGTCCGTTGTCGACACCTGGGGATCGTCTCCGCGCCCGGTGGGCAGCATTCTTGCCGTCAACGAGAACGAGGAGTTCGAAGGCTCGGTCTCGGGCGGATGCGTCGAAGGCGCGGTCATCACCGAAGCGATCGACGTCATGGCCGGAGGGCCGCCGAAACTTCTCACATTCAGCGTGGACAATGCGCAGGCCTGGCAGGCCGGGCTGACCTGCGGCGGCACGCTGCGGGTTCTGGTCTCGCGCGGGGCTGAGCCTGTCATACTCCAAAAACTGGCGGAGGCGCGGCGAGACAGACAGCCGGCACTGCTGGCGACAGACGCCGGAACCGGCTCACAGCACCTGCTTTACGGCCATGACGGCGAAGGCGTGGACGCGCTGCCTTCTGCTCTGCGCGCGGAGGCTCTCATCTCGCTGCGGCTGGGCCGCTCCAAGCTCGCCGAAGCCGAAGGCGAAGCGGTCTTTCTGCGCACCTTCCTCCCCCAGCCTCGCCTGCACATCGTCGGCGCAATGCATATCACCCAGACTCTCGCCCCGATGGCCCGTATGGCCGGCTACGACGTCGCGATCATCGACCCGCGCAGCGCCTTCGCCGCGCCGGAGCGCTTTCCCGGTTTCGAGCCGCTGGTGGAATGGCCGGACGAATATTTCGCGCAGATTCCTCTCGACCGGATGATGGCTGTGGTCTCGTTGACCCATGACGAGAAGATCGACGATCCCACGCTGACTGCAGCTCTGCGCTCGGACTGCTTCTATATCGGCGCGCTGGGCAGTTCCCGGACACATGCGAAACGAATCGCAAGGCTGCGCACATCCGGCCTGTCCGAAGCAGAGATCGGCCGGATCCATGCGCCCATCGGCCTTGATCTCGGCGGCCGCGCGCCGGCTGAAATCGCGATTGCGATCATGGCGGAAATGACCGCCGCGCGTTACAAGCCACAGGCCTTACCGGAATGATTTTCGGTGAATTCGCCGTTGCTGATGCAGAAGGGCTGGTCCTTGCTCACACGCAACGGCTCGGCAAGCTGG
>CAYOUE010000254.1:0-3367 GCA_964407075.1 uncultured Hyphomicrobiaceae bacterium
GCGCGTCGGCGACTGGGTCATGGCGATCGGCAATCCCTTCGGCCTCGGCGGCACCGTGACGGTCGGGGTGATCTCCGCGACGCGCCGTGACATCCGCTCCGGCGCGTATGACGAGTTCCTCCAGACCGACGCCGCCATCAACCGCGGCAATTCCGGCGGCCCTCTCTTCAACATGAACGGAGAGGTCATCGGCGTGAACACCGCCATCATCTCGCCGACCGGCGGCTCGATCGGCATCGGCTTCGCGGTTCCGGCCAACAGCGCGATGGCGGTCCTCGAACAGCTCAAGCGCTATGGCGAAACACGGCGCGGCTGGCTCGGCGTCAGGATCCAGACCGTGACGGACGAAATTGCCGAAAGCGTGGGCTTGGACAGTTCAGCCGGAGCGCTGATCGCGTCCGTGACGAAGGACGGCCCCGCCGAACAAGCCGGCATCGAGGCCGGCGACATCGTTCTGGCTTACGACGGCCAGACAGTCGAGGCGATGCGCGATCTGCCCAAGATCGTTGCCCAGACCGAAATCGGCAAGGAAGTCGATATTGTCGTGTTCCGCAAGGGCGAGCGTGTAACGCTCAAGGTCACGACCGGCCGTCTGGAGGAAACGACGCCGGCCTCATCCAGCGAGGAGGAGGCGGATCCGGAGAAACGCGGCTCGCTCGACCAGCCGAACCAGCGCGCTTCGCTCGGCTTGACCTTCTCGCCGATTACCGATGAGCTGCGCGACCGCTACAAGATCAGCCGGGAAGTTGCAGGTGTGGTCGTCACCGAGGTCGATCCGTCGGGCCCCGCCGCCGCTTCCGGCATCCGCGCCGGCTACATCGTGCTGGAGGTTACGCAGGAGAAAGTCCTCTCGCCCGGCGACATCGAGGCGCGTCTTGCCGAACTGCTGCAGCTCAAGCGTCGGAACGCGCTGCTGACGTTTGCGGACGGGCGCGGCGAGGTTTCCTTCGTCGCACTGCCCATCGTGAATTAGCCTGAAAGCGCCGCGGCGATCCGCCTGGCGTGCTCGGCGATGGCCTCCTGGTCGCCCATCTGCCCGGGCGGGCGCATCTCCACGCCTTCGTGGCGGGGGATGATATGGAAATGGGTGTGAAACACCACCTGACCCGCCGCGCTTTCCGAGAATTGCGAGAGCGTGACGCCGTCGGCCTGAAACGCGGCCTTGGCCGCGCGCGCAACCTTCTGCACGACCGTCATGAGATACTGGAGCGTGTCGGGATCTATATCGAGCAGATTGCGCGACGGCGATTTCGGGATCACCAGCACATGACCGTCCGCGCGCGGCATGATGTCCATGAACGCTAAAGTCCTGCTGTCCTCATAGACCTTGTGAGACGGTATTTCTCCGCGCAGGATCCTGGCGAAGACATTCTGATCGTCATAGGGGGGCGTATCTGAAGGCATGAGGCGCGTCTCCGGTCACGGCAGTTCGCAGGGCATTGAGTTCGACGACTCGCCTTTAACATATTCCGGCGGAACGGTCGCCTCTGCAATCGGTCCCGATCTAGCCGGCGGATTGCTTCGGCAGCGGATAGGGTCTGCCCCAGCGATGGTTTTTCAGATCGAAGGCCACATACAGAACCGGATCGTCTTTGGTCTGCCTGACGATCGGCAGCACGGCGCAGTTATCTTCCGCCGAGTGGCCCACTTTGTAGGTACTTACTCTCAGATTGGCTGGCGCAGAGGGCAGCTGGGTGATTTCATAGGATGCCGTATCGAGACGGTACACATGCGGCCCGCGCGGCAGTTCGCGATCGCGCTTCCAATTGGAGACGCCGAACAGGTAAATCGCGTCATCGGTCTGCACCGCCGAAAGCGCGCGCAGATCCGGAAACACCTCAAGCGGATAGGTCAGGATTTCAGTTGAGCCGTCCGGCTTCGTGACGATCACGTCGTTATATGTCCAGCCATCCACGTATTCGTTATCGTAATCGGTGACGTCGCCGCCGATGCGGAACAGACGGCCGTCAGGAAGCGCCGCTTCAGCCTGACTTTCGCGGACGGCGGTCCAGACCACTTTGGCGATATCGGTCTGCTGGCGATGACGGTTTCTGTTGTCTTGATCTGAAGCCGGGCTCCCGTCCTCCGGCCGGGCAAAATCGCCGAAATGCTGACGCGCGCGTTGCGCGGTCCACATCCGGCGCAGCATTTCATGCCAGAACGGATTGTCTGCGCATTCGGGATTGGCGGTTCCAAAACGCGGCGACTTGTTCTTGCGATAGGCGTCTTCCGAGACCGGAAAGATGCGACGATCGCCATAAGCGACGCGACGCCAGATCATCGTTGGGAGATCGAGTTCGAACAGCGTCTTGTTGGGCGTATAGCCTTCTTCGGTCTGAATGCTGCCGCCGACGATGAGAAGGCGCGTCTCATCGAGCCGTTCGGCGCGGTGTCTGGAAATCCATCCCGGCCCGTCGCCGCTCGTCGCGATGGGCTCGATCCGCAATGTCCGCGTATTCAGCCGCAGCGTCTGTGTTTCCCCGATCCGGCGCATGTCCCGATAGCCGAGCGAGCCGATCAGGATGATGTCGTCGCCGACAAGCGTCGCAGTATGGAAGTCGGTCGGCGGGAAGACATCCTTGGGGTAGAGATAGAATTCCAGCGCGTCGCCGGGATGCTCGACGATCACGTCATTGTAGATGCAGAAATCGTGATCGTAATAGTCCTCGTGCTCGCCTGCGATATGCACGATTCGCCCGTCCGGCAATGTCGTTGATGTCATTCCGAAACGGTCCCAGCTCCAAAACGGGCCGGGTACAGATTCGCGATAAGAGGAATCCGCATAGCTGCCGCATACAGCACCTGCCGTAGCTGCGATCCACCCTCTCGATTCGAAGTGCCTGCGAAGAGAATGGCCGCCCCATCCCTCGCGTATGGCGCGCGTCCACACTTCGCTCTCGGCCTTTTCCGGATTGGCGGTTCCGTATCGTGTGCGGCCGGGCGGCGATGTGTTCTTATCCGTGATCATGCCAGGCTCCTTCCCGTTTCACCGGCCTGCGTAAAAAGCCGTTGCCTGACTGACGCCTGATCGCGCCTGAAGGTTCAAGAACCTCAGCCGCAATCGCCGCCGCTCCCGTCTTTCCGGAATGGCGTCATCTCGCTCAGGATCTCCGCCTCGTGGGCGACGGCGGTGCGCTCCTGATCCAGAAAGGCTGCGACAGCCCGCCTCAGCCCCGGATGGGCGATATAGTGCAGGCTGTAGGTGGTTTGCGGCGCGTAGCCCCGCGCCAGCTTGTGCTCTCCCTGCGCGCCCGCTTCGACGCGCTTCAGCCCATGCTCGATCGCGTAGTCGATCGCCTGATAGTAGCACGTCTCGAAATGCAGAAAGGGGTGATGTTCGAGTGCGCCCCAATAGCGGCCGTAAAGC
>CAYOUE010000255.1:0-3365 GCA_964407075.1 uncultured Hyphomicrobiaceae bacterium
GTTCGCGGATCAGGCATGCCTCCGGCGATTCGCCCGGCTCGACCTTGCCGCCGGGAAACTCCCAGAGGCCGGCCATCGTCTTGCCCTCGGGGCGCTGGGTCAGTAATACGCGACCGTCCTCGTCGATCAGCGCGAGTGCGGCTACCAGGACGGTTTTTACCGGGCCCTCGCGCACCCTAGCTCCGGTAGCTGCCGTTGATGTCGATATAGCCATGTGTGAGGTCGCAGCCCCAGACCGCCGCCTGCCCAGGTCCGCCCGTGCCGGCATTGGCGCGGATCTCGATCTCGGCGTTCTTCATGTAGGCACTGGCGGCCTCCTCGCTGTAGTCCGGAGCACGCATCCCGTCCTTCGCCACCAGCAGATCGCCGAACCAAATCGACAGCCTGTCGCGGTTGGCCGCTTCGCCCGACTTGCCGATGGCCATCACGACGCGTCCCCAATTGGCGTCCTCGCCCGCGATTGCGGTCTTGACCAGCGGCGAATTGGCGATCGACAGCGCTATGCGCTTCGCCGCCACATCGCTTTCCGCTCCTTCGACGCGAACGGTCATCAGCTTCGTGATGCCCTCGCCGTCCTTGACGATCTGCAAGGCGAGATCGAGCATCAGGTCATGCAGTGCGGCTGAAAACTCCGAAAGACGCCCGTCCTCGGCGTTGTCGATCCAGACGCCGTCCGCCGCCGCCTTGCCGGTCGCGAAGACCAGCAACGTGTCGCTGGTGGACGTGTCGCCATCGACCGTGATGGCGTTGAAGGTCGTCTCGACATGACCGCTGACGAAAGCCTGAAGCGCGGGCGCAGAGATGGCGGCGTCAGTGAAGATGAAGGCGAGCATCGTGGCCATGTCCGGCGCGATCATGCCCGAGCCTTTGGCGATGCCGTTCAGCGTCACCTGCGCGCCGCCGATGTTCGCCGTCCGCGTTGCGAGCTTGGGATAGGTGTCCGTGGTCATGATCGTGGCGGCCGCCTCCGCGAAACCTTCCTCGGCGGCTTGGGCGGCAAGTTCGTCCATGACGGCTTCGAACTTGCCGGGTGCAATCGGCTCGCCGATGACCCCGGTCGAGGCCAGAAACACCTCTTCGGGCCTGCACCCCGCGGCCTCGGCAGCCAGCGTTGCCGTCGTCTCGACGGTTTCGCGGCCGCGCATTCCGGTGAAGGCGTTGGCGTTGCCGGAATTGACGACAAGCGCCCGGGCTGAGCCGTGCGTCAACTGGGTCCGGCACCATTCGACCGGGGCCGACGCGGTTTTCGAGCGCGTAAGAACGCCGGCCGCTTGCGTGCCTTCGGGCAGAAGCGCGAGCAGGACATCCTTACGGTTCCTGTAGCGGATGCCAGCTTCGGCGCAGGCCAACCGCACGCCCACCAGGGGAGGCAATGCGGGAGCCTGATTGGGAGTGAAAGGCGATGGCTTCACGTCGGGCCGCTCGCAACGTTCAGTTCTGGGTTCCGGCTTCGCCTTCAGCCTCGCCCTTCTCGGCGTCGAGTTCGGCCTGCGTTTTAAGCGACTCGTCGACGATTTCGATGGAGGCGTCCTCTCGGAGCGATTGAACCGCGCCCTGCAGCTTCGACTGGATCAGCGACGCCGTGATCTGGTCCTTGACTTGTTCGAACGCCGGCGGCTCGCGGTCGCGCTTGTCCTCGACCTTGATGATGTGCCAGCCGAAATCGCTCTGAACAGGTTCGGACAGAGCGCCGGATTCCAGGGTGAAAGCGGCGTCCTCGAAAGGCTTGACCATCTGTCCGCGCGTGAAATAGCCGAGATCGCCGCCGTCCTGGCCGCCGCGGTCCTTGGAGTACTTCGCTGCAAGTTCGGTAAAATCCCCGCCGTCGGTCAGTTCCTGCCGGACCTTCTTGGCTTCTTCCTCGGACTCCACAAGAATGTGCCTGGCGCGCACTTCCTCCTGCTTGGGAAGCGTCTTGATGCGCTCATCGTAAAGCGCCTTTGCCTCGGCTTCGGGAACTGCGTCGCGCACCTGCTTCTCGAAATAGGTGTCGCGCACGGCGCGCAGACGGTAATATTCGAGACGCGCCTCGAAATCCTCGCCTGACGTCAGACCGGCCTTTTCCGCAGCTTCAGCCATGAGATGGGCTTCGATGAGATATTCGACGAGGAGACGGCGGCGACGGTCTTCCGGGACGCCGGCAAGCTCGGAGCCGATCTCGGCCTCGGCAAAGCCGATCTCGGCCTCGGTGATGTCGAAACCATTCACCTTGGCGACGACGGCGTTCGAAGCTGCCGCGGCTGGCGCTATGATGAACGCTGCGGCAAACGCGAGCGCGGTGAGTGCTGGAAGTTTCACGTTATGTCCTCTCGGTTCGGTCCAAATCCGCCCGGACGCGATCTGCTGAGCATCCAGACTGCAAGCGCTGGGCTTTATATCTGGCCCATGTTTAACGTCAGGCGCGCCCGAGCGCAAAGACTCCTTCACCGCCTTACGAAGATTTCACTTTCCTGCCGGACGCCGCAGCCCTGCGTTGACAAGGATAGCCGCCACTCTTATCTGTTTTGGAGCGATTTCCGGGCGGACTTTCATAGCAAAAATGCCCTCGCACTCTGCAAAATCCTCAAGGGCTGTCGCTGATTCACGAATGAAGAGCATGGCGGCATGATGGTCCGGTCCGCCGGTTTTGATTTTTTCCTGCTGTCCGCTCTGCTTGAGCGGATGTTTCGAGGCTAGGTAATGGTAAATATCGCGACGCTGGCGAACAAGATCTTCGGGTCGTCGAATGAACGCAAACTCAAAGCCTACGATGCGCGCGTAGCCCGGATAAACGCGCTGGAGGACGAGTTCGCCGCTCTCGGCGACGATGCGTTGAAATCGAAAACCGCTGAATTCCGCGCAAGGCTGAAAAAAGGCGAAACGATCGACGATCTGCTTCCCGAAGCCTTCGCGACGGTAAGAGAAGCGGCAAAGCGGGCGCTAGGACAGCGCCATTACGACATGCAGCTTCTCGGCGGCATGGTCCTGCACGAAGGCAAGATCGCCGAAATGAAGACCGGGGAAGGCAAGACGCTGGTCGCCACCCTGCCGGTCTATCTCAACGCGCTGAACGGCCGCGGTGTGCATGTCGTGACCGTGAACGATTACCTCGCCCGCCGTGACGCGGAATGGATGGGGGCGATCTACAGGTTCCTCGGCATGACCGTCGGCATCATCCTTCATGAAATGAATGACGACGAGCGCCGCGCCGCCTACGGCTGCGACATCACCTACGGCACCAACAACGAACTCGGCTTCGACTATCTTCGCGATAACATGAAGCATTCCACCGACGAGATGGTTCAGTTCGGCGGGCGGCCCCGCGAATTGGCCGGCCACGCTTACGCCATCGTCGACGAAGTGGACTCCATCCTGATCGACGAGGC
>CAYOUE010000256.1:0-3350 GCA_964407075.1 uncultured Hyphomicrobiaceae bacterium
AATCTCGGCTACCGCCTTCTCGAACATCGCGGGACACTGCTCGCAGCCACCGTTCTCCTGGCTCTGCTCGTTTTCTATTTCGCCAATTCCCATAGCGGGCTGAATGCGGCGACCGCCACCAATATCGCCAACAAGGGTGTGCTGCTGGCCATCGTCGCGATGGCGCAGACGTTGCCGATCCTGACCGCCGGCCTCGACCTTTCGGTGGGCATGATCTTCGTTCTCGCCAATTGCCTCGCATCGGAGCTCGTCGTGGGCACGCCGCTGCAGACGGCGTTCGGGATCGTGGCGGTCCTGGCGGTCGGCCTGCTCTGCGGCCTCGTCAACGGTCTCATCATCGTCTACGGACGCCTACAGCCGATCATCACGACGCTCGCGACCGGCGCGGTCTATTTCGGCCTGGCGCTCTGGCTGCGCCCTGTGCCGGGCGGCGACGTCAACGCGGATCTCGCGGACGCCGTGACGGGCCAGCTTCCTGGAGGCATCCCGGCCATGCTCGGCGTGCTCGCGCTGGTCGTGCTGCTGATCTGGGTTCCGTTCCGTAATTCGGTCACGGGACGGGCCGCCTATGCCGTCGGCTCTTCGGAGGCTGCATCCTACATGTCCGGCATACCGATCGGGCGCGTCAGGATCGTGGTCTATTCGCTCTCCGGTCTGCTCGCCTCGATCGCCGGCCTGCTGCTCACTTTCGTCACCTATTCGGGCGAAGCCTCGGCCTCCATCGGCGGCACCTACACGCTGAACTCGATCGCCTCGGTCGTGATCGGCGGCACCTCGCTGATGGGTGGATTCGGCAGCGCCATAGGCTCGATCTTCGGCGCCTTCGTGCTGCGCTCGATCGAGGATCTGCTGTTCGTAATGGATCTCGATCCGCTCTGGCAGCCGCTGTTCCAGGGCGTGATCCTGCTCATAGCCGTCAGCCTCGGCGCCTTCCGCCTGCTGAGGCTGACCAACCGCCTCAACCTGTTCCAGTAACGCCGAGGACGCGCCCCGCCAATGACCGCATTGCTGATGCAAATCCGGCGCAACGCCGACCCCGCCGTTCTGATTGCAAGCGCTTGCGTCGTCCTGTTGCTGATCGGCGGCAGCCTTTATTCGCCGAATTTCCTGTCGCCGGAATATCTGCTACAGCAGCTTCGCGTCGCCTCCTTCCTCGGCATCATCGCGACCGGCTCGATGATTATCATCCTGCTCGGCAATATCGACCTGTCCATACCCTGGGTGGTCACGCTCGGCGGCATGATGGCGACAGCCGCGGCTGGCTGGTGGGGCGATTTCGGCGCAGCCATCGCAATCCCGTTCGGCGTCGCCTGCGGCGCTGCAGCCGGCTTCCTGAGCGGCATCGGCGTCGCCTATCTGCGCGTGCCGTCAATGATCTTCACGCTCGGCGTCAACGCCGTGGTGCAGGGCCTGGTCGTGGTGCACACCGGCGGTTTCGCGCCGCAGGACCGCGCCACGCCCGCCATGCACGCGCTGGCGACCGGCGCGCCGCTCTTCGGCATTCCGAACGTCCTGCTCCTGTGGCTTGCGATTGCGGCGGCCATGATCTTCATGCTGAACCGCACCACTTTCGGCCGCAAGATCTACGCTCTGGGGAACCGCGAGCGCGCAGCCTATCTCTCCGGCGTCGACACGCGGCTGGTGCTGCTCGCCTGCTTCACCATCGCAGGCGCCTGCTCGGCGCTCGGCGGCGTTCTCCTTGCGGGCTACGCCACCAAGGCCTATCAGGCGATGGGCGAGCTTTACCTCCTGCCCGCGATCGCCGCGGTCGTGCTGGGCGGCACGCGCATTCTCGGCGGCAAGGGCAGCTATGCGGGAACGATGGTGGGCGTCATCCTCATCACTCTGCTGCAATCCATTCTTTCGGTGATGCAGATGCCCGAAATGGGGCGGCAGATCATCTACGGCATGGTCATCATCGCCATGCTGCTCACCTATGGGCGAGGGGCGAAATCGGAAAGCTGACGATCCGGCAAAATGGGCAGGCAAAGGAAATGAGATGGTCGATCTGATTACCGATTTCCGCGAAGTTCTCGATCCGCGCTTCGAGCGGCTCATCAATTCCGCCGCGCGGCTGGAACGGCTCTATACCGGCTGCCGCTGGGCGGAAGGGCCGGCCTATTTTCCCGCCGGGCGCTATCTCATATGGAGCGATATCCCGAACGACCGTATGCTGCGCTACGACGAGACGGACGGCGGCGTCTCGGTCTTCCGCCAACCTTCGGGTTATTCGAACGGCAATACGGTCGACCGCCAGGGGCGGCTGATAAGTTGCGAGCACGGCAACCGCCGCGTCACGCGAACCGAGCATGACGGCACGGTCACGGTCATCGCCGACCGCTTCGAGGGCAAGCGCTTCAATTCGCCGAACGACGCCGTTGTGAAATCGGACGGCTCGATCTGGTTCACCGATCCGCCTTATGGCATCGACAGCGACTATGAAGGGCACAAATCGCCAGGCGAGATCGGCGGCAACCACCTTTACCGCGCCGATCCGGCGAGCGGGGCCGTCGCGCTGATGGCGAACGATTTCGTCTGCCCCAACGGGCTGGCCTTCTCGCTCGACGAGCGCACGCTCTACGTCGCCGACACCGGCGCGACGCATGTGCCGGACGGGCCGCGGCATATCAGGCGGTTCGCCGTCGGCGATGACGGGCGGCTTAGCGGCGGCGAGGTCTTCGCCACCTGTCCGGACGGGCTGTTCGACGGCTTCCGGCTGGACACGGAAGGGCGCATTTGGACGAGCGCCGCGAGCGGCGTGCTCTGCTACGATCCGGACGGAATGCTGATCGGCAAGGTGAAGGTGCCTGAAATCGTCGCCAATGTCTGCTTCGGCGGCCTGAAACGCAACCGCCTCTTCATCTGCGGCACGACCTCGCTTTATGCGGTGATGGTCATGGGCAACGGCGCGAAGACGTTCTAGGCGGGGGTAGGGCGCAGAAGCGAAAAATCCGGCGTCCAGGCGCCGGATTTCGCTGTTTCAGTCTTGCAGGGGTTATGCGCGTTTACTGGATCTGGTAGATCAGGCCGGCCTTCACGGCGACTTTCAGCCCTTCCTGTCGCCAGATGCGACGGACCCGCTTCAGGTTCACCCGCCAGCCTTCCGCGCCAAGCAACGCCGCAATCCGGCGATAGCCCCGGATCAGGTCCGGGGCAGGCCATACCGGCCACTGTCCTCAAGTAGCGAAGCGGTAGGACAAGCAAAACAGGTGGTGGCAAGGCGGATGATCGCAGCGGTTCGCGCGTCTTCATCGTCGCGGATGATCGCCGCCGACGCTGGGTGGCACGCGGCTGGCCGATCACAGCACAAGCACGGCGCTCCGAGACCGCAGTCCTGGAGCGCACATGCT
>CAYOUE010000257.1:0-3323 GCA_964407075.1 uncultured Hyphomicrobiaceae bacterium
CGCGCGGGCGATCCGCGAAGGAACCCAGGACACGATCGGCCGCGCAGGCGAGGAGATCGTACGCCGCCAGCTCCAGATCCCCCCGACGCTCACCATACGCCCCGGCTTCCCGGTGCGCGTGATGGTGACGCGCGACCTCATTCTCGAGCCCTATGGAGATGGACAATGACGAAACTGAAGCTCGGCGCGATCCCGGACGACAAGCCGGTGAAGGTGACGGCCGAACTGCCCGCTGACCTCCACCGCGATCTCGCCGCCTATGCCGACCTGCTTGCGCGGGAGACCGGACAGAACCATGAACCCGCGAAGCTCATCGCACCGATGCTTGCCCGCTTCATGGCGACGGATCGGGGGTTCGCGAAGGCGAGGCGAGAGCGCCGTTCCGCTTCGCCTCGATCCGGGCCAGGCTCAGGAAGCGCCTGAGCGCCGGGTTGTCGTTCTCGGGGCGCCAGATCAATGAAAACGGTATCTGCTCATTGTGTCCTGTCTGCCTGAGCAGGGGAACAAAGGCGACATCCGGATAACTGCATCCGAGGCACTGATCAACAACGGGCGTCACTCCCATACCAAGGCTAACGAGATTGAATATGTCGGCTCGGGGAATTCGGAAGAAATCGATCCGCGGGCTGCAATCCACATCGCTCAACATGCGAACTATGAAGTTCGCGATCTCAGGACCTGCTCCAAATTCGCTTATGAGGAATGTCTGGTCGGCTATGTCGGGCCAACGGAGCTGATCCCTCCGCGCCAGTTCCTGCCGTGTCGATACCGCGAGAAACACCGGCTCCCTCGAAAGAAACAGGCTGTCATTCTGTGTTGATGGCGCCGCGCCCGGCATTGAAAGGACGTCTAACGTCCTCTGCGTCAATCCGGAAATGAGCTCACTTCGCGTGGCTTCGACAAAACTGAGCTCCACTTCGCGATGCTCACTGATGAAGCGATCGACGATGTCGCGGACAATGCCGCGAGACAGGCTCCCCAACATCCCGACACGCAGGCGTCCTCTTTGACCCTCGCCCGCGAACCGCGCTGCACTCACTGCCGCGTCCAGATTCGTAAGCAGCGCGCGCACTTCCGATACGAACGCCTCACCCGCAACGGTCAACGTTGCGCCCGCCGTCGATCGTTCGAAGATTGAGACCCCAAGATCATCCTCGATCCGCTGGACGCGGCGTGAGATCGAAGACTGTGCGCGATTCAGATTGACGCCGGCACGCCGGAAGCTCCCGAATTCGCAAACCACAAGCAACAGTGCGAGATCCTTGAGGCTTGCCGAAGATAGGGACGACTTGAACGGCGGGTCACAATCAGCATATCGCGCCGCCTGCACAGAAGCTGGTAGCGAAATCGCCGGCCAATCTTTCGACAGATCAACCCCTCTTGGACGAAGCGACGTCCCGACCAGCCTATTATCCGGAATATCCCCACAAACACCTGAAGGATGAGCTTGCGGGGACATCGGCCTTACTCACCCGCCGGGAAGACGAATTGCGGCGCAAGCAGCAAGGTTGACCGCGAGACATCCGTCAGCCTTTGACGGACCGGAATCAGGTTCCGGTATTCCGGTGAGCCGTACCAGCCCTTGGCCGCCGCCTCGCTGGGGAAACGGACGACCACCGTCCAGTTCGACGCATACTGGCCTTCAAGAACCTCGACAGCCGGGGTGCCGACGAGAACCTCTCCGCCGGCGCCGAGCAGCATCGGAAACACCGACATGCCGTATTCGCCCATATACGTCTCGAGATCTGGAACGGTCAGCGACGCGATCAGGTAGACAGGCGTCTCAGGCTCCTGTGCCGCGGCAGGGAGTGCAAGGCTTGCCGCCATCGCAGCGGCAGCCAACAGGGATTTCAGGGACATCTTGATTCCTTTCGTTTCGGGGTTTTGTTGCAGGGATCGAACGCGACATGCGTTTCGGAAGCGGGGGGATTGAACCTCACCCCTTTCAGTTCTTCGAACGCGGCGCGCCGCTGACCGGACAGGTGGAGAAGCCGAGCATGTAGTAGATGCTGCAGGCGCCCAGCAGGCTGGTCATCAGCAGCATGCCTGCGAGGACGGTCAGCACGACCGCGAGCCAGCCGCCGATCCAGCCCGAATACCAGGCAAGGCCGACAAGGATGGCCGGCAGCGTCCGGAGAATCCGGTCGAAGGCGCCGACATTGCGAGTGGTCAACATCTTGATGATCATGAGTTCCTCTTTCCTCAGCCCGCGACGCGGCAATGGTCTTCGAGCGCCTGGATGCCTTGCGCGTAGAGCCCGCTCAGGGTCTGATCGACGACGTCCGCATGGGCGTCCTCCGCCAGGTACTCCGCACCCCAGGTGATCCGCGCCTTCCCGTCGCCGAGACCGGCGACCTCGATCGTGGCAATGACCTCGCTGGCGGGCAGCGGATGCTCGTCGATGGCGTAGCGGAACCGGCGGGCAGTCTCGTCCACCTCCAGAATGCGCTCCTTGAGCGCCGCGCCATTGGACATCGTGCAGAAGCGCTCCGCGCCTTCGCCCGAGCCCTTCAGTTCGCAGGCGGTGATGACCGCGCCGAACCATTGGTGGACACCGCCGCAGGCAGCGATGGTGGCCCAGATCCTGTCGGCTGGCGCCGTCACGGTGGCGGTCGCGGTTGTGGTCTTCTTCATCATTGGCCTCCTTGTTTGACAACAATCGTTGTCGTTTTGGTCAAAAAAATCAACTGAGACGCCGCATGGCGGACACGACAACATCGCGCATCGTCTCTGGTGGGGTGCCGGCGCGCCCGAGCACACACAGGCTCTGAACGACCCCGAAGAGGAAGTTCGCTTCCTGAACGATCTCGTCATCGGTCAGGCGGGCCTGACCCTTGGCGACGGCGCCGTGAAGGGCATGCGCCATCCCGCTCCTGATCTGCTCGAAATAGCCGTCCACATGACGAGAGGCCTCGGGCAGGTCCCGGCCGAGCTCGATCGCCGTATTGCAGATCAGGCAGCCCATCGCGCCTTCCGGAGTCCCGCCAAGGCTGGCGAGCTTTTCCAGGAGCGCGCGGATCGTCTCCGCATCGGCGCCGTCTGCCTTGAGAGGCGCAAGATTCTCATCGGCCATGAAGCGGCGGTAGTTGGCCAACGCGGCGAGGAAGAGATCCTCCTTGTCGCGGAACGCCCGGTAGAGGCTCTTGCGCCCGACGCCGGTCTCGTCCTCGAGATCGCCCACAGAGGTCCGCTCATAGCCCTTGCGCCAGAAGACCATCATGGCCTTCTCGACGGCGTCTCCAGGCTCGAACTCCAGCTTGCGGCCCATCCGGCATCCTCGTGTCTGTCATCGCACGATGACCGGGCCGGGAGCATTTGTCAAC
>CAYOUE010000258.1:0-3311 GCA_964407075.1 uncultured Hyphomicrobiaceae bacterium
GGGCGAGCGGTAGAACTCGACGAGACCGCCGAGTTTCGGCGCGCGCTCGGTGAAGCTTTCATGCCGGACAGTACTGTCGCGGATGAAGGTCAGGCCGACATGGCTCTTCTTGACGTCGACAGTCTTGGAGACGACGAACTGGGCGTAGAGCCAGGCGGCCTTGCGGCGGTCGACGGGCGTGGACTGGAACAGCGTCCAGGATCCGGCGTCCTGATAGCCGAGCTTCATGCCTTCTTCCCAGTAGGGGCCGTGCGGCGAGGGCGCCATCCTCCAGAGCGGATTGCCTTCATCGTCCACGGTGTTGTTACCTTCCGATTTCGGCGCGACCATCGAGGCTGTGAAGGCCGTGTACCAGAAGATCTGCTGCGCGACATTGCCTTGCGAAAGAGCTGGCAAAGACTGGTAGAAGTCATAGGACGCCGAGCCGGGAGGTGCGTATTTCCTCAGCCACTCGTCCCATTTGCGGATCGCATAGACAGCGGCGGGACCGTTGGCTGCGCCGCCGCGGCTGACGCTTGCGCCGACCGGGTTACAGGAGCCTTCCTCCATGCGGATGCCCCATTCATCGACGGGCACGCCGTTCGGAAGCCCCTTGGAGCCCGCGCCTGCCATGGAAAGCCAGGCGTCGGTCATGCGCCAGCCAAGGTCAGGGGCGCGCTTGCCGTAGTCCATATGGCCGTAGATGCGGACGCCGTCGATTTCCTTGACATGCTCGGTGAAGAACTCGGCGATGTCCTCATAAGCTGACCAGTTGCGGGGGACGCCGAGATCGTAGCCGTAACGCTCCTTGAATTGGGCCTGGAGGTCTTCGCGGTCGAACCAGTCCTTGCGATACCAGTACAGATTGGCGAATTGCTGGTCGGGGAGCTGATAGACCTTGCCGTCGGGCCCTGTCGTGAAGGAGATGCCCATGAAGTCGTCAATGTCGAGGCCGGGGTTGGTAACGTCCGCGCCTTCTCCGGCCATCCAGTCGGTAAGGTTGACGGCGAGTTGCAGGCGGGAGTGCGTGCCGATCAGGTCGCTGTCATTGATGTAGGCGTCGTAAAGGTTGCGGCCGGTCTGCATCTGGGTCTGCACGGCCTGGACGACCTCGCCTTCGCCGAGAACCTGATGGTTGACCTTGATGCCGGTGATTTCCTCGAACGCCCTGGTGAGCGTCCTGGCTTCATATTCATGCGTCGGAATTGTTTCCGACAGCACGTTGATCTCCATGCCCGCAAATGGCTGCGCGGCGTCGATGAACCACTGCATTTCAGCGATCTGTTCGTCTCGCGACAATGTCGAAGGCTGGAATTCGTTGTCGATCCATCGTTCCGCCGCCGCCATGTCGGCTTTGACGGGCGTGATCGCGGCCATGAGCATGAAAGCCCCGGCGGCGCATACAAAGCTGCGCATATGATCCTCCCTAAAGGATTTTCGTTTCTTAAGCAATTTAACATTCATTCGAAAATATATTGACCGTCAAGTGAAAAATTCTATGATCGTTTAAAAGCAAAACGAATGCGCCGCCCGGCCCTCGTAAAATACGGCGCAACCAACTGGAAGCGCCTCAATGTCAGCTCCACGTCATCGGACGATCCTGGAACTCGCGCACGCCGAAGGCCGCGTCGGGGTCGAGGATCTCGCTGCGCGCTTCAGCGTCACGCCGCAGACGATCCGCCGGGATCTGAACGACCTGTGCGAGCGCGGGCTGCTGACGCGGATGCATGGCGGCGCCCGGCCTCCGAACAGTGTGGCCAATGTGAATTACGATGAGCGCCAGTTCGAATACGCCGAGGAAAAGCGGCGGATCGGCATCGCGGCGGCGTCCATGATACCTCGAAACAGCTCGCTCATCCTCAATATCGGGACGACGACGGAGGCTGTCGCGCGCGCGATATACGATCACCGCGACCTCGTGGTCATCACGAACAATCTCAACGTGGTCAATATCCTGCGGCGTTCGCCGGCCAAGGAACTCATCATCGCGGGCGGGGTCGTTCGCCAGTCGGACGGCGGTGTGGTCGGCGAGGCGACGATGGAGTTCATCCGCAATTTTCGCGTCGATCTCGCTGTCATCGGCGCGTCCGCAGTGGCCGAGGACGGAGCGGTGCTGGACTTCGACTATCGCGAGGTGTCGGTCGCGCGGGCGATCATACAGACCGCCCGAAGCACGATGCTCGTTTTCGATCACAGCAAATTCGAAAAGCGCGCGCCCGTCCGCATCTGCGATGTCGGCGACATCGATACGATCGTGACCGACGCGCGGCCCAGCGCGCGCTTCCTGCGCGTGTGCGAGAAGAACAAGACGCGGGTCGTGGTGGCCGAAGAAAGCGCTGAGGCTCCTCTGACAGGGATAGCGCATGGTTCATGAGGATAGCGCAGATCCGGTCGATCTGTTCATCATAGGCGGGGGAATAAACGGCTGCGGCATAGCCCGCGACGCGGCGGGACGCGGACTTTCGGTTATCCTCTGCGAGCAGTCCGATCTGGCGCAGGCGACCTCGTCGGCCTCGACGAAACTTTTCCACGGCGGCTTGCGCTATCTCGAATATTACGAATTCCGGCTGGTGCGGGAATCGCTCATCGAGCGCGAAACGCTGCTGCGCGCCATGCCGCATATCTCATGGCCGCTGCGTTTCGTGCTGCCGCATCACAAGGGTTTGAGACCTGCCTGGCTCCTCCGGCTGGGCCTTTTTATCTACGATCATCTTGGCGGGCGCAGGATTCTGCCGGCGACCCGGACGCTCGATCTGAGACACGATCCTGCCGGCGCTCCGCTCAAGCCCGAATACAAGAAGGGCTTCGAGTATTCCGACTGCTGGGTGGAGGATTCCCGGCTTGTCGTGCTGAACGCGCGCGACGCCGCCGGCAGGGGCGCCGAAATCCTGACGCGCACACGCTGCGACAGCGCCAAGCGCACCGGCGATCTTTGGGAGATCACGCTGGTCGACCAGAACACTGGCGCCGCACGGACAGTCTTCGCCCGCGCCCTCGTGAACGCCGGCGGTCCCTGGGTCGATGACGTGATCCGCAACTGCATCAGGCGGAATTCGGGCGACCGCATCCGCCTTGTGCGCGGCAGCCATATCGTGACACGCAAGCTGTTCGATCACGACCGCGCCTATATCTTCCAGAACGCCGACGGACGCATCCTCTTCGCCATCCCCTATGAAACGGATTTCACCCTGATCGGCACGACCGACGCCGACCATGAAGGCTCGCCGGGCGACGCGGTCTGTACGCCCGATGAAGCAGACTACATGCGCGCCGCTGCGTCGGAATATTTCCTCAGACCGATTGAAAGGGAGGATGTGGTCTGGACCTATTCG
>CAYOUE010000259.1:0-3307 GCA_964407075.1 uncultured Hyphomicrobiaceae bacterium
TGGCTTAACTTGCCTCGGCAAGGCAGGATTTGATCGACTGGGCCATGTTGCGGATCACCGTGAAATAGAGTTCCGGTCCGTTCTCGACTTCGCTTCCGAGCGGATCGATCACACCGGACCTTGCAGGCGTTCCTTCTGTCACGGTCGTAACCAGCTTTGGCTCGAACTGCGGTTCGGCGAATACGCAGGCCGCGCCCAGTTCCTGCACCTTGGCGCGGATCTCGGTAATTCTCTCGGCGCCCGGCGTCACTTCAGGCGAAATGGTGATCGAGCCGCCGGCCACTACGCCAAAACGGTTTTCAAAATACTGGTAAGCGTCATGAAAAACGATGAAACCCTTGTCTTTCACCGGTACTAATTCGGCGGTGATTTCAGTGATCAGCTGGTCGAGCCTGGCTGTCACGGCTTCAGCATTGGCCTTATATTTCTCGGCATTCGCGGGGTCAGCCTTTACGAGGGTTTCCTCGATTTCGTGCACCATCGCCTTGGCATTTTCCGGATCGAGCCAGATATGGGCATCGAATTCCCCTTGCTCGTGATGCGCCGCGGTTTCTTCCTTGTGATCATGACTGTGACTATGTCCATGACCATGACTATGGTTATGCGCGGTTTCGGCCTTCTTTGCGTGATCGTGTTCGCCATGCGCTTCAGCCGTGTGGTCATGATCTTCATGACTGTGCGCTTCAAAAGCGCCGCCTTCGCGGAAACCGAGCTTGATGAGACCGTGCGCGTCGATCATCTCGACTGAGGTGGCGTTTGCTGCAATCGTTTCCAGCGGCTTTTCAAGGAAAGCCTCGAGCTCATGACCGATCCAGAACACCACGTCGGCATTCTCCAGCATCTGCGCCTCTGAAGGCTTGAGCGCATAGGTGTGGGGAGAACCCGCGCCGTCGACGATCAGACCGGGGGTGCCGACGCCTTCCATGAGCGCAGCCACCAGCGAATGGAGCGGCTTGATCGATGCGACGACGTTGATTTCCGCTCGTGCGGCAAGGCTTGAACTGGCGAGAACGCTCGCAGCGAGCAACAGCGCTTTCAGGAGACGCATTGTCAAAGACTCCATATTTGCTTGGAACACTGACGTCAAAAGATGTTACTTTGTTACATTATTGAGTAACAGTATAACGTATGCCATAAGGCTTAGCAACAGCTAGTGTTCCGTCTCTGAAGCCTGGTCCCCAAGCGTCAGCCCGGAACCTTGGTCAAGTCTTTGCTGCTGTTGCGTCTTTTTCAAACGCTTGCGACCCTCGACCGGAATCAAGCGTTTGGGACGCAACATCAGTTCCGGATTTGAAGGGCGGTTCATCGCAGACCATGCTTCAGAAAACCGCACCGCTCGTTACTCTTGACCGGGCCGGCGTCTGCCGATCCGGGCAATGGCTGGTGCGCGGTGTCGATCTGGCGATCGAGGCCGGGGAGATCGTGACGTTGATCGGGCCGAACGGTTCCGGCAAGTCGACAACGGCGAAAATGGCGCTCGGTATCCTGAAACCGAATGAAGGCAGCGCAACGCGGCGTCCGGAACTCAGGATTTCCTATGTTCCGCAGAAGGTTGCGATCGACTGGACCATGCCGCTGAATGTCCGCCGCTTCATGCGGTTGACGGGCCATGTCACCGATAATGACGCTGCCCAGGCCATGGTGGCCACCGGCGTCGCGCATCTCGGCGCCTCGGAGATGCGCAACCTGTCGGGAGGCGAATTCCAGCGTGTATTGCTGGCGCGGGCCCTAGCCCGCAAGCCCGAGCTGCTCGTCCTTGACGAACCGGTGCAGGGCGTGGACTTCACCGGCGAGATCGCGCTTTACGATCTGATCAAACGGATCCGCGACGAGTTGCATTGCGGGGTGCTGCTGATTTCGCACGACCTGCACGTCGTGATGGCGGCGACGGATCGCGTGATCTGCCTCAACGGCCATGTCTGCTGCTCGGGAACGCCGACCGCGGTCGTAGCGAGCCTGGAATACAAGACATTGTTCGGAGCACGCGCCGCAACGACGCTGGCGCTGTACGAGCATCATCACGATCACACCCATTTGCCTGACGGAAGCGTGCGCCATTCCGACGGCACGGCTGCGGATCATTGCGGGCCGGAGCAGAGCGAACTCCGCAATGCGCAGGAGGATCGCAATGCTTGACGACTTCTTCACCCGCGCCCTCGTTGCCGGCATAGGCGTGGCGTTGGTAACCGGTCCGCTGGGCTGTTTCATCGTATGGCGCAGGCTGGCTTATTTCGGCGATACGCTCTCGCACGCAGCCCTTCTAGGGGTTGCACTCGCCTTTCTTTTCCAGATCAACATCACGATCGCTGTCTTCATCGTCTCGGCCTTCGTATCGATCGCGTTGCTGCTGCTTCAACGGCGCGCATCGCTTTCGGCCGATACGCTACTCGGACTGCTGGCCCATTCCGCATTGGCGCTGGGCCTTGTGGTGCTGGCATTCATGACATGGATTCGTATGGATCTGATGGGGTTCCTGTTTGGCGACATTCTCGCTGTCTCCAAGACGGATATCGCCATAATCTGGATCGGCGGCGGCATCGTTCTGGCGATACTTGCGACGATCTGGCGGCCGCTCTTTGCCGGAACGGTCAACCGCGAGCTGGCCGAAGCCGAAGGCATGAAGCCTCAGCGCGCCGACATCGTGTTCATGCTCCTCATGGCTCTGGTCATCGCGATTTCGATGAAAATCGTTGGCGTTCTGCTGATTACGGCCATGCTGATCATTCCGGCGGCGACGGCCCGCCGCTTCGCGACCGGGCCGGAGCAGATGGCTCTCCTTGCCGCCGTCTTTGGAGCGTGCGCTGTCATAGCAGGCCTGTTCGGCTCGCTTGAATGGGATACGCCGTCCGGGCCGAGCATCGTTGTTGCGGCGCTTGCGTTTTTCGTTTTGGCTATGACACCCCAAATACGTACGGCATCCCAGCGCGAGCGAACCGCACGAGGAGAAAAAGGATGAGAACCAGAGATCATCCGGGCCAGTATGGGGCAGACCTGACGAAGAATCAGACCTTGGTGATGGATGCGCTTGCCGGAGCGAAGGGACCGTGGTCTGCTCCCCCGAAACGATACCAGTTTAATTAATAGAACCCGGCTATTTCCAACCCATTGATGGGGACTGAGAAATGGCACGGAAGCGATTTACGACGGAGCAGATTATCGCGATGCTGCGTGAGGCGGAGGTTCGGCTTAGCCTGGGGCAATCGATCGGCTTGATCTTGCCGAGGGCCTGAGCATTTCGGAGCAGAGCTATTATCGTTGGCGGCGCGATTATGGCGGGCTGAAGCTCGATCAGGTCAAGCGCCTGAAG
>CAYOUE010000260.1:0-3254 GCA_964407075.1 uncultured Hyphomicrobiaceae bacterium
AGCCAGCGCAGATCCTCGCGAATGCCCTCGACGAACTCTTCGCGCGAGCGCTCCCGGTCGGTGTCGTCGAAGCGCAGGATGAACGTCCCGCCTTCGCGCCGGGCGAACAGCCAGTTCAGCAGCGCCGGCCGAAGATTGCCGACATGGAGGCGGCCGGTCGGACTTGGGGCAAAGCGGACGACAGGCTTCATAGGGTCTCGCGGAACTTGTTCGTGATCGGATAGCGCCGGTCGCGGCCGAAATGGCGGCTGGTGATCTTGACGCCCGGCGCGGACTGGCGGCGCTTGTATTCGGCGAGATAAAGCAGCCGCTCCACCTTCTTCACGGTCTCCGGATCGTGGCCGCGCGCGATGATCTGGGGCAACGGCATTTCGTGATCGACGAGACTTTCGAGGATATCATCAAGCACTTCGTAAGGCGGCAGCGAGTCCTGGTCCTTCTGGTCCTCGCGAAGCTCCGCGGTCGGGGCCTTGGCGATGATGTTTTCCGGGATGATGGCGCCTTCCGGGCCGAGGCCGCCTTTCGGGCGCGCCTTGTTGCGGTAGCGCGAAAGCGCATAGACCTGCGTCTTGTAGAGATCCTTGATCGGATTGAAGCCGCCGTTCATGTCGCCGTAGAGCGTGGCGTATCCGACCGAGACCTCCGACTTGTTGCCGGTCGTCACCAGCATCGTGCCGAACTTGTTGGAGATCGCCATCAGGATCGTGCCGCGTGTGCGCGATTGCAGATTCTCCTCGGTGATGTCCGGCTCGCGGCCCTCGAAAGCGGGGCGCAAGGATTCGAGAAAGCCTTCCACGGGCGCAAAGATCGGGATCGTATCATAGCGCACGCCGAGCGCCTCGGCGCAGGCGGCGGCGTCGCTCATCGACTCGTTCGAGGTGTAGCGGTAGGGCAGCATGACGCAGTGCACGCGATCCGCGCCGAGCGCATCGACGGCGATGGCGGCCGTGAGGGCGGAGTCGATCCCGCCGGACAACCCGAGCACGACTCCCGGAAAGCCGGCCTTCTCCACATAGTCGCGGAAGCCGGTCATGCAGGCCATGTAGATGGCGTCCTCGCCTTCCTCCAGCAACGCCTTTTCGCCCGGCGCGCACGCCCAGCCGTCCTCGCTGCGCGTCCATTCGGTGACGGTCAGCCCTTCGACCCAGGCCGGCATCTGCAACGCCAGCGCGCCGCCCTCGTTCAGCACGAAGGACGCGCCGTCGAAAGCCAGCTCGTCCTGCCCGCCGACCTGGTTGACATAAGCGAGCGGCAGCCCGGTCTCGGCGACGCGCGCCACGGCGTGCCCCATGCGGATGTCGTGCTTGTCGCGCGTGAAGGGCGAGCCGTTGGGCACCAGCAGAAGCTCCGCACCGGTCTCGGCAAGACATTCGCAAACATCCTCGCCCCACATATCCTCGCAGATCGGAACGCCGAGCCTGATGTCGCGGAAGTTGATCGGGCCGGGCATGGGGCCTTGCGCGAAGACGCGCTTTTCGTCGAACACGCCGTAATTCGGCAGATCGACCTTGTGACGGATGTCGGCGACCCTGCCGCGGTCGAGCAGCGCCACCGAATTATAGGGTTTTCCCCCCGTTTCGCCGGGCCAGGGCGTGCCGATCAGCATGGCTGGCCCGCCATCGGCAGTGTCTTTCGCAAGCTCTTCGACAGCGCGTTTCGATGCATCGATGAAAGCGGGCTTGAGAATCAGATCCTCAGGCGGATAGCCGGTCATGAAAAGCTCTGGAAAAACGACGAGATCGGCGTTCTGCGCCGCCGCCTGCGAGCGGGCTTTCCGCGCGAGCGCGGCGTTGCCGTCAAGATCGCCGACCGTGGGATTGAGCTGGGCAAGCGCTATGCGCAGTGACGTGCTGGCCTTTTCCGTCATCGGCTCCCTTGAGATCATGAATGCTTCACTTGCGGGCGCGGGCTTACCCCGAAACGGTTGCGCCCGGCGCCCCGCACCTTAACCGATCCGGGCAGGCGTGAGTAGCGCGGCGCTCAGGCCCGGTGATTCTTCATCCGCTTGTCGTTAAGGCGGCGGAAAATTTCCTCAACCTCGGCCTCGGACGACACCGGATAGACCAGCCCGTCGAATATGAGGTATTTCCAAGCGAGCCGCTCCGTCGAAGCCAGTTCGAGAGGCTTCACCGCCATCAGCTCCTCCATGGAGGATTTCGGCGTGACCCACGGCGCGAAGAACACCTGATCTCTCGCCTCTTCGACCCGGTCCCCGGAAAGCAGCCCGAGTTCGGCGGCGCGCCTGACCATATCCACATAGGCGAACTGCACGAAGCCCGAACAGATGAAATCCACGGGCGCGAACTTCTTGCTCTTGTCGAGAAACTCGCTGATCGTCGGCGCGCGCCCGAACAGTGTGTCGCGCAGCCTGAAGAAGAATTTCGAACGGTTGGTGGCGAGCGCCACGAGCAGCGCGAAATTGTAATCGTCGTCCTTGATGAAGCGCAGCATCCGCCCGCTCACCATGAGTCGCATCTGCGGCGTCAGCCAATCGGTTTCAAGACGCTTGATGCCGACAAGATATTGCGGCGGCTCCTTGGTGTCCTTGTAAACCGATGTCGGCGCCAGGATTTCCGAAAGCGCGCCGAGATCGACGCCGCCGAACGTGGCTTCGATGAGATAGGACCGCTCCACACCGGGATAATGGCGCGGGGTTACGAAGGTCAGCGCGGCGTGCGCGAAACGGCTGTCGTCCAGGCGCTTGACCAGAAACGAAAAAAAGCTCTCAAGCCGGGTGGAAAGCACGATGTCGCCCGGCTCCAGATACTGGCCGGACTTGAAATCGGCCACCGTCATCGGCCATGACGCCTCGGGCGGTTCCGCCACGATCGGCGGCGGGGTCTCGCTCCAGAAGCTGTATTCAGGATCGGGCACTCCGGCCGTGCGGTTGGTGACGGCCTCGACCACCGCTTCCTCGACCGTCTTCTGCAATTCCTCCCGCCGCATGTTCAGCTTCCTGAACGCCGACGTCGTCCTGTGCATGTTCGCCATAGCCGCGATCCAACCCGATACGCCCCGAATGCCGGGGCTGCTTCTGTCCTAGATCAAGCCGGTGCGGCCCGCAAGCGCTACGCAGCCGGCCTCGAGGCCAAACGCGCCGGACGCTACGGCGAGGCGCTGCCGATCCTCGAATCGATCCGCGAGCTCTACGTCGAGGACCGCGACGACATCCTGGCCTGGTACCTGGCCGAGTGCCACGCCGCGCTGGGTCGGCGCGAGGAGGCGCGGCAGGAGTACGCGCTCGGCGTGCGGCG
>CAYOUE010000261.1:0-3253 GCA_964407075.1 uncultured Hyphomicrobiaceae bacterium
GCTTCGTCTTCAAGGTGCAGGCCAACATGGACCCGAAGCACCGCGACCGCGTCGCCTTTTTCCGCCTCTGCTCCGGACGGTTCCGGCGCGGCATGAAGCTGCATCTGGTGCGCACCGGCAAACCGATGGCCATCCAGAATCCGATGTTCTTTTTCGCCCAGGAGCGCGAACTCGCCGAGGAGGCGCTGCCCGGCGACATCATCGGCATTCCGAACCACGGAACGCTGCGGGTAGGCGACACGCTGACCGAAGGGGAGGACCTGCGCTTCACGGGCATCCCGAATTTCGCGCCTGAGATACTGCGCCGCGTCCAGCTCGACGACCCCGCCCGGGCAAAGCAGCTCCGGAAAGCGCTGGAGGACATGGCGGAGGAGGGCGTCGTGCAGCTTTTCCGGCCCATGCTCGGCTCGCAGCCGGTCATCGGCGTCGTGGGGGCATTGCAGCTCGAAGTGCTGTCGTCGCGGATCGCGGCGGAATACAATATCGAGGCCCGCATGAGCACCATCCCGTTCGAGAATGTCAGGTGGATCGGCGGGGATGATGCGGCTCAGGTCAAAGAGTTCGCTCGGCGCAACATCGAGGTGATGGCCGAGGACCGTGACGGCGCGCCTGTCGTCTTCCTGCGCGATGTCTGGGACCTGAACCGGCTCGTCAAGGACTGGCCCGGCCTCGTTTTCCAGAAGACGCGCGAACGCGCCTGAGCGCGGGCGGCGCCTGGCGCCTCATTTGAATTTGCGGAACAGCCCGGTCCGGTCGAACATTCTCTCCAGATCCTTCATGCGCTCATAGGTCGTCTCCCATGTCGCCGACTGGATCTGCGCGACCATGGTTTCGATGAGAACGAGCATCACGGCGACGGAGTCCCAGGCCGAAGGCGCTTCGATTCGGCAGTTGAAGCGATGCGTAGCGTGCTTCGCGATCGGCGAGCCCCATTGATCCGTAAACAGAATGATTTTCGCTTCCCTTTCTGCCGCGATCTCCGCCAGCCGCAATATGTGGTTCTCGTAGCGCCTGATGTCAAACATGACCAGAACGTCGCCGGGCGTCACGTCGAGCAGGAAATCGGGCCACGCGCTCGCGCCGGAGCGCACGAGCGTGACGCGCGGGCGGACCATGCGCATCAGGCTGAACAGATAATCCGCCAGCGTGCGGGTGATCCGCCCGCCCGCGATGAACACGGCGCGTTTGGGATCGCCGAGCGTCTCGCAGGCACTGTCGAAGGTCTGCGTGTCGATCTGCGCCAGCGTCTGGTGCAGGTTCTGCACGGCGGACTCGGCGAAGCGGTTGAGGATATGGGTGTCCGGCGCGTTTTCCGCCCACAGATCGTGCTTGACGATAGGGTTGGAGATCTTGGCTTCGAGTTCGTCCCGCAAGGCGCCCTGAAATTCCGGAAAACCCTTGAACCCCAGTTTTTGCACCATGCGCGCGACTGTCGGCGTAGAGACATCGGCCTTTTTCGCAACGGCGGTAATGCTGGCCAGTCCGGACACGGGGTAATTTTCGAGTAGCGAGTTCGCAAGCTGGCGCTCCGCGCGAGTCAGGGTCTCGAAGCGGTCCTGCACCATTTCGGAAATGGTCTTCCTGCTCCCGGTCAATGGCGTTTTCCCTGTTTGCGCCCCTCCTGCCGCATGGCGCGAAAATCGCGCCGCGCGCGGGGCGTTTCTTCAAGAAAGAAAATTGACAGAGCTATCAAGTTTGTTCAATTCTTTTCAGAATGCAAGGGGACGCCAGTGATGGTATGCGCTCAACAATCGCTGCTCGCAGAGTCGGACGGGCCCGCCGTCCTGAGCGAGAATCCGAAAGGCCCCGGCCCGTTTCTCATTGTCTGCGATCACGCCAGCAACCGCATCCCCGCATCCCTCGGCACGCTCGGCCTCGGCCATGACGTGCTGGTCAGCCACGCCGCATGGGATCCCGGCGCGTACGGCGTTGCCTCGAAGCTGGCGCGGCTGCTGGACGCGCCGCTGGTTGCGGCCGCCTTCTCGCGGCTGGTCTATGATGTCAACCGTCCGCCCGAATCGGCCGAAGCGATCCGTACGGTCAGCGAAATCTACGACGTGCCGGGAAATCTCGGCCTTACCGGCGATCAGCGTGCATCCCGCGCCAGGGCGGTCTACGATCCATATCACGCGCATATCGCGGAGCTTATCGAGGCCCGCATCGCCCGGGGAGAGACGACGGCCCTCGTCGCCATCCACAGCTTCACGCCGGTCTATCACGGGCAGAAGCGGGACGTGCAGCTCGGCATCCTCCATGACAGCGACCCGCGACTTGCCGACGCGCTGCTGGAATGTGCGCCCCGCTTCACGGCGCTCGCCATTGCGCGCAACCGTCCTTACGGGCCGGAGGACGGCGTTACGCATACGCTGGCGAAACAGGCTATCCCCCGCGGCCTTCTCAATGCGATGATCGAGATCCGCAACGATCTGATCGCGAGCGAAGGCGAGCAGGCCAGGATCGCGGAGGCGCTGGCGGCGATGCTGCGCTGCGCCCTGGAGACAGCCGCAAACATCGAGGCCGGAACGGACCGGCCGGGAGCAGCCGATGCCCCCAGCAATTAGCGCTTATGTGCGCTTCGTGGACGCCTTCAACCGCCGGGTAGGGCGGATCGCGATGT
The DNA here is from genome assembly GCA_964407075.1 of uncultured Hyphomicrobiaceae bacterium. Taxonomy (GTDB): domain Bacteria; phylum Pseudomonadota; class Alphaproteobacteria; order Rhizobiales; family Rhodomicrobiaceae; genus JAHQVI01. The sequence continues at coordinate 2,618 of CAYOUE010000261.1, forward strand.
GGCTGGTCTTCGTGATGATGGCCATCCTTTTGTGGTCGTCCTTCTCCAAGTCCTTCCTGCTGCCCTCGCTCTGGACGCTGGAGATGGCCCAGTTCACGCTGACCGCCTATTACCTGCTCGGCGGGGCGTACTCGCTCCAGCTCGGCTCGAACGTCCGCATGGACCTCATCTATGGCGGCTGGACCGACCGGCAGAAAGCCTGGGTCGACGCCTTCTCCGTCTTCGCGCTCATGTTCTATCTTGGCGTGCTGCTTTTCGGCGCCTTCGAAAGCACGCAATACGCCGTCGAATTCGGCGAGCGCACCCGCTCGGCCTGGCGTCCTTACATGGCGCCGATCAAGATCGTGATGTGCGTCGGCATCTTCCTGATGCTGCTTCAGGCGACCGCCGAGTTCTTCAAGGACATCGCCAAAATCCGTGGAGCCGAACTCTGATGTCCTATGAGATGATCGCCCTCACCATGTTCGCCTCGATGATGCTGATGCTCATGACGGGGCAGCGCGTCTTCGCCGCGATCGGTTTCGTCGCGGTCGTCTCGGCGCTGGCGCTCTGGGGCACGGGCGGGGCGAATATCGGCTTTTCGGCGATGATAAAGGCGATGAACTGGTATCCGCTCCTGACGCTGCCGATGTTCAT
>CAYOUE010000262.1:0-3210 GCA_964407075.1 uncultured Hyphomicrobiaceae bacterium
GTCTACGGCGTCGCCACGGAGCAGTCCATCGCGCGCCTGTTCATCGCCGGTGTGCTGCCCGGACTGATGCTGATCGCGATTTTCGTGCTCTATGTCGCGTTCCGCGCCTGGCGGAACCCGGAGTTGATCCCGGTCGAAACATCCTCCATGAGCTTCATGGAAAAGGTGCGCGCCTCGGGCCGCCTGCTCCCGGTCCTCGGCATCATCCTTGGGGTGATCGCCAGCATCTACACCGGCGTCGCATCGCCGACCGACGCGGCCGCCGTCGGCGTGCTCCTGTCGCTTCTCCTCGCCACGCTCGCCGGCGGCATGACGCGGGAGACGTTCATGGAGGGGCTGATGAGCGCGACGATCACCTCATGCATGATTGCGCTGATCCTGGCGGGCGCAGCCTTCCTGACCGTCTCGATGGGCTTCACCGGCATCCCGCGAAACCTCGCCGCATGGATCGGCTCGCTGGACCTGTCGCCCTATGCGCTGCTTGCCGCGCTGACAGTGTTCTTCATCCTGCTCGGCTGCTTTCTCGACGGCATCTCGGTCGTCGTGCTGACGACCTCGATCATCATGCCGATGGTGCAGGCCGCCGGAATCGACCCGCTCTGGTTCGGCATCTATCTCGTCATCGTCGTGGAGATGTCGCAGATCACGCCGCCCGTCGGGTTCAACCTTTTCGTCATACACGGGCTGACGGGCGAGAACATCCTGCGCATCGCCGAGGCGGCGCTGCCGTTCTTCTTCCTGCTTCTGCTGGCTGTCGCGCTGATAACGCTGGTCCCTGAAATCGTGACGTTCCTGCCCGGCCTGATGGGCTGAAGCGCTTCCGCTTCCTACGCGCTCCGTCTACTCGGCCGGCGAGCGCGCCGCTTCATCCCGGCGTCCGTTTTCCACGAGCAGCCAACGGCAGACATAGAGCGCGCAGACCGCTCCCGCGAACTGCGCCCCGATGAAAGCCGGCATATCCTCGATTCTGATCCCGGCGAAAGTGTCGCTGAAGGAGCGGGCGATCGTGACCGCAGGATTTGCAAAACTTGTCGAGGCGGTGAACCAGTAGGCCGCGGTGATGTAGAGGCCGACCGCGGCGGGAACAGCGGCGGCGTTGGCGCGGAGCGTCAGCAGGATCGCGCCGACGAGGCCGAAGGTGGCCACCCATTCGGCGAACCATTGATCCGGGCCGGTGCGGATCTTGGCCGAAAGCTGGAAGAGCGCCTCGCCGAACATGGCGTGAGCGGCCAGAACGCCCGCCAGTCCACCGGCGATCTGCATTGCTGCGTAGGCCGCCCCGTCTCGCCCGGATATGTCGCCGCGCAGATAGAAGGCCGCCGTCACCGCCGGATTGAAATGCGCGCCCGAGATCGGTCCGAGCGCGGTAATCAGCACGAAGAGGATCGCGCCTGTCGGTATGGTGTTGCCGAGCAGGGCGATGGCCACATTTCCGCCGGCGAGGGACTCCGCCATGATGCCGGAGCCGACGACCGTCGCCAGAAGGAAAGCTGTGCCCAGAAATTCGGCCCCCAGCCTTTGCGGAATAGCGTAATGCTGCATGTCAGGCGACTTTTCCCTCGCTCTGCTCCGCTGCTGTCTTGCCGATGTCGTCGAGACGTTTCTGTAGCGACAGCCTGTCGAGGGATTCGATCGGCAGGTTCACGAAAATGCTGATGCGCTGGTAAAGCATACGATTGACGTCGGCGAAGGCGTAGCGGCGTTCCGCTTCCGTGCCTTCGGCGGCGGACGGGTCGGGAACGCCCCAATGCGCCGTCATCGGCTGGCCCGGCCACACCGGGCAGACCTCGTTTTTCGCATTATCGCAGACCGTGAAGACGAAATCGAGCTGCGGGGCGCCCGGCTGGGCGAACTCGTCCCAGTTTTTGGAGCGAAGAGTGCTGATGTCGTAGTTCTGATGCTCCAGAAGCTCCAGCGCGAAAGGGTGGACGCGGCCGCTGGGCGCGCTGCCTGCGCTGTAGCCCTTGAATTTGCCTCGTCCCAGCCTGTTCAAGATGCTTTCGGCGATCACGGATCGGGCGGAATTGTGGGTGCAAAGAAAGAGCACGTTATAGATGCGGTCAGCCATTGGCGGTTTCCTCAGTACGCGGTGTTCTGGCCTTCACGATCAGACCGCCGCAAAGCTCGGGCCGTCCCTGGCAGCAATCCTCCATCAGGAAGGCCAGAAGATCCCGCATTGCGTCGGCGTCGAATGCATAGCGTATGAAGCGGCCGTCTCGCCTTGCGGAAATCAGGCCGGCGCGCTCCAGCTCCTTCAGATGGAAGGACGCCCCTGTTGGGCCGATGCCGATCCGTTCCCCGATCTCGCCTGCCGGAAGGCCTGCTGCGCCATGGCGGACGAGCAGGCGGAAAATCGCCAGCCTGTGCTCCTGGGCGAGCGCGGACAGCGCTCTGATCGCTTCATTGCCATTCATCATTTGGACGATACAACAATTATTGAATTATTGAAATCATAAATGCCGCCCCGCCAGGAGAGCGGCCTTGGCGGCGCCCTATTCCGCGGCCTGCGGACGGATTGCGGGAGGCGGAGCGCCTTCGGCTTCGCCGGCTGGCGGGGGAAGCTGCGCAGCCGCATTGACGGGTTCGTCCGGCTCGCCGACGAAGCGGCTGAACAGCCTCCAGATCCCTCTGCCGACATCGTCCATCACGACGAAGACGGCGGGCACGAAGATCAGCGACAGGAACGTCGAGAGGATAAGCCCGCCGATCACCGCAATCGCCATCGGCGAGCGGAATTCACCGCCCGCGCCCAGCGCCAGCGCACTCGGGAGCATTCCGGCTGACATGGCGATGGTGGTCATGATAATCGGCCGCGCGCGCTTGCGCCCGGCGTCGACGATGGCGTCGAAGCGCTTCACGCCGCGCGCCATTTCCTCAATGGCAAAGTCGACCAGCATGATCGCGTTCTTGGTGACGATCCCCATCAGCATCAGAATGCCGATGACCACAGGGAAGCTGAAAGGCCGGTCGGTCGCCAGCAACGCGAAGATGGCTCCGCCGATGGAGAGCGGCAGAGAGAACATGATCGTGACCGGCTGCAGGAAGCTGCCGAACAGCAGGATAAGCACGCTGAACACCATCATCAGGCCCGCCCCCATCGCGAGGGCGAAGCTTTCGAACACTTCAGCCATGACTTCGGCGTCGCCTGACTGGCGAAGCGCCACGCCCGGAATGCTGTCCAGCTCCTGCACTTCGGGCAGGTTGTAGACC
>CAYOUE010000263.1:0-3175 GCA_964407075.1 uncultured Hyphomicrobiaceae bacterium
CCTCGCAATAGCCGCAATAGATGCATTTCACCATGTCGATGTCATAGCGCGTCGTGCGCCGCGTGCCGTCATTGCGTCGCGGACCGGCCTCGATCGTGATGGCCTGCGCCGGGCAGATCGCCTCGCAAAGCTTGCAGGCGATGCAGCGCTCCGCACCGTTCGGATAACGGCGCAGCGCGTGCTCGCCCCGGAAACGGGGCGAGATCGGCCCTTTCTCGAAGGGATAGTTGACTGTGGCTTTCGGCTTGAAGAAGTACTTCATTCCGAGCCAGAAGGCCGAAAAGAACTCGGCCAGCATCGCGGCTTTGATGGACTGCGCCAGTCCGGCCATGAAAGTCTCCTGTCAGGGCGCCAGATCGAAAAACTGAAGCACGCCGGCGACGACAACGACCATGAACAGCGATGTCGGCAGGAACACCTTCCAGCCGAGCCGCATGAGCTGATCGTAGCGGTAGCGCGGCACTATGGCCTTGACCATCGCGAAAAGGAAGAAGCAGAAACACAGCTTCAGCAGGAACCATATCACGCCCGGCACCCAGTTGAGGGGCGCGATATCGAACGGCGGCAGCCAGCCGCCGAGAAAGAGGATCGTCATCAGCGCGCACATGAGCGTGATGGCGACATACTCCCCCAGCATGAACAGCATGTAGGGCGTCGAGCCGTACTCGACCATGAAGCCGGCGACCAGTTCCGATTCCGCTTCCGGCAGGTCGAAAGGCGGCCGATTGGTCTCGGCGAGCGCGGAAATGAAGAAGATCACGAACATCGGGAACAACGCCAGCCAGTACCAGCCGAACATCCCGTAGGACGTATCCTGCGCGCGCACGATCCCTGAGAGGTTCAGCGTGCCGGCGCAGAGAAGCACGGTGATGATGACGAAGCCGATGGAGACTTCGTAGGAGACCATCTGCGCCGCCGAGCGAAGCGCCCCCAGGAACGGATATTTGGAGTTGGACGCCCAGCCGCCCATGATTACGCCGTAAACGCCAAGCGAGGAAATTGCGAAGATGTAGAGGATGCCGACATTGATGTCGGCCACCACCCAGCCGTCTGCGACAGGCACGACCGCCCAGGCCGACAGCGCCAGCACGGCGGTCACGATCGGGGCGAGCAGGAATACGGTCTTGTCCGCACCCGCCGGGATGACCGGCTCCTTCAGCATGAATTTGGCGAGATCGGCGAAACTCTGCAGCAGCCCGTATGCGCCCACGACGTTCGGTCCCCGCCTCATCTGCACCGCTGCCCAGATCTTGCGGTCCGCAAGGAGCAGATACGCGACGACGAGCAGCACGGCGATCAGCAGGCCGAGGCTCTGCACGATGATGACGAGCAGGGGAAAGCCGTAATTGGTCCAGAATTCAGCCATCGGTGCCTGTCGCTCCGTGATCCTGCTCGCGCATCAGGGCCGAAAGCTCGTTCATGATCGCCGAAGCGCGCGCGATCGGATTGGTCAGGTAGAAATCGCCGATGAGACTCTCGAAAGGCTCATCGCCCGCTTTCGAGTCCTGCTGCGCGAGTTTCTCGATGTCCGAGATCGCTCCGGGCTCGATCAGATCTACGCCGGCAAGATGCGGATGTTCGGCGTAAAGCTGCGCGCGAAGCTCCGGCAGGCTGTCGAAGGGGAGCTTGGCGTCAAGCTTTTCTGACAGAGCGCGGACAATCGTCCAGTCCTCGCGCGCGTCGCCCGGCGGGAAGACGGCGCGGAGGGTCATCTGCACGCGACCATCGGTGTTGACATAGGTGCCGCCTTTTTCCGTGTAGGCCGCTCCGGGCAGGACGACGTCGGCGAAGCGTGCGCCGCGGTCGCCGTGGCTGCCCTGATAGATCACGAAGGCCTCGCCGGTCCGGCTCATGTCGATTTCGTCCGCGCCGAGCAGGTAAAGCACCTTCACGTCGCCATAGCTGGCGGCGTCGAGAATGCCGTCAAGCGCCAGACCGCCTTTCTGCGGAACGAAGCCGAGATCTAGAGCGCCCACGCGCGCGGCGGCGTTATGCAGCACATTGAAGCCATTCCAGTTTTCGTCCGGCCTCAGCGCGCCGAGATTCTTCGCAGCCTGCGCGGCCAGCCCGAGAACGCCAGCGCCGTCCGGCCGGGCGACCGCTCCCTGGCCGAGCACGATCATCGGCCGCGAAGCGTTCTTCAGCGTCTCGGCGAAAGCGTGACGGCCTTCTGCGATCTCGCGCAGGGTCTGGGCTCCCGCGCCAAGATAGTCGTAATCGTAAGTCAGATCGCGCCGCTCGCCGATCAGTCCGATTTTCAGCCGGCCGCTCCGCCAGCCCTTTAGTATGCGCGCATTCAGCACGGCGGCCTCGTGGCGCGGATCTGTTCCGACAAGCAGGAGCGCGTCGGCTTCCTCCAGCCCGGCGATCGTCGAGTTGAAGAGATAGCTCGCCCTGCCCTGCGTCGGATCGAAAGGCGTTGCATCCTGACGGCAATCGAGATGCGGCGAGCCGAGAGCAAGGAAAAGCCGCTTCAGCGCGTACATCTCCTCCACTGCAGCAAGGTCGCCTGCGATCGCGGCGATCCCGTTTCCGCCAGCGGAATTCACGGCCCGGGCGATCTCCGCAAACGCCTCGTTCCAGCTTGCTTCCTGCAGCTTGCCGTCGCGCCGGATATAAGGCCGGTCGAGGCGAGAACGGCGCAGCCCGTCCCAGACAAAGCGGGTCTTGTCGGAAATCCATTCCTCGTTCACATCGTCATGATTGCGCGGCAGGATGCGCAGAATCTCGCGCCCGCGCGCGTCGATGCGGATATTCGAGCCGATGGCGTCCATCACATCGATGCCCTCGGTCTTGCGCAGCTCCCACGGCCTGGCCTTGAAGGCGTAAGGCTTGGAGGTCAGCGCGCCGACCGGGCACAGGTCGATGACATTGCCGGACAGCTCCGACGTCATGCCGTGCTCCAGATAGGTTGTGATCTCCATATCCTCGCCGCGCCCGATTGCGCCAAGCTCGGAGACGCCTGCCACTTCCGTCATGAAGCGGACGCAGCGCGTGCAGTGGATGCAGCGCGTCATGATGGTCTTGATGAGCGGGCCGATATTCTTGTCCTCGACGGCGCGCTTGTTCTCGTGGAAGCGCGAGCCGTCCACGCCATAGGCCATCGCCTGGTCCTGCAGATCGCACTCGCCGCCCTGGTCGCAGATCGGGCAGTCGAGGGGGTGGTTGATGAGCA
>CAYOUE010000264.1:0-3140 GCA_964407075.1 uncultured Hyphomicrobiaceae bacterium
AATACGGTGAACCCGCCGACCGCCGCTTCCACGCCCAGCCCGTCGCCTGCCACAAATGCGGGCCGAAAGCCTGGCTGGAGCGGCTCGACGGCCGCGCGGTGTCCTTCGACCAGCATTCGATGCTCGACGATGTCGACGCCGCCTGCAGCCTGATCCAGAAGGGCGAAATCGTCGCGATCAAAGGCATCGGCGGCTATCATCTGGCTTGCGACGCCACGAACGCCGCCGCCGTCGAGCGGTTGCGCGAACGCAAGAAACGCGACGCCAAACCCTTCGCGCTGATGGCCCGCGATACGGACGTGATCGCGCGCTATTGCGCTGTCTCCGATCAGGAAGCGGGGCTACTACGCTCGGCCGAGGCCCCCATCGTGCTGCTCGCAGCGAACGGGCCCGAGCGGCTCCCCGATGCAGTTGCGCCCGGCCTCAATACGCTAGGCTTCATGCTGCCCTATACGCCGCTCCACCTTCTGATACTCAGGCGCATGAACCGCCCCGCTGTCATGACCAGCGGCAATTTCTCGAACGAGCCACAGATCGTCAGCGACGACGAAGCCGCCGAACGCCTCGGCGCGATCGCGGATTACGCCCTGTTCCACAACCGGGAGATCGCCAACCGCATCGACGATTCCGTGGTGCGCGTCATGGCTGGAAAGCCGCGCCTTCTGCGGCGGGCGCGCGGCTACGCGCCCGGAGCGATCGCGCTGCCGGAAGGCTTCGAAAACGCACCTAGCCTGCTCGCAATGGGCGCGGAACTGAAATCGACGTTCTGTGTGCTGAAGGATGGCGCGGCGATGCTCTCCCAGCATCAGGGCGACCTCGAAAACGCCGAGACCTTCGACGACTATCAGAAGAATATCCATCTTTATACAGAGCTTTTTGATCATGCTCCCGCGCTGATCGCCGTCGATCTGCACCCCGACTATCTCTCGACGAAGCTCGGACTGGAAATGGCGGCTGCGGAGTCCCTGCCCGTTCTTCAGGTTCAGCATCACCACGCCCATATCGCCGCCTGCATGGCCGAGAACCGCGTTCCGCATGGCAGCCCGCCCATCCTAGGCGTCGCGCTCGACGGTCTCGGGCTTGGCGACGATGGGACGATCTGGGGCGGCGAATTCCTGCTTGCGGATTACCGGGGATACCGGCGGCTGGGCACGTTCAAGCCGGTCGCGATGATTGGCGGCGCGCAGGCGGTTCGCGAGCCTTGGCGCAACACCTATGCGCATCTGATGGCCGAACTGGGCTGGGCGCGCTTCGCCATGAATTACGACGAACTCGACCTGTTCGCCTATCTCGCAGCCAAGCCCCGCGCGACGCTGGACAGAATGCTGGCCGACCGCATCAACGCGCCGCTCGCCTCGTCTTGCGGCCGCCTGTTCGACGCCGTAGCAGCCGCCGCCGGGCTTGCCCGCGAGCGTGCGCTGTATGAGGGCCAGGGCGCGATGATGCTTGAAGCGGCGCTGACCGAAGAGGCGCTCGCTGAGGAGGGAGAGGAAGCCGCCTATCCTTTCAGCATCCCCAATCTGAAGGGAAGCGGCCTGCCCTATATCGAGCCGGTTGCGATGTGGCAGGCGCTGCTCGGCGACCTGATCCTGAAAACGCCACTGCCCGTCATCGCGGCGCGCTTCCACAAGGGCCTCGCCCGCGCCATCGTCCAGATGGTTTCGAAAGTGACGCATATGAATGAAGGCGAGAGCCGCATCGCGAACCGCGTCGCGCTCTCCGGCGGATGCTTCCAGAACAAGACGCTTCTGGAGCTGACGCATCATCTGCTCAACGAAAAAGGCTTCGACGTCCTGACCCATTCCTGCGTGCCCGCCAATGACGGCGGAATCGCGCTCGGTCAGGCGGCGATCGGAGCCGCGCGGGCTTTGGCCCCGGAAGGAGTTTGACATGTGCCTCGGTATCCCCGGCCAGGTGGTCGAGATCACGGACAGGACCCGCAAGCTCGGCATGGTCGACGTCAGCGGTGTGAAGCGCGAGGTCAATCTCGCCTGCATCGTCTCCGAAGATCATCCGCTCGACGCCTGCGTCGGCGACTGGGTGCTGGTGCATGTCGGTTTCGCCATGAGCCGGATCGACGAGCGCGAGGCAGCCGAGACGCTGAAGATTCTCGAACAGCTCGGCGAGGTACAGGCGGAGCTGGAAGCGATGCGCGCCTCGGGCCAGGCATGAGGCGGCGCCTTAAGAAGCAAGAAAGGTCCAGCCATGAGCGATGACCATCTCGAAGGACTTTATCCGTTCCTGCATGGGAAGAAGCAGGACGCGGCGGGCATGAACGCGGCGCTCGCCGAGTCCGTGCGCCAGAAACACGCCCATCATCAGGAGGTCATGAGCGCCTTCTTCGCCGCCAACGGCCAGGGCGTCGTCGATGCGGCGAAGACCATTGCCGAAGTCTACCGCGCCAACGGGCGGCTGTTCGCGATGGGCAATGGCGGGTCGAGCTGCGACGCCGCCCATATCGCCGTCGAGTTCCTGCATCCCGTCACGGCGGGCCGCCCGGCGCTCACCGCCATCGACCTGACCGCCGACCGCACCATGATGACCGCCGTCGCCAACGATGTCGGCTTCGATCACATCTATTCGCGCCAGATCATAGCGCAGGGGCGCGCGGGCGACGGGCTGATCGGGCTTTCGACAAGCGGCAATTCGAAGAACCTCGTGCGCGCCTTCCTGAAGGCGAAAGAGATGGGCCTGCGCACCATCGGGCTGGCGGGGATGAGCGGCGGCGAGATGGCGAAGATCGGTCTCGACCACTGCCTCGTCGTCGAGACCGACAGCATCCACCGCATTCAGGAATGCCACGTCACGATCTACCACATTCTGTGGGATCTGGTTCACACGCTGCTCGCGGACGATCGCGGCAATCTGCACGCCGCGGCCGGAGGAAAGTCATGAAATATGTCGACGAATTCCGCGATCCGGACAAGGCGCGCGTCCTCCTGAAGGACATCGAAAAGCTCATTGGCCGAATCGAGGTCTGCAAGACCCGCCCGCTGTCGATCATGGAAGTCTGCGGCGGCCATACGCATTCGATCTTCAAATACGGCATCGAGACCATGCTGCCGGACGAGATCGAACTCGTGCACGGCCCGGGCTGCCCGGTCTGCGTGCTGCCGATGGGGCGGGTGGACGACTGCGTC
>CAYOUE010000265.1:0-3137 GCA_964407075.1 uncultured Hyphomicrobiaceae bacterium
GCCGTCAGCACATTGTTGAAATCGAGCGCGATGCCGCCCGCAAGCTGGCCGATCGCCTGCATTTTCTGGCCCTGCGCAATCTGTTCCTCCAGCGAGCGCTGTTCGGAGGTGTCGATGCCGAAGACGAGCGCGGCGCAGTTCTGTTCCTTACCGCCCGGCACCGAACTGAGCAGAAGGCGGCCTGCCTGCTTGCCGTCGCGCACGCTGATATCGACCGGCGTGATCGACGCCTTTTGTGCCGAAGCTTTCTCAACGGCGTAGCGCAATGGCTCCCGCGTCGTTTTGTCGACCAGATCGAACAGGTTTGCGCCGCTTCCCTGATGGGCGATGCCGGCGAACTTGACGAAAGCGGGGTTGCAGTTGGCGATCGTCCCGTCCCTGGCCACGGCGGCGACCGGAACCGGCGCCGATTTGAGCAGGCCGAGAAGATCGCCGATGCGGTCTTCCATGGCGGAAGCGGTGGTGCGGGCGTAACGGTCGAAGACCGCGCCGAACACGCCATCCTCTCCCCCCGCAGCCGCGAAACGTCTCACAAGCGCCGCAACCGGAAGCATCGTGCCGTCGGGCTTGACGATGTCGAAATTCACCTCCCGCTCCCCGCTCCAGTCCTCGCCTGAAAGCCCTTCGAACTGTCCGGGGAAAAGCGTAGTGAGCGAAAGGCCGTTCTCCCTGGCCGCATCCTCCAATCCGATCCATTCGCGCAAAGTGGCGTTCAGAAAGCTCAGCCTGCCGTCCGGACCCGCCAGGAAAAGGCCGGCCGGCACGCAATCGAGCAGCCTGCGCAGCTCGCGCATCCGCTCCGCCATCTGCGCCTCGGATTTCTTGCGCGCGGAAATGTCCCTGATCTCCCAGAGACACATCCAGTTCTCCTGTCCGGCGGTTTCCTCTGCCAGCGTCACGCGGCGTACCGACGCCTCGACCCAGCGCCCGCCCCCGAGCGCGCCGAGCGCCTGAATCTCCTCCGCGGCAGTTTCGCCCTTGCGCGCAGCCCGGATCAGGCGCGACAGCGGCTCCGATCCGCCGAACTGGCGCACGAGCGCGGTTTCTATGCTGAAAGGCGAGTCGCCCGCCACCCCCATCAGACGGTGATAGGCCGCATTCGCGAAAACCGTCTCGCCGCCGGGGCCTGTCATGGCGACGCCGTGTGCGGCGTTCTCCGCATAGGCGCCGGTCAGGTCGAGCGGGCCGGCGGCAGGCCTGCCTGCGAATTGCAGCATTCCCGAGGCGGCGAAGAACAGCGCCGCGACGCCGATCATGGCGAGAAGCGCGAAAATCCCGAACACCAGGGGCGCCGCCTGATCGCGCAGGACTATGGCGAGGAATGCCGCGCCCGCCATCGCGCCCGACAGGCCGAGCACGCGGCGCACGGTTCCCGGCGACCCTGCGGCGCCGGTGGCCGGAAGCATCGTCTTCTGCGAGATCCGCCTGTACGTCATCATGCATTCCTTCTATCTGATTCTCGCACGCGGGCGCGCACTGCGCGATCCGCTGCGAAAAAAACCGCCCGCGCCGGGAGAATGGCTGCGAAACGGCGACGATTCTTGAAGTTAACGGTTAAAATTGCGCGCAAGAGCGGCTATGACGACTGAAGGCGCGGCGGACCGCCGCAGCGCGGCGAGGGAGAGGGCGCGCAAGGGGCGGCTGTCCGGGGCCCGCAAGGGAAGCTAACTGGGGAAAAGGCTGGTCAGATGTCGGACGGGGTTTTCTATTTACTGGCGTTCATCGTAATTGTGGCGCTCGCGGGCCTGGCTTACTGGATCGCCCGCCAGAGCATCGGCTTCGATCCGGCCGGCCTGCTTCCGAAAAAGCCCAGGAAGCGGCTTGAGCTGATCGAAACGAAATATTTGGGACAGCGTCACAAACTCGTCCTTGTGCGGCGCGATGACGTTGAACATCTGATACTGACAGGTGGACCGGTCGACATGATCGTGGAGACTGGCATTCCTGTGCGCAATTCCGCCGCAAACGGAGCGGCTGATCCGCTTTCACCGGCAGACGGCAACCGAAATGACACGACCGAACCCAGGCAACATCTCTCCCAGAACGGATCCGTCTTACCCGGCGGCCATGCGGCGGCCCGGGACCCGGAGTTCGACGGAGAGTCCCGCAGCGATCCTGCGTCGGGATAATCCCATCCGCAAGCCTTCCCCCGGTCCGGGCCTACCCCTCATCATCTGCATCCTTACGCTCTGGCTGGCGCTGCTGTTGCCCGCCATCGTCATGGCGCAGGACGCCGCCGTCCAGCCTCCTGCCGCGGGGGGGCAACAGCAGCCTGCCGCGGACCAGCCTGCTGGCGACGTCACGCAAGAGACCGCCCCGGTCGCGCAGCCTCAGAACGGCAACGCAACGGGCATTCTGGCCATGGAGCAGGCCGAACAACTCCAGGCCCAGGTCCAGGAATGGAACACCCGCCTCGCCGAGATCGAGGCGCGGATTGCCGACGATCCCGCGACGCGGGCCGAGCTCGATGCGCTGCGCGGCGATCTTGAGAACCTGCGCGCGCAGTATCAGCAATTCGCCGCCAGGGAACGCCCGGTTCTGGCCGGTCTGGAGGCGAGGCTTGCAAGCCTCGGCGAGCCGCCAGGCGAAAACGATCCGCCCGAACTTGAGGCCGTGGCCAATCAGCGCGCCGCGTTACAGGGCGCAATAGCCGCACTCCGTGGCGCGCTGCAGGCGTCCGACGAAGCGCTCCTGCGCATTGAGGGCCTGACCCAGCGGACCGGAGCCCTGCGGCGGGCGCTATTCGAGCGCCAGCTCTTCGAGCGTAACCCCAGTCCGCTATCTCCCGAGCTATGGCGCTTCATAGGCCGCGACGCTACGGTATCCTGGAACCGGCTCAACCTGCTCAACAACCATCTCTGGGACACGCTGACCGGCCGGAGCGCCTTTCTGACCCTTCTGCTCGGTGCTCTCGCCATCTGGGCCGCGCTGTCTTTCCTCTGCCTCCGCCGGATCGAAATTCACCGGAGGTGGGCGTCAGACGAGCCGCCGCCGCCCTGGCGGCGCATGGCCTCGGCGGGCCGCGTGGTCCTGATCCGGCTTCTGCCGGCGGTGGCTGCGAGCCTCTTCTTCTATGTGGGCCTCAATCAGGCCGGGCTGCTTTCGCCGACCGGCGACCGCGTCGTGCTGGCGGCGAT
>CAYOUE010000266.1:0-3123 GCA_964407075.1 uncultured Hyphomicrobiaceae bacterium
TTCCGGGCAGGTGAAGCGGATGAGATAGTCCGCGCCGGGGTGCGGGTTCGGCGCACTGTCGAGCACGGCTTCCGCAGGCGCCGACGGCAAACCGGACTGCCGTCCCAAATGGGTCAGCTCCGCTCCGTCCCGATCCGCGCCCGTACGCTCACTCATGCTCATGATCCGCGATAGATACATCCTTCATGGCACGAGGGACGCGAAATGTGAACCTCGGAAAGCCCTGCGATGCGCGGCGAAAGGCGCAACCATATCCAGATTGCGATATTTTCGAGCGTAGGCGCGCCCAGCCCCTCGATTTCGTTGAGAAACTGGTGGTCGAGTTGCTTCCGCAGCCCTGAAATCGCCGCGTCCAGATCGTCGAAATGGAAGACAAGGCCGGTTTCCGGGTCGGGCTCGCCTTCGACGGTGACGCGGACATGGAAGGAATGGCCGTGAATGCGCGCATTGGGATGCCCCGGCGCGGCGGACGGCAGGAAATGGGCGGCCTCGAATGTGAAGTCCTTGTAGATCAGCATGAATCTGTCTTGGGGTGATGCCGAACTCTTCGCGGGCGCGCTAGCAGCCCGTTTCGAAAAAATCCGTTATTTCCCTATCGCCTTTACGGAAGCCCGGCAAGCTTATGCATTTGCAAAGATAAACGCCAGCGCGGGTTCTTCATGCAGAACGCAGCCGATCTTTCGATATTGGCGGCGATTTCGGGACCGTCCATGGGCTGGATGAAGAAATGCCGGAAGTCGAGCGCCTCATAGCTCTGCGGATCGGCGTCCTCCTGCGGATAGACGAACTTCAGCTCGTCGCCGGAACGCTGAACCAGCGAGCTACGCCCTTTCGGGCTGACGCAGATCCAGTCTATCCCCGGCGGCGCGGCGATGGTGCCGTTGGTCTCGACGGCGATCTCGAAGCCGCGCGCGTGCAGCGCCTCGATAAGCGGGGCGTCGAGCTGGAGAAGCGGCTCGCCGCCCGTGCACACGACATATGGCGCGCCGCCGAGATGCGCAGGCCAGGTCCGCGCAACGGCTTCCGCAAGTGCTTCAGCGTCGGCGAACTTCCCGCCGCCCGGGCCGTCGGTTCCGACGAAATCGGTGTCGCAGAACCGGCACACGGCGGCGGCGCGGTCCTGTTCGCGGCCGCTCCACAGATTGCAGCCGGCAAAACGCAGGAACACCGCCGCGCGTCCGCTCTGTGCGCCTTCGCCCTGCAGCGTGTAGAAAATTTCCTTGGCCGAATACATCAATGCAGATGAGGTTTGATCTCGATATAGCGCTCGCGCACGTTCGGCGTGTTGTACGCGCCATAACGCAAAGTCGCATGTCCGCCCTGCGTCACGGCGGAGGCGCGCAACGCCGGCTCAATGACTTCGTAAAGCGCATCGGCGTCAGGCCCGTAGAGAAAGAGGAACCCGTCGCTTCCGTCCATCGCGATCTCGTAACCGTCGAGCGCGCCGACATTCTTGCCTTCGAGGCGCGTGACCAGTTCCTCCTCCAGCTCGTGGAGCGGATCGAGCGGCTGCAGCTCGCCGGTCCAGAATTTTTCCGCGAAATTGTAGAAGGTCACGATGACCGAATGCTCAGACATGGTCTTCTTTCACTGCGCGCCGGGACCGGACCCAGTTTTCATGGCCCGCCGCGCGCAAGGCGCAGGCCGGGCACTCGCCGCAGCCATAGCCCCACTCATGGCGGGTCTCCCGCACCCCCATATAGCAGCTATGGCTGTGCTCCGCGACCAGCGCAACCAGCCTGTCGCCGCCGAGCGCATGGGCAAGCGCCCAGGTCTCCGCCTTGTCGCGCCACATCAGCGGCGTTTCGATCCTGAAGGGCGCGTCCATGCCGAGTTGCAGACTGCGGGCGAGCGAGGTCAGCGTCTCGTTCCGGCAGTCGGGATAGCCGGAGTAATCCGTCTCGCACATGCCGCCGACAAGCCGCATGATGCCGCGCCTGTATCCGATTGCCGCCGCATATGTGAAGAACAGAAGATTTCGCCCCGGCACGAAGGTGTTCGGCAGCCCGCTTGCGCTCATGGCTATCTCGGTTTCCCGCGTCAGGGCGGTCTGGCTGATCGCCCCGAGCGCCGTAAGATCAACCATATGATCCTCGCCGCGCCGGGCTGCAAGATCCGGGAAATCCCGTGCAAGGGCGGCGAATATGGCTTGCCGCGCGTCCAGTTCGGCCCGGTGGCGCTGCCCGTAATCGAAGCCGACGGTCTCCACGCGATCGTAGCGCGTCAGCGCCCAGGCGAGGCAGACCGTCGAGTCCTGTCCCCCGGAAAACAGCACTATCGCCCGTTTCGCCGCGTCACCGCTCATGCATCAATCCGATCCGGCGCGAAAAAGCCTTCAACACTCACCCGAGTCCACCTATAAACGGCTCCGAAAGCCTCACCCAACATATAGAGGATGCCGTCATGACCGCAATCGCCGACATTATCGGACGCCAGATCCTCGACAGCCGCGGGAATCCGACGGTGGAAGTGGATGTCATCCTCGAAGGCGGCTATATGGGCCGCGCCGCAGTTCCCTCCGGCGCATCGACTGGCGCCCATGAGGCGCACGAACTCCGCGACGGCGGCGAGGCCTGGATGGGCAAGGGCGTAAGCGAGGCGGTTGACGCCGTCAATGGCGAGATTTTCGATGCGCTTCAGGGCATGGAGGCGGAAGAGCAGCGCCGGATCGATACTACGCTTATCATGCTGGACGGCACGCCCAACAAGAGCCGGCTGGGCGCGAATGCGATCCTCGGCGTCTCGCTCGCGACCGCCAAGGCCGCAGCCGAAGTGTCGGGCCTGCCGCTCTATCATTATCTCGGCGGCGTCAATGCGCGCGTGCTGCCCGTTCCGATGATGAACATCATCAATGGCGGCGCGCATGCCGACAATCCGATCGACTTTCAGGAATTCATGATTATGCCGGCCGGAGCCGACAGCTTCTCGGAGGCGATGCGGATGGGTGCGGAGATCTTCCATGCCCTGCGAAAGCTGCTGAAGGACGCAGGCCACAACACCAATGTCGGCGACGAGGGCGGCTTCGCGCCGAACCTGAAATCCGCCGACGAGGCGCTCGGCTTCGTGTCGCGCGCGGTCGAGAAGGCGGGCTACCGGCTCGGCGAGCAGGGTTATCTGGCGCTT
>CAYOUE010000267.1:0-3100 GCA_964407075.1 uncultured Hyphomicrobiaceae bacterium
GGAGGCCGGAACCGCGAAACCGTCGAATGAAATCTCGTATTCCTTCATGCCGCGATAGCCGAGCACTTCGATCTCGCCGCCGCTCATGCCTTCAGCAGGGAACGGATTGTCGTCCGTGCCGCGCGGCTTCTCCGCGAGGAACATGGACAGCCCCTTGTAACCGGGCTCGGACGGGTTGGTGCGGGCGAGGATCGTCATCAGATCTGCGCGAACCGGATGGGTGATCCATGTCTTCTGGCCGGTGATACGGTAAACGTCGCCGTCCCTGACCGCTCGGGTTTTAAGCGAAGCCAGATCAGATCCCGTATTGGGTTCGGTGAATACCGCTGTCGGAAGGATTTCGCCGGACGCGATGCGCGGCAGCCAATGCCGTTTCTGCTCGTCCGTGCCACCGCACAGGATCAACTCCGCTGCAATCTCGGAGCGGGTACCGAGCGAACCGACGCCGATATAGCCGCGCGACAACTCCTCCGACACGAGACACATCGCCTCCTTGCCCAGCCCAAGACCACCATACTCTTCCGGGATGGTCAGACCGAACACGCCGAGTTCGCTCATCCTGCCGATCAGGTCGAGCGGGATATATGCGTTCTTCAGGTGCCATTCATGGGCGTAGGGCGCCACTTCGGCGTCGGAAAAGCGGCGCATCTCCCCACGCATACTTTCCAGCGTGTCGTCCAGCCCGCTGTCGCCAAAAGTGGAGGCGCCCTGTGCGTGGTCGATGAGCGTCATGAGTCGGGCGCGAAGCTCTGGCGCTCCGCCCTCGCGCATCAGCGCGCGCACTGCAGCGTTATCTGCAAATCCCGCCTGATCCTCCTGCGACACGCCGATAGAGGCTAGACGCGCATATTCGAGCTGGCTCATGGGTATGCCGCCGAGGATCTGCGCGCAATATTCTGACAGACCTATGAGGGTCAGCAGGCGGTCGATCTCGCCGAACCGGCTCTCCCGTTCGAGACGCGCCGCGCTGGCCGCGAGCTGCTTGAGAGCTTCGACATAAGTCGCGAGCCAGGCGAGGCCGTGAGCCCGATGCTGCTCGCGGTCGAGTAAAGCAGGATCGATCCGGCCTTCGGGAGCGACCGTGGCGCGAACGGTGGAGACAGCTTTCGCGAGCAGTGTATCAGCCGCCTGAGAAGCTTCACCTGCGAGTCCGGGAATGTTGCCAGGCGTGCTGGCCATGCCGGAATCAGGCGGCTCAGCCATGGATGACATTGCTATGCTCCTTGCGATCGCGGATCAACGTTTTCAGACTGCGCTCTCCCGATGCCTGCAGGCCTTCAACTCCGGCGTCGCGGCAGATGCGGCAGCTTGGCCGCGCGTTTCGGCCTGACGCTGAAGGCTTTCTTCACCGGCCGGTTGATGATGAGAGGGCGGGGCATTACCCTGAAAGAGACGGTCTCCTGGTGTTCGTCCAACTGCTCTTGAACCGGCTCAGCGGCAGCTGTCATGACCGTCTCCCCAGACACGGGCGCCGGCGCGGTTCCGGCCTGAAACGCCACGCCTTCCTCTTCCCCCACGGCAGGAGCGGCGGCGTCGCTTTCCCCGGCGGCGCTGCCGTTCATCATCGGACTCCGGGCGGGATCGTCACGCGAAACTTCCTGGACGCGCCGCCAGGATGCCTCGTTCAGCATGTCGAAGCCGGTCTTGTCTTCCGATCCGGTGTCAGATTCGGGGGCATCTGCTGACAACTCTTCTTCGACGGCAAAACGGACTGCAACCGTCGGCTGCGGCGTTCCGAATGAATTCGCGGCGGGGGAAGCGATCACGACATCATCCTGCCCGGTTCCGCCTTCAGCGTCATCGCCAGCCGGCGCGTTGATGTCGAGCGCTTCGCGCACCTGCCGCAAGAGCGACTCGGCCGCAGGACTTTCGAGAACGCCGCCTGCCAGCACTGCGTCGAGCTTGTGAGCAACTTCGAAATATGCGTTGCCGCGCAGCTTCTCGCCCGCTTCTGCACGCAACGCACTGACGGTCCCGGCAAGCGCTTGTGACATGTTATCAGACACGGCAGCCTCGCCGGGATGTATAAGCGCCCTGATGCGCTCCAGCCGTGCCAGCGCCTCGGTTTCCGTCAGGCCGCTGTCCGCAAGCAGACTATCTAGTTGGTGCGCGACGCCAAAATAGTCGTTGCCCTTGAGTTTCTGGCCTGCCGCGATGCGTAGTTCGACTATGCGTCCGACAATATCCGCGTTCTTTTGTTCCATGTCCGCCCCATAAAGTCTTCGCCGATGACAGTCTCAACAGGAGGACACTCTAGCCGAACTCGGGGACCGCGCCAGCCTTAACGTGCAGCGAATGCCGCGCCGGCGCCGACCGACCCGCGCATCAGCCGAAGCGCATCCTGCTGACTTCCTTCACGTCGTCCAGAGTGCGCAAGCCGGGCTGCATCGCGTTGACCATGACGGCCATGTTGCCGGGACGGTGCTCGTTGCGCCACATGCGCATATGCGCTTTCGGGATGTCCGTCCAGGGAAGCACTTCGGACATGCAGGGGTCGATGCGCCTGTCGATCACGAGGCGGTTCGCCTGGCTGGCCTGCATCAGATTGGCGAAATGCGAGCCTTGAACGCGCTTCTGATGCATCCATAGATATCGCGCGTCCATCGTCAGATTGTAGCCGGTCGTGCCCGCGCAGATCACGACCATGCCGCCGCGCTTCACAACGAAGACCGAGACCGGAAAAGTCGCCTCGCCGGGATGCTCGAAAACGAGATCGACATTCTTGCCCTTGCCGGTGTGCTCCCATATGGCCTTGCCGAACTTGCGCACCTCATCGAACCACGCGCCGTATTCCTCCGACCCGACCTTGGGCAACTGCCCCCAGCAGTTGAAATCCTTGCGGTTGATGACGCCCTTGGCGCCAAGCTGCATGACGAAATCGCGCTTGTCGTCCTCCGAGATGACGCCGATCGCGTTCGCACCCGATGTCGCGCAGAGCTGAACGGCGAAGGAGCCGAGACCGCCGCTCGCTCCCCAGACGAGGACATTCTGGCCCGGCTGCAGCACATGCGGCTTGTGGCCGAACAGCATTCTGTAGGCGGTCGCCAGCGTGAGCGTGTAGCAGGCGGATTCTTCCCAGGTCAGATGAGAGGGGCGCTTC
>CAYOUE010000268.1:0-3099 GCA_964407075.1 uncultured Hyphomicrobiaceae bacterium
GCCTGTCACGCCGGAGGTCGCGGGTTCGAGTCCCGTCACTCCCGCCAATCTTTTCCCGTCCACCGTCCAACCCACTCCGAAGGCAAGCCCGCAGGCACAGACGCTGTGGCTCTCAGGCATCCTCCATGCACGAAAAGGCGATTCAGCGGCCGCTGTTAACATTTGGCTAACCCCCCTCCGCAATGTTTCATGCTGGCCGCAATCTTGGGTTGAGACGGGATTGTTTCCGATTACGCGCTATTTCAGGACGGGACGGCAAGATGTCTAAAATCGCTTTCATTACGGCATTGGGGCTTATTGCATTCACATCATGCGGCTTGGCGGAGGAGACCGGGCTGGCCGGAATCCATGAATGGAAGCCGGAAAAAGGCCAGCGGCTCTGCATGGCGACGCATTTCCACGACGGCTCGGGCAAGGGCAGGACGCGCAAGGAGGCCGAAGCGGCGGCAACGAAATCATGGGCGGAATTCACTGCCTGGGAATATGGCGCGGCCTGGGCCAGCCACAAGCGTGCGGCAAGCAAGAGCATGGACTGCCGTCAGGAGGCCGGACAGGGTCGGGAGTGGACCTGTCACACGGCGGCGCGCCCGTGCAAGGCCTATGCGAAACGGGGGGGCTCGCAATCCGCCGGAAGGTAACGGCCCGCAAGCGCCTTCCTCACGCAATAATCCGCCAGCCTGCCACGCCTGTCGCAGCCGGGCAACAGTCAATGCTTCGTTCCTTGGCCGCGATGGGTCGCGCCGCGTCAAATTCTTGACATAGTCCTTCTGTGACAAACAGATGAAGTTTTTATGACAGTTCGGCGCGCTGAAGCTTGGCTTTCCTCGCGCCGTTGTCAGCGATGATGTTTCAGGCGTCAGCAGTCCGTTTCCCGTGTTCCGGTCCCGACGAAGTGTCCGTCCGGACGCGTATTCTGCTTTCCCGAAACGGACGCTTGCTTCTCATGGAGGACGATTTGGCCGTATTCTATGTGGATATCACCCCGAATGTAGCGGAAGGCGGACAGAGATTTTTTTCCGCCCTCGCGCGTTATGTTCTGCCCCTGATCGTGATCGCTATCATTTATGGGACTTACCACTTCGCCCCCGAAACACACGCCGTCATCATGCACCCTCATGTGGGCGTTCTGGAATACACGATCGGCGCCGTGCTTCTGGCCGCGTTCATCCTGTCACTCAACCTGCTGTTCCTGCCTGACGTGAAGCAGGCGGGCGGCCTGCGTTGGTGGGTGGCGGCCTACGCGGCGGGCGTGTTCTATTTCATGGGCGAGGATCTGAACTGGGGCCAGTACATGTTCGGCCTGGAGGTCCCCGAATATTTCCTTGAGCGCAACAGGGAAAACGAGATCAATCTCCACAATATCAGTTCCTGGTTCAATCAGAAGCCGCGTTGGGCGGTGGAAATCTGGGTGCTCGTCGCGGGCGTTCTGGTGGCGGCCGGTTGGAACTGGCCGAAAAGAGCCACAGCGCACTTTGTGCCGGACGTGCTGTGGCCGGGGCGGGAGACTCTTCCGATTGCGCTGATGGCCGTGCTGATCGTGCTGCCCTATCGCGGATACGACATCGTCCAGTCGCAGGCGGGCCTCGAACAGCTCAACCATGTCAGGGTCAGCGAAGTGCAGGAATTCTGCATCGCCTGGTTCATGATGCTCTATGTCTGGTATCTCGGACATCGCATCAAGTATGGCCGCGATTACTGGAGCGAAGGCGCGCGCTGAGGCCCAAGCCTCCAAACGCGGTCACGAAGCGGCCGCGAGCCTTTCGAAACCGGCTTCCAGATCGGCTTTCAGATCAGACGGGTCGTCGAGGCCGATATGCAGCCGCAACGCCGGGCCTTCATAAGGCCAGCGCGTTGCGGTCCGCTGGAGCTTGTCCTCGAACGGCACCATCAGGCTCTCATAGCCGCCCCAGGAATAGCCCATGCCGAACAGCGCCATGCCGTCGAGCATCGCCGCTACAGCCTTTTTCGGGTAAGGCTTCAGCACGATCGAGAACAGGCCCGAGGAGCCGGTGAAGTCGCGCTTCCAGATCTCATGCCCGGGACTGTCCGGCAGGGCCGGGTGCAGCACGCGCTCCACCTCCGGGCGCTCCACCAGCCAGCGCGCGATCTCCAGGGCCGATGCGCCGTGCCGCGCCAGCCTGACGCCCATGCTGCGCAGGCCGCGCAGGGCCAGAAACGCATCCTCCGGCGCCGAGCATAGCCCGAGGTCCTCATAAGCGCGCCTGACGAAGGGGGCCGCCCGCTCGTTGGCTGTCACCACGCCAAGCATGGTGTCTGCATGGCCGGTCACATATTTTGTCGCGGCCTGGATCGTGACATCGGCGCCGTGCGCGAGCGGCTTGTGATAGAGCGGGGTCGCCCAGGTGTTGTCGAAAGACAGCCAGACGCCGCGCGCGCGGCAGGCCTCGGATATGGCCGGAAGGTCGCTCATCTCGAAGGTCTGCGAGCCGGGCGACTCCGCCATGACGAGCTTCGTCTTCGGCGTGAACAGCTCCGCGATGCCGCCGCCGATCTCAGGGTCGAAATAACGGTCGGTGACGCCGAGCTTTTTGAACAGGCGGCCTGCGACCCGCCGCGCCGGAGCATAGACATTGTCCGTAATCAGCACCTCGTCGCCCGCATCGAGGAATGCAGCCATCGTCATGGTGACGGCCGCCAGACCCGACGGCACGAGCCAGCTTTCGTTGCCGCCTTCAAGCTCCGTCATCGCGTCGCACAGCGCCTTCGTCGTCGGTGTGCCGCGCCGGCCATAGGTGAATTCCGCGTCATAGGCGAGCAGCTTCTCCATCGTCGGGAACAGCACGGTCGAGCCGCGTTGGACAGGCGGATTGACAAAACCGTGCTGGCTTTGCGGATCGCGACCGAGATGCACAAGCCTGGTTTCGTCGGACGGGGGTTTCCGCAGCCGGTCCTTCCATGACGCCATCATCCGTCTCCTTTGCGCTTGAATTTGGCCGATGCTTCCACGAAACCGGCGCAAAGAGCAACATGCGAGGGCACGGGACCGCTTGCGGGCGGCGCGGTCTGTGATATTGCTATGGATGTTGCGGGCGTAGTTCAGTGGCAGAACGTCAGCTTCCCAAGCTGAATGTCGTCGGT
>CAYOUE010000269.1:0-3083 GCA_964407075.1 uncultured Hyphomicrobiaceae bacterium
CCTGGCGCACATCGGCGGGCGTTTCGGCGTTGGTGCGCACCTTCATCCGGCGCAGTGCGTCCGCCCAGTTCATGAGCTTGCCGAACTCGCCGGACATTTCGGGCTGTATCGTCGGGATCGCACCGGCAATGACCTCACCTTTCGTACCGTCCAGGGTGATGATCTCGCCTTCCTTCAGTACGGTCTCACCGATGGTCATGGTGCGGGCAGCCATATCTATGCGGATCGCACTTGCGCCTGAGACGCAGGGACGGCCCATGCCGCGCGCGACAACCGCCGCATGGGAGGTCATGCCGCCTCTGGCCGTCAAGATGCCGGCGGCCGCGTGCATTCCGTGAATGTCCTCGGGACTTGTCTCCGTCCGCACGAGGATCACGCTTCGCGACTGGTTCTTGAGCGCCTCGGCCTTGTCCGCGTCAAAGACGATCTCGCCGGTTGCGGCGCCTGGGGAAGCGGGTAGTCCCGTCGCCAGAACGGTCTTTTCCGCCTTCGGATCGAGCGTGGGGTGAAGCAACTGGTCGAGCTGGGCCGGATCGACCCGCATGATCGCCTCCTCATGCGCGATCATGCCGGCTTCGGCCATCTCCACGGCGATTCTGAGTGCGGCCTTGCTGGTGCGTTTGCCGGAGCGAGTCTGCAGCAGCCAGAGCTTGCCTTCCTGAATGGTGAACTCGACGTCCTGCATGTCGCGGTAATGCGTCTCCAGCTTACGGAAGCAGTCTGTCAATTCGGCGAACAGCGAAGGCATGAGCGCTTCGAGCGAGGGTTTGGCGTCGCCTCCCGCCAAACGCGCCCGCTCGGTGAGGGATTGCGGCGTACGGATGCCGGCGACGACGTCCTCGCCCTGAGCGTTCACGAGGAATTCGCCGTAAATCTCGTTTTCGCCGGTCGACGGATTGCGCGTGAAGGCCACGCCGGTCGCGCTCGTATTGCCGCGATTGCCGAAAACCATCGCCTGCACGTTGACCGCCGTCCCCCAATGATCGGGAATGCCGTGCAGACGCCGATACGTCACGGCGCGCGGCGTTTTCCAGCTGTCGAATACAGCGGCGATCGCACCCCAGAGCTGTTCCTTCACGTCCTGGGGAAACGGGCGTCCGGCGTCGGTCTCCACAACCTGCTTGTACTCGTCGACGATGCCGCGCCAGTCGTCCGCAGTCAGATCGGTATCGAGATGCAAGCCGAGAGAATGCTTGAAATTGTCGAGTATCTCCTCGAATGCGTGGTGATCCAGGCCGAGCACCACGTCGGAATACATCTGGATGAAGCGCCGGTAGGAATCATAGGCAAAACGCTCGTCGCCCGACTGCTGGGCGAGGCCGCGTACGGTGTCGTCATTGAGGCCGAGATTGAGCACGGTGTCCATCATGCCCGGCATCGAAGCCCGCGCGCCGGAACGCACAGAGACGAGCAGCGGGTTGGCCGGATCGCCGAATACGGCGCCGACGGTCTGGCCCACCTCGGCGAGCGCAGATTCGACTTCAGCTTTCAAATCGTCGGGAAATGTCCTGCCGCGTTCATTATAAAGAGCGCACATTTGCGTCGAGATCGTGAAGCCCGGCGGCACGGGAAGGCCGAGATTGGACATTTCCGCGAGATTGGCGCCCTTGCCTCCGAGAAGTTCGCGCATCTGCGCCGAACCGTCCGCCCGTCCCGCGCCGAATCGGTAGACCCATTTGACCGCGCCTGAACCCGAAGCCTCATTCGCTTGGCCGGCCTTGCCGTCTCCGGTACCGGCTGTATCCGTACCGAACCCGCTGTCATGCATCGCCTGCCCCTGCTGCGCTTTCATGAACGCCGTCAGATTTTCGGCGATCCTGGCGTTGGTTTCCAGTGAAGTTTTCAGAAACTCGTAGAACAGACGGGTGGGCATGAGGTCTCCAGCCGCGAGCGCCGGCCGCGGAATTTACACTACAGCTTGGGCTTTAATAGCTATTAAATCTCCCGAGTGTCCACCGCGAAGATGACAGAACGGCAACCGGCGGTTGCTCCCGCCGCCCCTGAAACGGAGACGGAACCTCTCAAACCGGCAAGAAGCGGCCGCCGGGAATCATCCGGGCGCGATTGACGGTCCAGTTGTAAATGTAGACCCATGCGCAAAGTTCCCGGCCCGAGTCGAGCGTCACGGGAAGACGCTTGCGCTTGTAGATCTGCGGCTCGGGAAAATCGGGGCCGCACCCTTCATACTCGTCCAGCCATATGAAATCGCGCGACGGATTGACAAGTTGCAGGACGTCGCCGAACACCCGGCTTCGCCCGGAGGGATCTTCGACTATGCCGGGAAATCGGCCCAAAGAATAGAGCCTGCCGGGCATCGAGCCTTGCGCAACGAAGCGGCTGGCTGCGCGCAAGCGCCGGGCCATCGGGTGACTTGAGGCCCGCATGAGCGTGCCATATACGAAAAGATATGCTTCAGGGTTTGTTCTGCTTGTGTTCATGCTTCGCGCCTTTATGATCGTCATGTCCGCTCCGGACAGCGCGTTATACAATTTCAGGTTGCATTGTATATGACTTCCCAGATCATCCGACTGCCTTTCCACCGGCTTTTTTCGCTGAAAGCAGAGGATCAGGCGCTGTCCGCGAAAGAGCGGCGCAATGTGGATTGAGGCTCTTCCCGGATTGACACGCCTTATCGCATGGCGGACTGAGGATAAGGAGTTTCATATGTTCGACAAACCGTTCCTTTCCATCGCCCCCGAAGCCGCTTTCGCGCCCTGGTCCCGGGCGGCGCGCGCGCAGGCAAGCTGACGGAGCCCTCATGGCGAGCCTGTTCGGCGTCGAGGACGAAATCCGCCCCGCGCAGTCCCGCGCGGCGATTCCCGTGCTGCTGCCGCTCGCTCTTGACGCTCCATATGATTATCTACCGCCCGGCAATGAAGGGTTGGAGCCCGGCGATTTCGTGCTCGTGCCGATCGGGCCGCGCAAGGAAATCGGCGTCGTCTGGGAACGCGACCCGGAGGCGAGGCCGGTCGATCCGAAGAAGCTCAAAACCGTCATCGAACGCTTCGACCTGCCGCCGCTGCCGGAAACCGCGCGGCGCTTCGCCGAATGGGTCGCCCGCTATACGCTTTCGCCAAGGGGCA
>CAYOUE010000270.1:0-3082 GCA_964407075.1 uncultured Hyphomicrobiaceae bacterium
GCCGACCGGGTGCGCGCCGGCATCCGCGATGCGGGCGGCGTGCCGATGGAGTTTCCGGTGCACCCGATCCAGGAGACAGGCAAGCGTCCGACGGCGGCGCTCGACCGCAATCTCGCCTATCTCTCGCTGGTCGAGGTCCTGCACGGCTACCCCATTGATGGCGTCGTACTGACGACCGGCTGCGACAAGACTACGCCCGCCATGCTGATGGGCGCGGCGACGGTGGACATCCCCGCCATCGTCCTGTCGGGCGGGCCGATGCTCGACGGCTGGTGGCGTGGCGAGCTGGCCGGATCGGGAACGGTCGTGTGGGAAAGCCGAAGGCTGCTCTCCGAAGGCAAGATAGACTATGAAGAGTTCATGAGCCGTGTCTGCGCCTCCGCGCCCTCGCTCGGCCATTGCAACACCATGGGTACCGCCTCTACCATGAACGCGCTCGCCGAGGCGCTCGGCATGAGCTTGCCCGGTTGCGCAGCGATTCCAGCCCCGTTCCGCGCGCGCATGGAGATGGCCTACGCGACGGGCAAGCGTGCGGTGGAGCTGGTGCGCGAGAATCTGAAGCCGTCGGCGATCCTGACACGGAAGAATTTCGAGAATGCCATCCGCGTCAACACCTGCATCGGCGGCTCGACCAACGCCCCGCCGCACATTCAGGCGATTGCCCGCCATGCCGGGGTCGAGCTTGCCATCGCCGACTGGGAAGAGCAGGGCTATGCGCTGCCGCTGCTGGTCAACATGCAGCCCGCCGGGAAATATCTCGGTGAATCCTTTGAACGTGCGGGCGGCGTTAAGGCGGTGATGGGCGAGATGCTTGCAGCGGGGCTTCTTCACGGCGACGCGATGACGGTGTCCGGCGGGACGGTCGCGGAAAATCTGGAAGGCGTACGCAGCGCCGACCGCGAGGTGATCCGCACGGTCGAGGAACCTTTGCGCAAGGAGGCCGGGTTCATGGTGCTCTCCGGCAATCTGTTCGATTCGGCGCTGATGAAGACCAGCGTCATTTCCGCCGATTTCCGGCAGCGCTTCTTGTCCCGTCCCGGATCGGAAGGCGTGCATGAGGCGCGCACCGTGGTGTTCGAGGGGCCGGAGGATTATCACGCGCGGCTCAACGATCCGGAGCTTGCGATCGACGAGCACACGATCCTGTTCATCCGCGGCGTCGGGCCGGTCGGTTATCCCGGCTCGGCGGAAGTGGTCAACATGCAGCCGCCCGACGCGCTTTTGAAGCAGGGCATCAACCACCTGCCGACAGTCGGCGACGGGCGGCAGTCGGGCACCTCGGAAAGCCCCTCGATCCTGAACGCTTCGCCGGAAGCGGCAGTCGGGGGCGGGCTGGCCTTTCTGCAGACTGGCGACATGGTCAGGCTCGATCTGAACGCTCGCCGCCTCGACGCGCTCGTACCCGAAGATGAGTGGAACGCACGCCGGGCGGCCTGGAAGCCGCAGATCCCGCCGCATCAGACGCCGTGGCAGGAGCTTTACCGCAACCATGTCGGCCAGCTTGAGGGCGGCGGCTGCCTTGAGTTCGCGACAGGCTATCAGCGCGTTTCGCAGAACCTGCCGCGCGACAATCATTAGAGCGGGATGAGGAAAAGTGCGTGAGGTTTTACGCTCGCCATCCCGCTCTGAATTATAGAAAGAGATCGCCCTGCGGGGCCAAAGAAGAGGAGAGCTGACATGAAATTGCTCCGCTACGGCCTGCCGGGCGCCGAGAAACCCGGATATCTCGATGACGAGGGGAATATCCGCGACCTGTCCGCCCATGTCGCCGATCTTGCGGGGGAAACCGTTTCGATCAGGTCGATCGATGCGCTGCGCCGTCTGAACCTGTCTGCCATGCCGATCGTGCAGACCGAGGAGCGCATAGGCGCCTGCGTCGCGTCAACGCCCACCTTTCACTGCATTGGCCTGAACTACGCCAAGCACGCAGAAGAAAGCCGCGCGAAGCCGCCGACCGAGCCGATCATCTTTTCGAAAGCCTCATCCGCGCTCTCCGGCCCCTACGATCCGGTGATCCGGCCGAAAGGCTCCGAAAAGCTCGACTATGAGGTGGAACTCGGCGTGGTGATCGGCGCTGTCGCCGAATATGTTTCGGAAGCAGAGGCTCTGAACTACGTTTCAGGCTACTGCCTTATCAACGATGTCTCGGAGCGCGAATATCAGCTCGAACGTCTCGGCCAGTGGGTCAAGGGCAAGTCGTTCCGCACGTTCGGTCCGACCGGGCCATGGCTGGTGACGAAGGACGAAATCCCCGATCCGCAGGCGCTGGGCTGCTGGCTTGAGGTCAATGGCGAGAAACGTCAGAACTCCAATACCTCCGACATGATCTTCGGCGTCGCCGAAATCGTCAGCTACATGTCGCGCTTCATGACGCTGGTTCCCGGCGATCTGATCGCGACGGGAACGCCCGAAGGCGTAGCGCTCGGCATGAAGCCGCCGGTCTGGCTCAAGCCGGGCGACGAGATGCGCCTCGGTATTGACGGCCTGGGCGAACAGCGTCAGCGCGTCGTCGCTTATGAAGGCTGAGGTCTGGCCAGTGAGGCTGGGCAGGGAGGCGAGCCCATGAAAGTCCTGATTATCGGCGGCGGCGGGTTTCTCGGGCAGAAGCTCGCCAAGGCGCTCGCGGCGCGGGGAGTTCTCCGCGGCAAGGCGGTCACGAACCTGACGCTCGCTGATCTGTCGGCGCCGCCGGTCGTTCCCGCGCCCTTCTCGGTCAACAGTTGCGCGGCCGACATCACCGACGCCGCGCAGGTCCGCACGTTGATCGAGGACGGCCCAGACGTCATCTATCATCTCGCCGCCATCGTCTCCGGCCAGGCGGAAGCCGAGTTCGACCTCGGCATGAACGTCAATCTCTACGGCTCGATCAATATTTTCGAAGCCGTCCGCGCGCTCGGGACGGCGCCGGTCGTGGTGTTCACCTCCTCGATCGCCGTCTATGGCGGGGAAACGCCGGACCCGCTCGAAGACTGGTCGAACCTCAATCCGCAAACGTCATACGGCGCGCAGAAGGCCGCCGCGGAAATCCTGCTCAACGATTTTTCGCGCAAGGGCTTCTTCGACGGGCGCGCGCTCCGCCAGA
>CAYOUE010000271.1:0-396 GCA_964407075.1 uncultured Hyphomicrobiaceae bacterium
CGACGATCCCGGCGTCGGCGATCAGCTTGAGCCGCAGCCAGATCGTCATCTCCTTCCCTTCCTGCCCCGGATTGGCGTGGCGCGGGGCGCGATTTGTCGAGGTCTTGAAGCGGGCGTTGCCGAAGCCGCCATTGCCGCCTTGCGCAAGCAGCACGCGCTGGCCCGGCTCGGTCAGATCCGCGATCAGCGTTTCGTTGTCCTCCATGAAGATCTGCGTGCCGGGAGGAACTTTGAGGGTCACATCCTCGCCGCCGCGCCCGGTGCGGTCCTTGCCCATACCGTGCTGGCCGCGCCCGGCCTTGTAGTGCTGCTGGTAGCGGAAGTCGATCAGCGTGTTGAGATTGGCGACGCATTCGGCCCAGACATCGCCGCCCTTGCCCCCGTCGCCGCCATTCG
>CAYOUE010000271.1:406-2964 GCA_964407075.1 uncultured Hyphomicrobiaceae bacterium
CCATCCGGCCCGCCGAACTCGATGAACTTCTCGCGCCGGAACGACACGCAGCCATTCCCGCCGTCGCCGGATCGGATGTAGACTTTGGCCTGATCGAGGAATTTCATGTCTGCAACGTCTTTCGAAAAAAAGCGGCCGTTTCCCGAACTTCCAGATGTAACTGTATTACATATCTGGTAATTGGCGGCTGATGAAGTAACCGGACTTGCGCAACGGAATGTCTGAAGCTGGAGCCATCGCCTTTCTGCAGGGCATATACGACACGCTTGCCCGCCAGACAGACCTATCGCCTGACAACGGCAAGGTAAATCTTTGTCTGCGCCGTCTCGTTGCGGTGCTGCAATTCTGGCAGTCGGCGGGATTCGGCGCCAGGCTTGCCGACCGTCCCGATCTCGCCGCCCTCGCGGAAGGGCTGCCGCAACTGTGCGGCGCGGCCGAATGCGAAATGGAGAAATGGTGGTGCCGAAGGATACTGGCAAGCGAATGCCCGGCTGTGCAGGCTCTGGCAGCCTTCTGGTATCTCGACAATTACAAGGCGCTTTGCAATGAGGAAATGCGGCTGCTTGGCGACGCCCGCGCGACCCGTTTCGTCTTCATGGGAAGCGGCGCTCTGCCGCTCACGGCGATTCTCCTCGCCCAGCGCGACATGCACGCAGAGATCGCCTGCGTGGATTGGGACGCGGAAGCCTGCCGGCTTGCCAGCGGCCTGATCCGTCTGCTTGGGCTTTCGGACAGGATCGGCGTGACGCAGACCGACGCGCTGGGTTACAGGCCGCATCCTGACGACACGGTAATCTGCGCAAGCCTCCTCGATGCGCCCGGCCTCTTCGAGCATCTGCGCGCAAGCGGCTCCCGACGCCTGATCTTGCGCGACGCGGAAGGACCCTACCGCTTCTGCTACCGCTCCGCGCGCCTCCCCGGCCACCCATTCGTCGAGCGCGCCAGATCTCCCCTCAGCGCGGATCGGATCAACACCAGCCGCTATTTCGAGGCCGTTCCCGCCTCCGCTTCGCCCCATTGCCTGTCAAGCGCCTGACACAGCCCGCGAACGTGTCTTTCCCGCCATCTGACGCTCCGAAATTTTCCCTCCGTACGCACTCGCGCCGCCGGCATTAAAGAATGGTCAAGGGTCAGCCTGTATTCGGAATAGACGGGAGCAGGGGGGACGAGGCACGATGGCAAAGGTGTTTATCGCGTTTGACGAAGCCGATCGCTATGTCGCGGATATCCTGAAGGGGCAACTGGAAAAGCTGCGCTTCGACGTGCATCCGCTGGACGCAAGGCAGAATCTCGATCCGCCGCCGCAACTCGGCGGAGATGACGCGACGATCGTCATCTGGTCGAAGGACGCGCTCGCCAATCCCGGCGTTTCGATGGCGGCAGGAGCGGCGGCGCAGCGCGGCAAGGCGGTCCATGCCTACACGGTCGCCACCGGGGACGGCTACCCGCCCGGAGCCGTGCCGGTCGCTGATGTCGAACGGATCAAGGCGCGTCTCGCCGAGGTGGGGGTCAAACCGGCCCCGCCTCCGCCCGCCGAGCCGGACTGGACGTTCTTCTACCTGCTTCTCGGCGGAGCCGGGATCATCGCAGGCCTAATCATGATGATCTCCATCGCCGCGCCCCCCGAGCCGCATTACGCCGATTGCGAGACGTTTTATACATATGACGGACGGGTGCTTGAGCGTTGCGCGGACTCCTATTAAACATCCTGCATGACCGATGATGCGATTCTCGAACCGGCCCCGATCGAGCCGGTCAATCTGCGCGATGCGCTGGAAGAGCGCTATCTCGCCTATGCGCTGTCCACCATCATGCACCGGGCGCTGCCCGACGTGCGCGACGGGCTGAAGCCGGTTCACCGCCGCCTGCTCTACGCCATGCGGCAATTGAAGCTCGATCCCGAGACCGGCTTCAAGAAATGCGCGCGCGTCGTCGGCGACGTCATCGGCAAATATCACCCGCATGGCGACCAGTCGGTCTATGACGCGCTGGTGCGCCTGGCGCAGAGCTTCGCGGTCCGCTACCCGCTGGTGGACGGGCAGGGCAATTTCGGCAATGTGGACGGCGATAACGCCGCCGCCATGCGTTATACCGAGGCGCGCATGACGGCGGTCGCCGCCGCGCTTCTGGACGGCATCGACGAGGATGCGGTCGATTTCCGCGAGACCTATGACGGCGAGGAGAAGGAACCCGCCGTCCTGCCCGCCGATTTCCCGAACCTGCTGGCGAACGGCTCTTCGGGCATTGCCGTCGGCATGGCGACCTCGATCCCGCCGCACAACGCCGAGGAGCTTTGCGACGCCGCGCTATACCTGATCGCCAATCCGGGCGCTCCGGCGGAAAAACTCATCGACTTCGTGCCCGGCCCGGATTTCCCGACCGGCGGCGTTCTGGTCGAGGACCGCGCCTCGATCATCGACGCCTACCGCACAGGGCGCGGCGGCTTCCGCCTGCGGGCGCGCTGGGAGAAGGAGGAGACGGGACGCGGAACCTACGTGATCGTCATCACCGAAATCCCCTATCTCGTGCAGAAATCGCGCCTGATCGAGAAGATCGCC
>CAYOUE010000272.1:0-2955 GCA_964407075.1 uncultured Hyphomicrobiaceae bacterium
TTCGCGCCGCTTGGAGCCGAGCGACTTGCGCATCTTCCGCCAGAAGCCGCTCGCGTCGATGAGCTGTGTGCGGCCCTTGCGGTGCTTCGGCTTCTTGTTCGAGATAATCCAGACATAGGTCGAGATGCCGGTATTGTAGAACATGTCCGTGGGCAGACCGATGATCGCCTCAACGAGGTCGTTCTCCAGCACATAGCGGCGGATCTCACTTTCGCCGCTGCCCGCGCCTCCAGTGAAGAGCGGGGAGCCGTTCAGCACGATGCCGAAACGCGAGCCGCCATCCTTTGCCGGGCGCATCTTCGAGAGCAGATGCATGAGGAAGAGCAGCGAGCCGTCCGAGACGCGCGGCAGGCCGGGACCGAAGCGGCCGTTGAAGCCTTTCGATTCGTGCTCGCTCTTGACCTCCTTCTGCACCTTCTTCCACTCCACGCCGAAAGGCGGATTGGAGAGCATATAGTCGAACCTCTCATTCGGATGGCCGTCATCGGAGAGCGTATTCCCGGCGACGATGTTCCGAACATCCTGCCCCTTGATCAGCATGTCCGCCTTGCAGATGGCGTAGGACAGGTCGTTCAGCTCCTGTCCGAACATGGTCAGGCGGGCTTGTGGATTGTGCTCGGCGAGATATTCGTCGGCGACGGAGAGCATGCCGCCCGTTCCCGCCGTCGGATCGTAAATCGTGCGCACGACGCCGGGCTTGGAGAGCACGTCGTCATCCTCGACAAAGAGCAGATGCACCATGAGGCGGATGACTTCGCGAGGCGTGAAGTGCTCCCCGGCGGTGTCGTTCGAGGCTTCGGCGAATTTGCGGATCAGTTCCTCGAAGACCAGCCCCATCTGCATGTTGGTTACTTTGTCGGGATGCAGGTCGAAGCCCGCGAATTTCTCTGTAACGAGATAGAGCAGCTTGGCTTTGGCGAGCCGATCGACTTGCTCGGCGAAATTGAAGCGCTCGAAGATGTCTTTCACTTCCGGCGAGAACGCCCCGATATAGGCATCGAGATTAGCGGCGATGTTGTCCTGATCGCCCATAAGGCGGCGCAGATCGAGCCTGGAGGTGTTGTAGAAGCCATGGCCCGATTTGCGGCGAACGAAGGGATCGGGATTGATACCCTGCGCAGTCTTTGCCTCATGCTCCTTGATAACCGCGTCCTTCGTGGGTTCCAGAACGCAATCAAGACGGCGGAGGACGGTGAAAGGCAGGATCACGCGCCCATATTCGGACTGCCGGTAATCACCGCGAAGAAGATCCGCGACCGACCAGATGAGAGAGGAAAGCTGAGACTGCGACATGGGCGGCAATCACTCCGCAATGAAATCTGATGGTTTGCGCCGGTTTTTGGGCGCGGGAATCATTTGCGTGAATTTAAGCATCAAAGATCGGGAAGGTGTAGCGCGTAACGCCTGGCTGGGGATAGGTCAAAGTCGGAGGAGACTGAAATTTCGAGTGCTGGTAGGGTTGCTGGCATTCACTTCCGATCGTCGTAGAAGAAGTCCTGCTAGGACTCGGTGAATATTGCGAGCATACCAAAAAATGCCACGCCGCTGATGTCGACGTATCAACAGAGGCGACCGGAGCCGTCTTATCCGAGTGCGGCTTTCTGGATCGCGAGCTCTGATCAGCCGTCGAAGCGCGTGCATATCTGATTTGCCGCCCTGTTCATCGGCCTTCCGTCACGACAGGCCGGAGAGTGTATCGTCAGGGCACATCTCAATTCCTCCGTGCGTGCCGCTATCCGCTGCGCGACTTGAAAAGGTCAGATAATACCCTCCCGCGAAAGATAAACACGCTTTGCGTTAGCAACCGCCTCGGCTATTGTGCCATCATATATTTGCGTAATTTTGATTTGCTGGCGCTTTCATCGTCAGTGGAGCGTTGCTTCAAGTTATTTGGTCATTTCCCTCCATGTGCGAACTCACCGGCAACCAGATTGAAACGCTCCGCATCGGTCTACAGGTCGGTTTTGGCGAGCCGATTGAGCTGGAGATGTTTCTGCGGCAGAACTTGGACAAGCTCTATAATAATTATGTAGCCGAGCGGGATACTTTCCGTGCCGCCTGTTTCAGGATTGTGACCTATTCGGAGACGGAAGGGTGGCGAGACGAACTCATTCGCCAAGCTCACCAAGCACGCCCCAGAAATCCATACATCGCAATAGTCGGCGGTGAACTTGGTCTGATCGCGATACAGGATGCAGGCGAAGGTTGGACGCCAGATGAGGCGGCTACAGCAAATGCGGAACCACCGCTTTGGCGCACGTACAACCCGTATCGCGGTATGCTGGCCCTGCGCGAGCAGGACGCCAATTACCTGTACGGCCGCGACCAGGATGTTGACCGATTCATCGACGCCATCGAAATGGAGCCATCGAAGATCCTGCTGGCGCTCGGGGCATCTGGCGTCGGCAAAAGTTCACTGCTTTTTGCGGGCGTGCTCGGCGCACTAAAGCGGCGAGCGCGCAAGAGCAGGAAGCCGTGGCCGGTTGCGCTGGAGGACAGCCATAAATGGCCGCATCTGGTGCTAACGCCGGAAGCGGAGCCGCTCTACAGCCTTGCCGGCGCCTTCGTCCGCCAATGGATTGATGAAACCGAACCTGACTTTCGAAAGAAGACAAATGAGTGGCGTGCACTGCTCGCTGATTGCGACAGTCTGGACGGATTGGTCAAGGCCGCCGATGCAGCGTGGAGGCAAAAGCAAGAGGATCCGCCCCCGCGCTATCTGATCTATGTCGATCAGGGAGAGGAGCTTTACACGCGCGGCAGGCGCGAACCGGGGCTTGACCACACGGATAATGAAAAGCCGGAGCAGAAAGAGGCCCGGCGCTTTTCCGAACTTCTCGCTGAGGCCGCTGCGCATCCGCGTTTGATCGTCCTGATGAGTGCGCGGTCGGATTTCCTCGGCCAACTGCAGACCGACAGGCGGCTCTCGGACGCGTATCCTGCGAAGATCTTCGA
>CAYOUE010000273.1:0-2717 GCA_964407075.1 uncultured Hyphomicrobiaceae bacterium
TCGACGGCATCGCCTGGTCGGGGATCACCGAAGACTATACGGTCGGCTGGGCGGACGTGACGAACTACTTCCTGACCAACAACATCTCGGGCGCCTGGTGCGGCTCCTATTTCGCCAATCAGGACCGCTGGGCCGAGCTTCCGGAGAATCTGAAGGAGCTGTTCAAGCTCTGCATGGATTCGTCCCACTATTACCGGCAGCACTGGTACTGGGGCGGCGAGGCCAAGCTGCGCACCGAAGGCGAAAAGCTGCAGCTGACGACGATTCCTGACGCGGAATGGGCGCAGGTCGAAGCCAAGGCCCGTGAGTTCTGGGACGAGATCGCCGCGGAAGGCGAAGTCGAAGCCAAGGTCGTGCAGATCATCAAGGACTACAACGCCTCGATGGACAAGGCCGGGCGGCCCTACCGTTATACGTGATCGAAGAGGACGCGGGCGGATGTTGCGGCATTCGTCTGCGTCATACTACGAAGTGGCTTTTGTCGTCCCGGCCGAAGAGCCGGGATCCATTGATCTTCACGCACGGCATGGACTCGCCGATAAGCCATTGGATCCCGGACGGCCCTGCGGGCTTCCGGGACGACAAAAAGCAAAGCCCAACTTCGCCGAAGTTTTCCCGGGGAAAGGGAGAACTGAAGCAATCGACGGAATGGGGTATCGCCTATGCCTGGCAATCTTTCGATGGACGCGCTGACCCAGCTTGTCGAAGACGGCGCGATTGACACCGTGCTCGTCTGCCAGGTGGACATGCAGGGCCGGCTGATGGGCAAGCGGTTTCACGCGCAGCATTTCATCAATAGCGGCTGGGAGGAAACCCACGGCTGCAACTATCTGCTCGCCACCGACATGGAAATGCACACGGTGGAGGGCTTCGCCGCGACGAGCTGGGCCAAGGGCTATGGCGATTACACCATGAAGCCGGATCTTTCGACGCTCCGCCTGATCCCGTGGCTCGAAGGCACGGCGCTCGTCCTTTGCGATGTGCTCGATCATCACACTCACGCCGAAGTGCCGCACGCGCCGCGCACGGTGCTCAAGCGCCAGATCGCCCGGCTGGAGGCGATGGGCATGAAAGCGATGACGGCGTCCGAACTGGAATTCTTCCTGTTCAGCGACAGTTTCGACGATGTCCGCGACATGGGCTATCGCGGAATGAGGCTCATCAGTCCGTATAATGAGGATTATCATATCTTCCAGACGACGAAGGAGGAAGATGTGATGCGCGCGATCCGCAACGGACTTTACGGCGCGGGCATCCCGGTCGAGAACTCCAAGGGCGAGGCGTCGGCCGGGCAGGAAGAGATCAACATTCTCTACGCCGCCGCCCTCATCTCCGCCGACGATCACTCCATCGCCAAGAACGGCTGCAAGGAGATCGCCTGGAGCAAGGGCAAGTCCGTCACCTTCATGGCGAAATGGGACTATGAAGCGGCGGGCAGTTCCT
Source organism: uncultured Hyphomicrobiaceae bacterium (assembly GCA_964407075.1). GTDB lineage: Bacteria > Pseudomonadota > Alphaproteobacteria > Rhizobiales > Rhodomicrobiaceae > JAHQVI01. Next base: position 1,444 of record CAYOUE010000273.1, read on the forward strand.
GCCATGTCCATCAGTCGCTGCAAAGCGTCTCCGACGGCCGCCCGCTCTTTTACGATCCCGAAGGGCCGCACGGCATGTCCAAGCTGATGCGGCACTATCTTGCGGGCGTGCTGGCCCATGCGAGCGAGATCACGCTGTTCCTTGCGCCCTACATCAACTCCTACAAGCGCTACCAGGCCGGCACCTTCGCGCCGACGAAAGCGGTGTGGAGCATGGACAACCGCACAGCGGGCTACCGCGTCTGCGGCGCGGACACCAGGAATGTGCGCGTCGAATGCCGCGTGGGCGGGGCGGATCTCAACCCCTATCTCGCCTATGCGGCGCTGATCGCGGCGGGGATCGACGGCGTCGAGAAGCAGATGGAGCTGGAGCCGGAATTCGTCGGCGACGCCTATGGCGGGGCGAATGTGCGCGAGATTCCGAAGACGCTGCGCGGCGCTACGGAGGCGCTGAGGCGCTCGGAGACGATGCGGGCGGCTTTCGGGAGCGAGGTCATCGACCATTACGTCCGCGCCGCCGAATGGGAGCAGGAGGAATATGACCGCCGGGTAACGGACTGGGAGGTGAAGCGCGGTTTCGAGCGGGCTTGACGAGGCGCCCCCTTCACCTCTTCCGTCGGGAGAGGGAGAAACAGCCGAAACGGATAAACTCATGAGCAAACTCACCTGCATTTCGCCGATTGACGGCAGCATTTACGCGGAGCGGGAGACGCATTCGCTCGGGCAGGCGGCGGCGCTGCTCACCGAGGCGGCCGCGGCGCAGAAAGACTGGGCGGAGAGGCCCATCGCAGAGCGCGCCGCCGTCATCGGCAAGGCCATCGCCGCGCTTGAGGCCGTGAACGCCGAGATCGTGCCGGAACTCGCTCGGCAGATGGGGCGGCCTGTGCGTTATGGCGGCGAAATCCGCGGCGTGAAGGAGCGCGCTTCCTACATGGCTGCCATCGCGGAGGATGCGCTTGCGCCCCTGGTCATCGAGGACAGCGAGCGCTTCCATCGCTCCATCGCGCGCGAGCCGGTCGGGACCGTCCTCGTCGTCGCGCCCTGGAACTACCCTTACCTGACGGCGGTCAACGCCATCGTCCCCGCGCTGATCGCAGGGAACGCGGTCGCCTTCAAGGGCGCGACGCAGACGCTGCTGGTCGGTGAGCGTTTCGCGCGCGCCTTCATGGAAGCCGGGCTGCCGGAAGGATTGTTCGCCAATCTTTGCCTGACGCATGAGACGACCGAAGAGCTGATCCGCAAGCGGAGCTTCGGCTATATCAACTTCACCGGCTC
>CAYOUE010000273.1:2727-2946 GCA_964407075.1 uncultured Hyphomicrobiaceae bacterium
GGCGGCCGCGCCATCGAGCAGGCGGCGGCGGGGACCTTCACCGGCGTCGGGCTGGAGCTCGGCGGCAAGGACCCCGGCTATGTCCGCGCCGACGCCGATCTCGACGCGGCGGCCGAGACGCTGATCGACGGCGCGATGTTCAATTCCGGCCAGTGCTGCTGCGGGATCGAGCGGATCTATGTGCATGAAAGCCTGTTCGACGCCTTCGTCGAAAAGGCG
>CAYOUE010000274.1:0-2915 GCA_964407075.1 uncultured Hyphomicrobiaceae bacterium
AGCCCTGGTCGGGATCGAAGCGCTTGACGGCCTGCATCAGCCCGACATTGCCTTCCGAGATCACTTCGCCGATCGGCAGTCCGTAGCCGCGATAGCCCATGGCGATGCGCGCCACGAGCCGGAGATGGGATGTGACGAGCTTCTGGGCCGCGTCCGAATCTTCATGTTCCTGCCAGCGCTTGGCGAGCATGTATTCTTCCTTGGGCTCCAGCATCGGAAAACGCCGGATTTCCTCCAGATAGCGCGCCAATCCGCCGCTTTCTGCAACTGAGGGTAATGTCGCCATGGCTCGCTCCTTTTTTGCTTGTCGCTTTTGGCGGGTCTGATTCAGATACGTTCACTGGAACCAAATAGTTGCCAAATCCGCCTGACGTACAAGCCAAACATCCGTGATGATGGTTTTACCCGGCCTTGAACACCGAAATGAGGGCGCAGATTTCCGGCGGAAGATCTGACCGGAACTGCAAATGCCGTTTCGTTATCGGGTGAATAAAGCCGAGGGCCGCTGCGTGCAGCGCCTGTCTGTTCAAAGACATTATCGCAGATTGCGCCTCTTCTTGCAATGTGCCGCTCTTTGACTGAAAACCGCTTCCATATAACGGATCTCCGACGATGGGATGGCCGATGTGTGCCAGATGCACGCGGATCTGATGCGTCCGCCCGGTTTTCAGCGTGCAGTCGAGCAGACTCATCACCGGTTCCGCCTTCGGCTTCTTCTCGCGAAGCGGCGTTCTGAGGCTGTAGACCGTGAGCGCCTCCTTGCCGTCCTCCCGGCGCACCGCCATCTTGAGCCGGTTCGTCGCGTGGCGTCCGATCATGGTGGAGATTTCGCCCTTGCGCGGATAGGGTACGCCCCAGACCAGCGCCTGATATTCGCGCATCAGCGCGCCTTCGCGGCCATGATCGGCGAACTGCGCGGCCAGCCCGCGATGGGCTTCGTCGGTCTTCGCCACGACCATGACGCCGCTGGTGTCCTTGTCGAGCCTGTGGACGATGCCGGGCCGGCGCACGCCTCCGATGCCGGACAGGCTGTCTCCGCAATGGGCGATCAGCGCGTTGACCAGCGTGCCCGTCCAGTTGCCCGCGCCCGGATGCACGACCAGGCCGGCCGGCTTGTCGATCACGACCAGCGCATCGTCCTCGTAGAGAATGTCGAGCGGGATCGCCTCCGCCTGCGGCTCGGCGGCTTCCGGTTCGGGCAGCGAGAGCTGGAACTCCTCGTCCGGTTTGACCCGGTAATCCGGCTCGACTATCGTCTGCCCGGAAGCGCTGACATGCCCCTGCTTGATGAGATCGCGCGCCCGCGAGCGGCTCAGATCGGGGCATTCGGCCACGATGAACCTGTCGAGCCGCAGCCCGTCATGGCCGGGGTTTACCCTGATCGACCGAAGATCCATGACCACCATAACCTGAGTATCGAGGACAGATGCTGAACGAATCCGAAACGGCTCCCGTCGGGAGCACGATGACGCCGAAGCAGGTCCGCTATATCAAGATTTCCATCGTCATCATGACGATTCTGCTCATCGCCGGATTCATTCTGCTGATTGTGGGACTTTTCGCACGCGCGGGCAATACGGGGGCGAGGACGGCGGAAATTACCGTCTCCGCCCCGGCCTCCTCGACCCAGCCGCCCGCCTTGCTGAACCTGCCCGCGCAGCCCGGCGCGGAACTGGCGGGCGTCCTTGCCGAACAGGGCCGCCTGATCCTGCACCTGCGCACCGCGGAAGGTGGCGAGGTTGCGATCATAGATCTGGCGACGGGCAAGGAAGTCCAGAGGATCAAGCTGGCGCCGGCAGAATGACGGCGCCTTTATGTGTTACGCCTTCACCCTGTCCTCAAGAACCATCGCCGCGCCCTTGTCGGCGATCATGATGGTCGGCGTGTTGGTGTTGCCCGAGGTGATCGTGGGCATCACGGAAGCGTCCATGACGCGCAGACGATCCAGGCCGTAGACCCTCAATCTTTCGTCCACCACCGCCATCGGATCGCTTTCGATGCCCATTTTCGCCGTGCCGACGGGATGAAAGATCGTCGTGCCGATATCGCCAGCGGCCTTCGCCAGCGCCTCGCCGTCGTCTCCCACGGCAGGACCGGGAAGATATTCCTGCGGCCGGTAGCGCGCCATCGCCTTCTGCGACATCAGCCGGCGGGTCACGCGGATCGCGTCTGCGGCGACGGTCCGGTCTTCCTCCGTCGAAAGATAGCCGGGCGCAATGACGGGCTTGGCCGCCGGATCGGGCGAACGCAGCCGGACCTCGCCGCGGGAGGAAGGCCGGAGATTGCAGGCCGAAACCGTGATCGCCGGGAAACGGTGCAGCGGATCGCCGAACTTGTCGAGCGACAGCGGCTGAATGTGAAACTGGATGTTGGGCCGCTCGTGGTCCGGCGACGACCGCGTGAAGATGCCGAGCTGCGACGGCGCCATCGTCATCGCGCCGCGCTGGAAAAGCGCGTAATTCAGCCCCATCAGCGCGCGATGAATGAGCGAATGATAGGTCTCGTTGAGCGTCTTGACGCCGAACACCTTGTAGATGGCCCGCTGCTGGAGATGGTCCTGCAAATTGCGTCCGACGCCCGGCTTGTCGAGCGTGACCGGAATCCCCATCACGCCAAGCCGCTCCGCAGGCCCTACGCCCGATAGCTGCAGGATCTGGACCGATCCGATCGACCCAGCGCACAGGATGACCTCGCCTTTTGTGCGCGCTTCGACGGCCCGTCCGTCTTGCCGGAACCGGACGCCCGCCGCGCGCCGCTCATCGAACAGCACCTTTTCCACGAGCACATGCGTTTCAAGCCGCAGATTGGGCCGCTTCAGCGCCGGCTTCAGAAAGGCGCGCGCGGCGGACCAGCGGAAGCCGCGCTTCTGGTTGACATGGAAATAGCCCGCGCCTTCATTGTCGCCGGTGTTGAAG
>CAYOUE010000275.1:0-2827 GCA_964407075.1 uncultured Hyphomicrobiaceae bacterium
GAGGTCTTTGGGCGGGACGGCCCGGATCCATGCGCCAGCTTTTCCTGCTGCACAGGAACTAGCTCCCATGTCAGGCCCCGAGCGCGCGATCCTGAAATCCCTGCTTGCGAGCGGCTGCACACCTTGACGATCCTCAGGCCCGGGCCAGCCGCAGTTCAGCGGCCAGCGCGGCGCATCTGGCCTCCAGATCGGATTTCTTGTCGTTCATTTCGCAGCAATTCGGCTCGGTCTCGGCAACCACGCTATCTGAAATTTCTGCTCCGGTTTTTGCTCCGACCAGAGGATTGGCCCGATCCGGATTCGTCTTCACCGCGTCATGCCGCGAACGAAGCCCCGCAACGATCCGGGGCTTCTCTTGTCTGTCTGCGAAAACGCTTGTGCTCAGAGGCGCGCTTCGAGGATCAGGTTGAAGGGCGTTGCCATCACGCGGTTGAAGCGCGTCAGACCGGCCTTGCTGACGATTTCGGCAAGCGCTGCCTCGCCAGCCTGCGCGCCGAGGACATGCGTGCCGTTCTCCGATATGGCATGCGCGCAGCACAGCGTCGTCGATGCTGCGTAATAGAGCCGCCCGACCGGATTGATGTTGTCCTCGACCTTGTCGTTGGCGAAAGGCTCGACGAGCATCACAGTGCCGTCTTCGGCGAGCGACCGGGCTGCATGAGCGATGGCGTCGACGGGGCGGCCCATATCGTGCAGGCAGTCGAACATGCAGATCAGGTCGTAGCCCCGCGATTCATAGGTGTCCGATTTCGCAACCTCGAACGCAACGCGGTCGGCCACGCCCGCATCGGCCGCGTTTTCCCGGGCTGCGAGGATGGACTCTTCATGCACATCGAAGCCCCAGAAACGCGAATTGGGGAATTCCTGCGCCATCAGCACGGTCGAATGGCCGTGGCCGCAGCCGACATCGGCCACCTTTGCGCCAGCCTTCAGCTTTTCGACGACGCCGTCCAGCGCGGGCAGCCATTCCGGAACGAGGCTGGCGCGATAGGCGTTCCGGTAAAAGGCGGCGACGCCGCAATAAAGCCGGTGGTCGTGATCGCCCCAGCTCACGCCCTTGCCGGTACGGAATGCGGCAAGCGAGCGCTCTTCATCGAACCACATCGAGGCGGGCACCTGCCAGGCCGATGGTATGAAGACCGGGCTGGAGGAATCGGCCAGAACCATCGCCTGCTCGGGCGAAAGCTCGTAAGTGGCGCTCACCGGATGATAGTCGACATAGCCGCCCGCGGCCTGCGAGTTCAGCCATTCGCGGACATAGCGTTCCGCGCATCCGGTCCGCCTCGCGAGTTCCCGCGAGGTGATCGGCCCGGCTCCCGCCATCGCCTTGTAAAGCCCGAGCTTGTCGCCGAGGCTGACCATCACGCCGCCGTAACCTGCCGACAGGTCACTGACGGCTTTGCCGATGAAGTCGTTGAGACGTTGCGGATCTATTGTCATGGATCTGTCCTTTGATGCGAGAAGGGAGTGAGCCCGCGCCTTCATTGCCGTGACGTGTTTGGCGGGCCCGCAGCGGTGCGTCTCTCCGAGGCGATCCGGCTGTTGTGAGGACCATGCGTGATGCGCCGCGGGATTGTGAGTGCGAGACTGGCCAGGACCGGTCCGTTTATGCCATTCTTGGTCATGGCAATGTCAGCGCAGCAATTGCACGTCAGTCTGGTTGCGATTCCCGAAGCCGTCATTTCGACCCTGAGCGGCATTTTCGACGTCATGAATGCGTTCGACATGATGGGTCTGTCCGGGGACAAACCGAACGAACCTGCGCCTTTCAAGGTGGAGATCGTGGGCGAGGCGGTGGGACCGCTGACGCTGGCGAGCGGCCTGCCGGTCGGCGTTCAGCGCGCGATCGGCGACATCAGCGCCACCGACATCATCATCGTACCCTCGATCCTGCTTGCCCCGTATGGCTGGCGCCAGGGCCGCTATCCGGTACTCGCCGAATGGCTCTCGGCGATGCACAAGCGCGGGGCGCTTCTGTGTTCGGCCTGTTCAGGCGTGTTCCTGCTGGCCGAAACCGGGCTGTTCGACGGGAAGGACAGCACCGTCCATTTCGGCTATGCGCGCCAGTTCTCCGAGACCTATCCCCAAATCCCGATCCATCCCGAACGGGTGCTGGTGATTTCCGGCAAGCGCGAGGAACTGATCACGTCGGGCGCTTCGATGACATGGCACGATCTTGTGCTCTATCTCATCGCGCGCTTCGCCGGAGCGACATCCGCCCAGACTGTGGCGCGCATGTTCGCCCTGCAATGGCATCAGGACGGCCTGTCGCCCTATATCATTTTTGAAGGCCGCGAGGATCATGGCGACAGCGACATCAGCAGCGCCCAGCAATGGCTGCGGACGCATTTCTCGGTCGCGTCTCCGGTCGAGGAAATGATCCGCCGCTCGTCTATGCCGGAGCGGACCTTCAAGCGGCGCTTCACCGCCGCGACGGGATTGCCGCCGATCATCTATGTCCAGCGTCTCAGGATCGAGGATGCAAAAAGGCGGCTTGAGCGCACCGAAACGCCGATCGACGAAATCAGCTGGCGGGTAGGCTATGAGGACGCCGCCTTCTTCCGGCGTCTGTTCAAGCGGACGACGGGCATGACGCCCGGCGCCTATCGCCGCCGCTTCCGCATCCCCGATTTCGCCCTGGGTAAATCCCCAGAACCGCGAGGTTGAAGCCGCCTTTACGCGGACGGCTCTGCGCGTAGAGCCTGTTATGGGAAAATGGATTCACACTTCCCTCTCCCGTGGGGGGATGTGATGTGATCCTATTTGAATAAAAATGACGTGCTCCCCGTAGTGCCCTCGTTCATAAGGAGAGTCTGTTCTGGTTATG
>CAYOUE010000276.1:0-2819 GCA_964407075.1 uncultured Hyphomicrobiaceae bacterium
GGCTGTCTGGCGCAGATCGAGCCGCAGAGCTTCAGGAAGCCAGATCGAGTTCCAGGATCGCCATCTGGAACTGATAGGACAACTCGCCGTCCTCCTCGTCCCGGAACAACACGCCGACAAATTCGTCCGAAATGTACACTTCGGCGGAGTCCTTTTTGTTCGGCCTCGCGCGCACTTCTATATCCTCGTTCCTGAAAGTCTTTCGCAGAAATGCCTGGATCTGGCTGAGTTCGTTCGAGTTCATATGCCGGTCCTGCCGCTTGAAATTTTCAGCGTTCTGTTTGGCCCGTATGATCCTCAGCGTCAACCCCGACCATCTGATCCATCGTGCGTCCCGGCTCCGGGCAGCCGCAGTCGCCGACCACGCGCGCAGGCACGCCGGCCACGGTGGTCATTGGCGCGACGTCCTTCAGAACGACGCTTCCGGCCGCGACGCGCGAGCAGTCCCCCACCGAAATATTCCCCAGGATTTTCGCTCCGGCGCCGATCAGCACGCATCTGCCAACCTTCGGATGCCGGTCGCCGCCTTCCTTGCCGCTGCCGCCGAGCGTCACCCCGTGGAGTATGGACGTCATATCCCCGACCGATGCGGTCTCTCCGATCACGATCCCGGTGGCGTGATCCAGCATGATGCCCCGGCCAATCACAGCCGCCGGATGAATATCGACGCCGAAGACGCGGGAGGACTGGCTCTGCAGATAAAGCGCGAAATCACGCTCGCCGCCTGTATACAGCCAGTGCGCGAAACGGTGTGCCTGAAGCGCATGGAAGCCCTTGAAATAAAGCAGCGGATCGATCTGGCGCTGGCAGGCCGGGTCGCGATCGGCGACCGCAGCGATGTCGGCGCGGAACGCGTCCGAAATCGAGGGATCTGCCTTCAGCGCCTGTAGAAATTTCTGCCGGATCAGCATCGCGCTGACGTCGCCATGCCCGAGGCGCTGGGCGACGCGCGTGGCGATCGCGTCTTCCAGCCGCTCATGATCGAGCACGTTGGAGGCCACGAAACCGCCGAGCGCCGGCTCGCGGCGCAGGATCTCTTCGGCTTCGGCGCGGATCGTGTCCCAGATCGGATCGTACGACTTGACAGACGCTTCAGCGTAAGCATGGCGCGGCTGCGGCTGATGCTGTGACATCTGGTGCTCCTACAAGGGGTAAATAAGGGCTCCGCCGGGCGCGTTCGCCCGGATGCTGGCCGCCGGTTTCACGAACCGGTCCCGCAATGCCTTGCGGAAGCTTTATCCCGGACTGTTTCGTTTCCAAGTCCATATGTAACACGGAAATGGAGCCTTCCCAAGCATCCCGCAAGGCGTGGCCCGGCATATGGCGGGTCACAGCAAATCCCTTGTCAGCGACGCTGTTCGACAAGGCGCGAAATGCCTTCCAGCATCCCGGCGGAAGCGCTGGCCCGGTCCCGGGAGCGGCCCCTCGACCATGCACAAAGAAAAGGCGGCCCTGCCAATATGGGCCGCCTTCCCGATCCAGTCCGTTCCGGTGGGTCCAACTATTCGCAGCCGTGATACCTCAGACAGCCGTAATAGTCATTATTGCCGTAACCCCAGTTCTGGGCGCAGGCGTTGCGCCAGTGGCCGCAGCTATACACTTGACCGCGGTCGTCGCGCTCATAGTCGTCATCGTCATGGTCTTCATAACGATCGCGCCTGCGCTCTTCCCGGCGCTCGCGGAAGCGGACATAAGCGTCCCAGCAGCCGCGCCATCTCATGCAGCGCCGGAAACCGGCCCCGCCGCCCCAGCGGTCGCGGCAGGTGAAATATTGCCGGACGCAATGATGACGGTAATGGTAATCAGCGTTTTCAAGCAGATTCGCAGGTCCCTCCAGTGCGGTGAGGGGCAGGCCCGTCTGAGCCGCCCTCGCCGTCGTGGTGGCCAGCGCGATCGTGAGAACGCTCAAACTCAGGATTGAAAAGGCGACAAGAGCCTTTCGCATAGGTTTCTCCCTGTCAGAAGCCCGTCGTCATGCCGCTCATGGATGCGCGCTTTTTTGTTGTGCGCCCTCCGCCCCTGCGGAGCGTTGCGCCCTGCAGGAAAGCGATAGGCATGAAGCCGTGGCGTAATAATTCGGGAAGGCTAAGGCGCTGGTTCTGAACGGATAATGAACTGTGCCTTAAGGCGGGTTTCAGATTTCTCGCGCGTGCGGTTTCACTCCTCCGTCAGCCACCGCGCTCACCGCGTGAGGCCCTCGCAACCCGCGTTCCGGCGTTGACAACAGCGCCGCCTCCCGCGACATAAGCGAGGAAGCGCACACCGCGCGATCGCGCAAGGTTGAAGAGCCGATATGAACAGACCGCTGCAGGGACTCCGCGTCCTCGAACTCGCCCGCATTCTCGCCGGTCCCTGGGCCGGACAGGCGCTCGCCGATCTCGGCGCCGACGTCGTCAAGGTGGAGCGTCCAGTCACAGGCGACGATACGCGAAGCTGGGGCCCGCCCTTCGTGACCGGAGAGCAGGACGAAAATCTGTCTGCGGCCTATTTCCATTCCGCGAACCGGGGCAAGCGCTCCGTTGCGATCGACATCGCTAGCCCGCAAGGTCAGGCGGAAGTCCGCAAGCTGGCGGCGCGTTGCGACGTGGTGCTGGAGAATTTCAAGGTCGGCGCTCTGGCGAAATACGGGCTGGACCACGAAAGCCTGAAGGCGGTCAATCCGCGGCTGATCTATTGTTCGATCACGGGCTTCGGCCAGACCGGGCCCTACGCCCCGCGCGCAGGTTACGACTTCCTGGTTCAGGGCATGGGCGGCGCGATGAGCCTGACCGGCGACCCGGACGGCGAACCGATGCAGGACGGCGCCGCCATCGCCGACC
>CAYOUE010000277.1:0-2741 GCA_964407075.1 uncultured Hyphomicrobiaceae bacterium
GCCGACGCCAAGCAGCCCGGCGAGAACGCCCGCCAGCGCGCCCGTGAGCAGCAGCCCTGCGACGAGCAGGGCCAGAAACCCGGCCGAGCCGAAATCCTCCATGATCTACCCCTGAAATGGCGCGCCGTCGTCAGTCTGGCCAGACCTTGTGGCGCGAAGCGCGCCGCCCGGCAACGTTTTTCTGCCTTGGGGGCTTTCGCGGACTCAGGGCTTCACGGTCTGGATGACGTGGAAGCCCTCGAATTGCGGCGGGCCGAGATAGAGCGGCTTGTTCTGCCCGGCGTCCTTGTGCGCGTCGCGGAACGCCTGGCTTTTCGTCCAGGCGGTGAAGTCCTCCTCGCTCGCCCAGATCGTGTGCGAGACATAAAGCATGTGATCCTCGCGCTCCGGCCCCCGCAGCATGTGGAACGCAACGAACCCCTTCTCCTTCGCGATATGCACCTCGCGGTTCAGCCAGACGGCCTCGAACTCGGCCTCGGAACCTTTCTTCACCTGAAAGCGGTTCATCGCGATGAACATGGGGATGCCTCCTTCGCATTTGCTGTTGCAGCGGCTTCCCGTAAGGCGGTAGCGGAAGGCCGCGCGCCGCGCAAGAGAGTGCAGTGACGCGGGGCGTTGCACAGAAATGAGTCCCCGGACCAACTCCGGGGACGGCCAGCGGGAAGTCCGGGAATAACCGCAGGTCAAACAGTTCCCGCCCCCTCACATCCCCCAGCGCATCGCCGCCGTATGCACCGGCGCGTCCCACAGCGCCTTCATCTCGGCGTCGAGCTTGACCAGCGTGACCGAGCAGCCGGCCATCTCCAGCGAGGTGCAGTAATTGCCGACGAGCGATCGGGCGATCGTCAGGCCGCGCTCGGCGCATTGCCGGGCGGCGGCGTCATACATGCCGTAAAGCTCCAGGAGCGGCGTGCCGCCCATGCCGTTGACGAGCAGCAGAACCTCCTGCCCCGCCCCCGGCTTGACGTCCTCGCAGATCGCGCCGACGACCTCCGCCGCGATGGCGTCCGCGCGCATCATGCCGACGCGGCGGCGGCCCGGCTCGCCGTGAATGCCGACGCCCATCTCCAGCTCACCCTCGCCGATCTCGAAGGTCGGCTTGCCCGCTGCCGGGACGGCGCAGCTTGTCAGCGCCACGCCCATCGTGCCGGACGCGGCGTTCACCCGCTCGCCGAGCGCCTTGCAGGCGGCGAGGTCCGCGCCCCGCTCCGCCGCTGCGCCGACGATCTTCTCAACGATCACCGTCGCCGCGACGCCGCGCCGGCCTTGCGAATGCAGCGAGCTTTCCACCGCCACATCGTCATTGGTCAGCACCGTCTCGACCGGAAAATCGGCCATCTCGCTCGCCATCTCGAAATTCATCACGTCGCCGGCGTAGTTCTTGACGATGAACAGCACGCCCGCCCCGCCATTGACGGCCTGCGCGGCGGCGAGCATCTGGTCCGGCGTCGGCGAGGTGAAGACCTGTCCCGGACAGGCGGCGTCGAGCATCCCGTGGCCGACGAAACCGGCGTGCATCGGCTCATGGCCCGACCCGCCGCCGGAGACGAGCGCGACCTTGCCCGGTTTCGCCCCGCCCTTGCGCGTGACGTGCATCGGATCGAGGCTGACCGAGACGATGTCGGCATGGGCCGCGCCGAAACCGCGCAGGGCTTCCGTCAGGACATCCTCGACCGTGTTCATCAGCTTTTTCATGTCTCTCCTCCCTTGGACTGACCGTTTCACTGCTCGCATCGGCCATTTCGCAATCCCCGCGAGCGCGGGCTCTAATCCTTCTTCGCTTCCGCGTCCTTCAGCAGCGCGATCAGACGCTCGGCGAATCCCTTGATGAGCTGCTCGACGCGCTTGCGCTGTTCCGGATCGGCGAATTCAGGCAGAGGAATGCGCAGCACATCCTCCTCGAAGGACGCCAGTTCCTCGATCGCGCCATACTGCCCCGGATGGGCGCGCGCATAGACCTCAAGGAACGCGCGCTGCTCCTCCGCGTTCAGATGGCAGACGCGGAACAGCGCCGGGATGTGCTGGGCAGGGAGCGGAACGCGATAGTTCGGATTCGTCACCTGCGAGATGAAGCTCTTGTGCGTGCCGAAGGCCTCGGCCAGCTTCTGTCGCGTGCCGGAGGGGCGGCGGTCGATATAGTGGCGCAGGAGGGCCTTGTACTCCGCGATCGCTTCGTTCGGCTGTGTCTCGTTGTCCGCCATGCCCCCGCCTCAAGCCGAGCCCGCATAGCGGCTGACCGCAAGCTTGACGGGGCCGATCTGCGCCGGCGCGCAACTGAGCGCGCGCAGGCCGGTGTCGAGCAGCGCCGGGATCAGATGGGGTGACGAAGCCATGTCGCCGCACAGGCTGACATCGACGCTGCGCGCCCTGGCCGCCTCGACCGTCCGCCGGATCATTTCGAGGACAGCCGGGTTGAGAGGATCGGCGAGCTTCGCAAGACTTGCGATGTCGCGCGCGCAGGCGGTCGCATACTGGATGAGGTCGTTGGAGCCGATGGAGTAGAAATCGGCGTCGAAATCCGCGGCGGTGAGAGCGGCGGCGGGCACCTCGACCATCATGCCGACGGGCGGCAGGCGGCAGGGCGTTCCGGCGCGCTCCAGTTCGGCGACCTCTGCGGCCATCATGCGGCGTGCCTCGGCAAGCTCGGCGGGAACCGTCACCATCGGAACCATGACGTTGACCGCCCCGAGCGCGGCGGCCCTGGCGAGCGCCCGTAGCTGGATGCGGAATGCGTCCGGCCG
>CAYOUE010000278.1:0-2711 GCA_964407075.1 uncultured Hyphomicrobiaceae bacterium
GGCATAACCAGAACAGACTCTCCTTATGAACGAGGGCACTACGGGGAGCACGTCAAAGGTGCTGCGGGGCGGGCATTTCCGATTATTCGCCCGACGCTCTAGACAAAAAAAACACCCCTCCTTGCGACAAGGAAGGGTGCCTAATGCTTCGATACGGCGCGCGCTGCGCCGTTGCGCTGCGCCTGTCAGGCGTTGAGCGCTTCCTTCAGGCCCTTGGCGGGAGCGAACTTCGCAACCCGGCTGGCGGGCACTTTCACTGTTTCGCCGGTCCGCGGATTGCGGGCTGTCGTGGCCTTGCGGTCGGCAACCTTGAAATTGCCGAAACCAGGGATGCGGACTTCCTGTCCTTCGAGAAGAGCTTCCTGGATGTTCTTGATGACGGACTCAACCACTGTGGCGGCTTTTTCCTTCGTGAGCTGATTCTCCTCAGCCACTGCCGCGACCAGATCCGTTTTATTCATCGTTGTCCCTTTTCTTCATTCTGTAAAAACGAACATAAGACCCCGGGCTTGGATTTCGTCCCGCTCTCAGGGGCCGCCTTGCTAGGCGCCGGCACGCGCTGCGATCCCGCTGTGGGCTTTGTACAGCAACGCCGTGCAGGCGTGCACCGTGAGTCTGCAAGGTCTGGCCTTACATTATCCGGTTATCCGCGCTTTTGAAGACGATATTTTGGGGTGCGGCTATGGAAAAACCCAAGCAGCCCACAGAAAAACGCCGATGGCCGCCCGATTTGGGCGGCCATCGCAAGACTGCTACGGCAGGAAAGGCTAAAATTCGGCTTCAGTCAGCGTTTCCCGCGGCCTGTGCGCAGCGCCATCAGTGCGCCGTGACCGTGATCTCGGACTGAACCGAAGCCACGGACGACTGTTCCTGCACGCCTGGCTCGGGCTTTTCGGCGAACTCGATCGGCTCCGGCTTCTTGCTGAGCGCAATTTCGAGGACTTGCTCCATCCGGGACACCGGCAAGATATTGAGCTGGTTCTTCAGCGTATCCGGTATTTCAGCCAGATCCTTGGCGTTTTCTTCCGGAATGATGACCGTGCGGATGCCGCCGCGAAGAGCCGCAAGCAGCTTCTCCTTGAGGCCGCCGATCGGAAGTACGCGCCCGCGCAGCGTGATTTCGCCCGTCATGGCCACGTCCTTGTGCACCGGGATCCCGGTCATCACCGAGACGATAGCCGTCACCATCGCCACGCCTGCCGAAGGGCCGTCCTTCGGGGTTGCGCCTTCTGGAACGTGGACATGGATGTCCTTGCTTTCGAACAGCGACGGTTCGATGCCGAAGTCGATGGAGCGCGAGCGCACATAGGCGGTCGCGGCCTGGATCGACTCCTTCATCACATCGCGCAGATTGCCCGTCACGGACATTTTGCCCTTGCCGGGCATCATCACGCCCTCGATGGTGAGAAGCTCGCCGCCGACCTCGGTCCAGGCGAGGCCGGTCACGACACCGACCCGGTCTTCCTGCTCGATCTGGCCGTAGCGGTATTGCGGAACGCCCAGGAATTCCTGCACGTTCTCCGGCGTGACCCGGACCGACGTCTGGCCGTTGCCTTCGATTTCCTTGACCGCCTTGCGCGCCAGCTTCGCGATCTGACGCTCCAGGCTGCGCACGCCCGCTTCCCGCGTGTAGCGGCGGATGATCTCCACCAGCGCTTCGTCGGTGACGTCCCATTCTTCCGGCTTCAGCGCGTGGTTCTCGCGCTGCGAGGGAATGAGATGGCGCTTGGCGATTTCCATCTTCTCCAGCTCGGTGTAGCCCGCGATCCTGATGATCTCCATACGGTCCATCAGGGCCGGGGGAATGTCGAGCGTGTTCGCCGTGGTCACGAACATCACGTTAGACAGATCGTAATCGACTTCGAGATAGTGATCGTTGAACGTGTTGTTCTGTTCCGGATCGAGCACTTCTAGCAGCGCCGATGCGGGATCGCCGCGGAAGTCGGACCCCATCTTGTCGATCTCGTCGAGCAGGAATAGCGGGTTCGACTTTTTCGCCTTGCGCATCGACTGAATCACCTTGCCGGGCATCGAGCCGATATAGGTCCTGCGGTGGCCGCGGATTTCTGCCTCATCGCGTACGCCGCCGAGCGACATGCGCACGAATTCGCGGCCCGTCGCCTTGGCGAGCGATTTACCCAGCGAGGTCTTGCCAACGCCGGGAGGCCCGACGAGGCACAGGATCGGCCCCTTGATCTCGCTCGTGCGCTTCTGCACGGCCAGATATTCGAGGATTCGCTCCTTGACCTTTTCGAGGCCGTAATGGTCGGCGTCGAGGACTTCCTGGGCTTCGTTCAGGTCGGTGCGGACCTTTCCCTTGTCGTTCCACGGGATCGAGAGCAACCAGTCGAGATAGTTGCGCACGACCGTAGCTTCCGCAGACATGGGGCTCATCTGCTTGAGCTTCTTCAGCTCGGCCATGGCCTTGTCGCGGGCTTCCTTCGACAGTTTGGTCTTTTCGATCTTCTCTTCGAACTCGGAAATGTCGTCTCGTTCGTCGCCGTCGCCGAGTTCCTTCTGAATCGCCTTCATCTGCTCGTTCAGATAGTACTCGCGCTGGGTCTTCTCCATCTGGGTTTTCACCCGCGACTTGATCTTTTTCTCCACCTGCAGGACGGACAGTTCGCCCTGCATGTGGCCGTACACCCGTTCCAGCCGCTCGGCGACGTTCAGGGTTTCCAGGATCGCCTGCCGCTCGAAGCCTTTGCTCC
>CAYOUE010000279.1:0-2695 GCA_964407075.1 uncultured Hyphomicrobiaceae bacterium
CCTGCACGTTGTCATGGCCGCGGAAGATGTTCGTGCCGCCGCCGGCCTTGCCCATATTGCCGAGCGCAAGCTGAAGAACGCAATAGGCCCGGGTGTTGTTGTTGCCGTTCGTGTGCTGGGTGCCGCCCATGCACCAGATCAGCGTTCCCGGACGGTTTTCCGCCATGGTCCTGGCGACGCGCCTGAGCTGCGATCCCGGCGCTCCGGTCACGCGCTCGACTTCCTCCGGCGTCCATTTCCTCACCTCGGCCCGGATCTGGTCCATACCCCAGACACGCTGGCGGATGAACTCCTTGTCTTCCCAGCCATTCTCGAAGATATGCCAGAGAATGCCCCAGACGAGAGCGACGTCCGTGCCCGGACGGAAGCGCACATATTCGCTGGCGTGGGCGGCCGTGCGTGTGAAGCGCGGATCGCAGACGATAAGCGGGGCGCTGTTCTCTTCCTTGGCTTTCAGAAGATGCAGCAACGAGACAGGATGCGCTTCGGCAGGGTTCCCGCCGATGAGCAAAATGGCCCTGGAGTTATGGATGTCGTTGTAGGAATTGGTCATCGCGCCGTAGCCCCAGGTGTTCGCGACGCCTGCGACCGTGGTCGAATGACAGATGCGGGCCTGGTGGTCGACGTTGTTCGTGCCCCAATAGGCGGCGAACTTGCGGAAGAGATAGGCCTGCTCGTTATTGTGCTTGGCGGAGCCGAGCCAGTAAACGGAATCGGGGCCGGCTTCCTCGCGGATCTTCAGCAGGGCGTCGCCGACTTCGTTGATGGCGTCGTCCCAGGACAGTCTCGTCCATTTGCCTGCGACCAGCTTCATCGGATATTTGAGGCGCCGTTCGCCATGCGCGTTCTCGCGCACCGCCGCGCCCTTGGCGCAATGCGCGCCGAGATTGAAGGGAGAATCCCATGCCGGTTCCTGGCCGACCCAGACGCCATCGGCGACTTCGGCGAGAACCGTACAGCCTACGGAGCAATGCGTGCAGACCGATTTCCTGATTTGCAGATTGCTAATGCCAGCAGATGCGGCGGCGGCTTTCGTCGCAAAGCCGGCGTTAAGCGCGCCGACAGCGGTAATTCCGCCGACTGCCAATCCGGACTTTTTGAGGAAATCGCGCCGGTTCACGGCCGGTTGCGAATGCTGAGCGAGGCTTGACGACAGACGGGGGCCTCTCGCAACCCCACCTACCTTCTTCCTGAGCATTTGTCTTCTCCCTGATGCGCCTGCTTTCAGCAAACGCGCGAATTCTAAATCGTTTTTTCCGCTCTGCCTGACCCTGACCCTTTAGCGGGGGAACCCATTGGCGGTCTGCGGAAACGCAGGCGAAGCTTCTAGAAGCGCGCCAGCTTGTAGTACGTCTTGACGTGATCCGTTTCGCGGTATCCGCCGGTCCGGTCGCTGACAGCGGTTGCCGCCTGCGCCGTGCCGCCCGCCACCATCGCAGCTCCGCCAAGGGCGGCGCCGAATGTCGCGAGCTTGAGAAAATCGCGCCGGTCTTCGACGGATTTTTCGTCACGAACTTTGGACATCAGTTGCTCCTTCCTTCCGCAAGATACGAAAAATCCCGCCGCTCTTCGTCCGGGGAGGACTTCGGGCCGGCTTTTCGCCGGATGCGGTCGCAGAAAGCCCGCATCCTATGAGGTCAAGGCCTATTGCATCGCAAAGGCGTCTTTCTCAATTTCAATAAAAAGCCGCCCGATTCTGCCGACCGGCTGGTAGAACCGGCTCAGCCTGGCGGCTTCGAGATCCTTGAAGAAATGTCCTGCCCACGGTTCGATGTGGGCCATGAAAAACGCGCGCTGCTGATCGAGGGAGGCAGCTTCTCCGTAGCGCCCGGAGATCAGCCCTGCCATCATCTCCATCAGCGATCCGATGTGGTCTTCCGGTTCGCTGACGCCCTCGTTGCGCGCAATGCCCAGCCTGCGCATGTCGTTGCGCAGCTTGGCGAGCGGTTTTTCGTGAAGAAATCCAGTAAGATAGTAGGAGGCGTATGGAAGTAGCTCGCCGCGTCCGAGCCCGATAAAAAGGCCTTCATACTCGTCGCCCGCATCGGTTTCGTTCATGGAGGCGGCCACTTTTGCGAGCGCCGAGAAGGCTTGACCGAATTCGGTTTCATCGCCGGTCAGCGTCCGCGCGGCGGAAAGGCCCGCCGAATCCGGTTTCGCAATCAGATAGCTGGCGAGGAACTGATAGACATGCGCCCGCAGGCGGTCTTCTTCCGACATTGCTGTTTTCACGGCAATGTTTGTCACATTTTCCTCCCGGAGTGACGCATTCAGCGTCTTATCCGGGAAATTAAATCATACTAATTCTAAACAAGCAATCGTTGTGTACAATAACTCAACCCTGGGCTGCAGGTCGGCCGCAAGATCAAGGGCAGGAATTCCGGCGTCATTCAAAGACGATTTTCGGCGCCGCCGCCGTCATTTCGCTCTTCTCGGCCTGCATCCGCTCGATGGTTTTCGCCGCAATGCGACGGTAGATCTCCGCATGGGGGCCGTCCGGCTCGGAAATGACAATCGGCGTCCCGCTGTCCGAATGCTGGCGGATGTCCATGTGCAGCGGAACTTCGCCGAGGAAAGGCGCGCCAAGCCGTTCGGCCTCCTGCCGCGCGCCGCCATGACCGAAAATCTCCGAGCGCTCGCCGCAATGCGGGCACAGGAAATAACTCATGTTCTCGATCAGGCCCAGGATCGGCAC
>CAYOUE010000280.1:0-2682 GCA_964407075.1 uncultured Hyphomicrobiaceae bacterium
GATCGGCCATCACCGCCTGACGGCCAACCTCGTGAAAGGCGATGTTCTGCGGCGAGTGGCGCGGGGCGGTGGCGATCGGGATGGCGGAGAACACGCGGTCCCCGTAGCTCGCCGCCCATTCCAGCACCTGCATCCCTCCCATCGAACCGCCGATGACGCTCAGCAAGTTTTCGATGCCGAGCCGCTCGGTAAGGCGCAACTGGGCGCGGACCATGTCGCGGATCGTGATGACCGGAAAATCGAGACCGTAAGGCCTGCCAGTCGCCGGATTGAGGCTTGCCGGTCCTGTCGATCCCATGCATCCGCCGATGATGTTCGGGCAGATCACGCAGTAGCGGTCGGTGTCGATTGGTTTTCCGGGGCCGATAACCGTCTCCCACCAGCCCGGCTTGCCGCTGACCGGGTGAGGACTCGCCGCGAACTGGTCGCCGGTCAGGGCGTGGCAGATCAGGATGGCGTTCGATTTGGCTGCGTCGAGCGCACCATAGGCCTTGTAGGCGATCGAATAGGGTGCAAGCGACGCGCCGCTGTCGAGAGGCAGCGGTTCGTCTTTGCTGAAATGGACGATCTCGCTCTGCGGCAAGATTGCATTCATCATGGTCCATCCATCCCTGCCGCCCTTGCCGTCGCGCGGCCATGAAGCGCGAATGTTCTATCGGCAACAATGCGGGGTCTGCTGCGGATCCTTTGGCCGTAAGCTGGTACGCTCTACGGCAAAGTCAATCTTTTCTTTGCAAAATCCCAACGCCAATCTTATGAGTCGGCAAGGGTTTCGCATTGAATGCCGGACCTTTGCAATTCTAGGATCGAGGAGAATAGCGTGACGCTGGCGGATGGGCCGCAGGTCAGGCCGGGTGTCTTGAGCATAGACCCTTACGTTCCGGGCGCAAGTCATCTGCCCGGAGCGGGACCGGTCATAAAGCTGTCATCGAACGAAACGCCGCTGGGTGCCAGCCCGAAAGCCATAGAGGCTTTCCGCTCAGCGGCTGACGGTCTCGCCCGTTATCCTGACGGGGCGGCCACGGTTCTGCGCAATGCGGTCGGCGCGCATTTCGGCCTCAATCCGGAACATATCGTCTGCGGCTGCGGTTCCGACGAACTCCTGCATCTTCTGTCGCAAGCCTATCTCGGTCCCGGCGACGAGGCCATCATCACCGAGCATGGCTTTCTGGTTTACAAGATCGTGACGCTGGCTGCCGGGGCGACGCCGGTCATCGCGCCGGAAACGGCCTTCCGCGCAGATGTGGACCGCATCCTTGAGCGCGTCAGTTCGAGAACCCGGGCTGTTTTCCTCGCCAATCCGAACAACCCGACTGGAACCTATCTCGGTTTCGACGAGATCCGGCGCCTTCGCGCCGGGCTGCCTGATACTGTGCTGCTGGTGCTCGACGCCGCCTATGCCGAATATGTAAGGCGCAACGATTACGAGGCGGGCATCGAACTCGTCGCTACAACATCCAATACCGTTATGACGCGGACGTTCTCCAAGATCCACGGGCTTGCCAGCGCGCGCGTCGGCTGGGCCTATTGCCCTGCCGGGATCGCCCAGATGCTGAACCGCATTCGCGGGCCGTTCAACGTTACAGGCCCGGGTATGGCCGCTGCGGCAGCTTCGCTGGAAGACAGCGCCCATACCGGCCGCGCCGCGGCTCATAACGACGAGTGGCTGGCGTGGCTGGACCGCGAAGTACGCGCGCTCGGCCTCGATGTGACGGACAGCGTGGGCAATTTCCTGTTGGTCCGGTTTCCCGACGTGGAAGGGCGCAGCACCGCGGCTGCCGACGCCTATCTGAAAAGCCGCAGGATCATCCTGCGCCGCCTTGAGAATTACGGCATTCCCGACGGTCTCAGGCTCACTGTCGGTCTGGAGGACGAGAACAGGGCCGTCGTCGCCGCTCTTCGGGATTTCATGTCGGGAGCGCCCGCACATGGCTGAACCGCTCTTCGGCCGCGTGGCGATCATCGGGCTCGGTCTGATCGGTTCGTCGCTCTGCCGCGTCATGCAACGCGAGGGCCTTGCCGGAACGATAGCCGGCAATGCGAGATCCGCTGCGACTCTGCTCACGGCGGAACGCCTCGGTCTTTGCGACGAAGTCTGCGCGGAGCCGGCTGAAGCCGTGTCCGGCGCCGACCTCGTCATTCTCTGCACGCCTATCAGCACGTTCGGCGTGCTTGCCGAGGCTATCGCAAGCGCGCTGAAACCCGGCGCGATACTGAGTGACGCCGGGTCAGTCAAGGCCGCGGTGGTGCGCGATATCAGTCCGCATCTGCCTGAGGGCGTGCATTTCATACCCGGCCACCCGATCGCAGGTACGGAGCATTCCGGACCGGAATCGGGGTTCGCCGAACTCTTCGAAGGCCGCTGGTGCGTGCTGACGCCGGCCCCGGACAGCGATCAGGCCGCCGTCGAAAAGCTCAGGACGTTCTGGCAGCGCTGCGGCTCGATGGTCGAGATCATGACGCCCGAGCATCATGATCTGGTGCTCGCGATCACGAGCCATGTGCCCCATCTCATCGCTTACAACATCGTCGGTACGGCGTCGGATCTCGAAACGGTGACGCAGAAAGAGGTCATCAAATTCTCCGCGGGCGGCTTCCGCGACTTCACCCGCATCGCCGCCTCCGATCCGACCATGTGGCGCGACGTGTTCCTCACCAACCGCGAGGCGACGCTGGAGATCC
>CAYOUE010000281.1:0-2626 GCA_964407075.1 uncultured Hyphomicrobiaceae bacterium
GTCGGAATAGCCTCCGGCATATTCGGTCCAGCGCCCGTCGCCTTCCGGCACGATGACAGCGTTCACGATGCGGTCGAGAAAATCGCGGTCGTGGCTGATGAGAATGACCGTGCCCTGATAGTCGCCCAGCATCTCCTCCAGCACGTCGAGCGTTTCGAGGTCCAGATCGTTGGTCGGCTCGTCGAGCACCAGCATGTTGGACGGCTTCGCCAGCGCCCGCGCCAGCATCACGCGCGCCCGCTCGCCCCCTGACAGCGCTTTCAGCGGGGTGCGCGCCTGTTCCGGCGAAAACAGGAAGTCCTTCATGTAGCCGACGACGTGGCGGGACTGCCCGCCGATGACGACATGGTCGCCGCGGCCGCCGGTGAGCGCCTCGGCGAGCGTCCAGTCCGGATCTAGGCTTTCCCGGCGCTGGTCGAGGCTCGCCATCTCCAGATTCGCGCCAAGACGCACCGCGCCCGCATCCGGTTCAAGCGCGCCGGTGATGAGATTGACGAGCGTGGTCTTGCCCGACCCGTTCGGGCCGGCGACGCCGAGGCGGTCGCCGCGCATGATGCGCAGATCGAGGCCGGACACGACAGGACGGCCCGCATAGCTCTTGCTGACACCTTTCGCCTCGATCACCAGCTTCGAAGACGGATCGGCTTCCGATACGGCCAGCGCCGCCTTCCCCTGCGCCCCGCGGAAATCGCGCCGGCCCTGCCGCATCGCCTGCAATTCCGCCACACGCCGCACATTACGCTTTCGCCGCGCCGTAACGCCGTAACGCATCCAGTCCTCCTCGGCGGCGATCTTGCGGCCGAGCTTGTGCTGCGCCGCCTCTTCCTCCGCATACTGAGCGTCGCGCCAGGCCTCGAAACCGCCGAAGCCGGTTTCGATCCGCCGCGTTACGCCTCTGTCCAGCCAGACCGTGGCGCGCGACAGCTTTTCGAGAAAGCTCCGGTCGTGGCTGATGAGCACGAGCGCCCCGCGCCGCTGCATCAATCGTCCTTCAAGCCATTCGATCGCCGGGAGATCCAGATGGTTGGTCGGCTCGTCGAGCAACAAGAGCGCCGGATCGGCTGCGAGCACATGGGCGAGCGCCGCGCGGCGGCCCTCCCCGCCTGACAGCGTCGCAGGGTTCTCCGCGCCGGTAAGGCCAAGCGCCTCAAGAAGGATTTGCGCCTGATGCGGGTCATCGCTCGGCGTCAGCCCCGCCTTGACGTAGGAAAGAGTTGTGGCATGGCCGGACATGTCCGGTTCCTGCGCGAGATAACGCACAACCGCGCCGGGCTGCAGGAAGACCTGTCCGCCATCCGGCTCGATCAGCCCGGCCGCGATCTTCAGCAATGTCGATTTACCCGAGCCGTTGCGTCCGACTAGGCAGACGCGCTCCCCCTCCGAGACGGACAGTTCAGCGCCGGTCAGAAGCGGCGCGCCTCCGAAAGTCAGGGCAATCTCTTTCAACTGTAGCAGAGGGGGCGGCATGAGCTGTGCGACGGAGCGGCTTCACGATAATGGTGCAGCGCACGCATAGCAGGTCTGAGCCGGATTTGCACGCCCGGCCGCGCCGCATTCGACGCGATGATGCCCCGCAGCCTTATACCAGCCGGCTCTGCTCGACCGCCGCATTGATGAAGGAGGCGAACAGCGGATGCGGCTCGAACGGCTTCGATTTCAGCTCGGGATGGAACTGCACGCCGATGAACCAGGGATGGCCGGGGATTTCCACGGTTTCGGGCAGCGCACCGTCGGGCGAGACGCCGGAGAAGCTGAGGCCCGCCGCTTCGAGCTGCGAACGGTAGTTCATGTTGACCTCGTAGCGATGGCGATGCCGCTCCGAAATTTCAGTGCGGCCATAGATCCCGGCAATCAGGCTGTCCGGCTTCAGGCGCGCGGGATAGGCGCCGAGGCGCATCGTGCCGCCGAGATCGCCGTCGGCTTTGCGCTTCTCCACCGCGCCGCCCTGCATCCATTCGGTCATGAGGCCGACGACCGGGGCCTCCGTCTCCCCGAATTCGCTCGAATTGGCGCCGTTCAAGCCAGCCGCGTGACGGGCGAACTCGACGACGGCGAGTTGCATCCCGAAACAGATGCCGAAATAGGGCACGCGATGAATGCGCGCATAGCGCGCCGCCTCGATCATCCCTTGAGAGCCGCGCTGGCCGAATCCGCCTGGCACCAGGATTGCGTGCGCGCTCTCCAGATGTTCGGCGGGCGGCGAAGACTCCAGCAGCTCGGAGTCGATCCATGAGACGTTGACGGTGACGCGGTTGGCGATGCCGCCGTGGACGATGGCCTGCGTCAGGGATTTGTAGGCGTCGCTATGCTCGGTGTATTTTCCGACGACAGCGATATTGACATGGCCGTCCGGATTGGCGATGCGCTCCGAAATTTCCTCCCACCGGCTGAGATCGGGAGCGGGAGCGTTCTCGATGCCGAAAGCGGCTAGCAGTTCCGTATCGAAGCCTTCCCGGTGATAGGCGACCGGCACGTCGTAGATGTTGGCGACGTCGAGCCCCTGGATCACCGCCGTTTCGCGGACATTGCAGAACAGCGCGATCTTTCGGCGCTCCTCGACCGGGATCGGCCTGTCGGAGCGGCAGAGCAGAATATCGGGCTGTATGCCGATCGAACGCAGTTCCTT
>CAYOUE010000282.1:0-2600 GCA_964407075.1 uncultured Hyphomicrobiaceae bacterium
CGATCTTGCGCCGCTTGTTTTCGCGCTCAGCGTCGTCGCGATCATCTACACCTCGCTCGTCGCCTTCGCGCAGGAGGACGTCAAGAAGCTGATCGCCTATTCCTCGGTCGCTCATATGGGCTTCGTGACGCTCGGCGTGTTCACCCTGACGACTCAGGGCGTTCAGGGCGGCATCTTCCAGATGCTCAGCCACGGGATCGTGTCCGCGGCGCTGTTCCTGTGTGTCGGGGTCATCTACGACCGGATGCATACGCGCGAGATCGCCGCCTATGGCGGTCTGGCCGACCGTATGCCGATTTACGCGGCCTGCTTCATGGTGTTCACGATGGCCAATGTCGGATTGCCCGGCACATCCGGTTTCGTAGGCGAGTTCTTGTCGCTGGTCGGCGCTTTCAAGGTCAATACGTGGGTCGCATTCTTCGCGACAAGCGGCGTCATCCTGTCGGCGGCCTATGCGCTCTGGCTCTACCGGCAGGTGGTGTTCGGCAAGCTGGAGAAACCGGCGCTCGCCAACATTCTCGATGTCTCGCCACGCGAGATCGCGGTGCTCGCCCCGCTCGTGTTCCTGACGATATTCTTCGGCGTCTATCCCAAGCCGGTCATGGACGTGACCGCGGTCTCGGTGGAGAAGCTCATCGCTGACTATCAGCAGGACCTGCAAAGGGCGCAGGAAGCCGAGCTCGCCGCCGCGGAGGAGGAATGATGCCCGCGCCCGCACTTCAGGAATTCGCTCCGGTCCTTCCCGAAATATTCCTTGCCACCGCTGCGATGCTTCTTCTCATGATCGGGGTGTTCAGCCGCGGCGAGGAAAATCCGGTTGCCGGCTGGCTGGCGATAGCCATCCTCATCATGACGGGAGCGCTCGTGCTGCGCCAGGATGCCGGCGCGGCTCAGCTTTTCGACGGCGCCCTGCTCGTCGACGATTTCGGGCGCTTCATGAAGATCCTGATTCTCGCCGGGGCAGTCTTTGCGCTGATCCTGTCCTTCGACTACTTGAAGAACGCGAAAATTCTCAAATTCGAATATCCGGTGCTCGTCCTGCTCTCGACGCTCGGCATGATGTTGCTGGCGTCAGCAAACAATCTGATCGCGCTCTATCTGGCGCTTGAGCTGCAGAGCCTCGCCCTTTATGTGCTCGCATCCTTCCGGCGCGACAGCGTGCTTTCGTCTGAGGCGGGGCTTAAATATTTCGTGCTCGGCGCGCTGTCGTCCGGCCTTCTCCTCTACGGCTGTTCGCTCGTCTACGGCTTCACGGGAACGGTCGGCTTCGAAGGCATCAATTCCGTTCTCCAGAGCGCGGACCGCTCCGTCGGCCTTGTCTTCGGCCTTGTCTTCGTTCTCGCGGGCGTCGCCTTCAAGCTGTCCGCCGTGCCGTTCCATATGTGGACGCCCGACGTCTATGAGGGCGCGCCGACGCCGGTGACGGCGTTCTTCGCATCCGCCCCGAAAGTCGCCGCCTTCGCCATGCTTATCCGCGTGGCTCAGGAAGCCTTCCCGGCGATCGACGCCGACTGGAAACAGATCATAATCGCAATTTCGGTCGCCTCGATGGCGCTCGGAGCCTTCGCAGCCATCGGCCAGACCAACATCAAGCGGCTGATGGCCTATTCCTCGATCGGCCATGTCGGCTATGCGATGGTTGGCCTTGCGGCAGGCACTCAGGCGGGCGTTCAGGGCGTGATGATCTATCTCGCCATCTATGTCGTGATGACGCTCGGCGCGTTCGCCTGCATCCTCGCCATGCGCCGTGGAGAAAGCGATGTCGAGGATATTGCCGAACTCTCCGGCCTGTCGCGAAACAAGCCGATGCTCGCCTTCATGCTCACCATCCTGCTGTTTTCGATGGCCGGCATCCCGCCGCTCGCCGGGTTCTTCGCGAAATTCTACGTCTTCCTTGCAGCTATCGAGGCCGAACTGTTCTGGCTGGCCGTGGTCGGCGTGGTGACATCGGTCGTCAGCGCGTTTTATTATCTCGCCATCATTGCGAAGATGTATTTTCAGGAGCCCTCGCAGGATTTTGAACCGATGACCGGAAAATTGCGCTTTGTTCTGGGCGTAATGGGCGTTATCACACTGTTTCTGTTTATTCCGATCCAGTTTCTTGTTACAGCTGCGGAAACTGCGGCGAAATCTTTATTCTAGGCATTCCACCGATGCAGTCGACTCACGGCGTGTATTTGCCGGACGGCTACCGTCTGGCCTGTCATGACAGCATTGACTCGACCAATGCCGAGGCCCTCCGGCTTTCGCGCTCCGGCGCCGCCTCCGGTCTCTGGGTCTGGGCGGGCAGCCAACTCGGCGGCAAGGGCCGGGCGGGCCGCTCCTGGGACTCGCCTCCCGGCAATCTCTACGCCAGCCTGATCCTGCGCCCCGGCGTTCCCATCGCGCGCGCGCTTCAGCTCTCGCTTCTTGCCGGCATAGCCGCACATGACGCCATCATGGGGTTGGCGGCCGGCGCGGGCCGCGCGCCCGAACTGCGGCTGAAATGGCCGAACGACATCCTGCTTCGTGACGCCAAGATAGGTGGCATCCTTCTGGAAAGCGCCAGTCAGAGCGCGCTGGACACGCCGACGATCATCGTCGGCACCGGCGTGAACCTC
>CAYOUE010000283.1:0-2593 GCA_964407075.1 uncultured Hyphomicrobiaceae bacterium
GCCGTCCTCGCCGCAGCGCTTCCCGAGACCTATTTCACCGTCTGGCACAATCTGTTCTTCCGCGGCGGTCTCATTGCGGGAGAGACGCTGCTCGTGCATGGCGGCGCAAGCGGGATCGGCACCACTGCGATCCAGATCGCAAAGGCTTTCGGCGCAACGGTTTTCACGACCGCCGGAAGCGCGGAAAAATGCGATTTCTGCGAAAAGCTCGGAGCGGATCTCGCGATCAACTACAAGGAACAGGATTTCGTCGCGGCCGTGAAGGAAAGGACCGGCGGCAAGGGCGTCAACTTCATCCTCGACATGGTCGGCGGTGATTATATCCAGCGCAATCTGCACTGCGTCGCCGAGGACGGCCGGATTCACCAGATCGCTTTTCTTCACGGCTCGACCGCAACGGTGGATTTCACCCGGCTCATGATTAGAAGAATTACGCTGACCGGCTCGACACTCCGTCCCCGGACGATAGCGGTCAAGGCGCAGCTTGCGCGCGCGCTTGAGGACCAGGTCTGGCCATTGCTGTCCAATGGCGCTATCCAGCCCATCATCGAAACGGTCTTTCCGCTGGAGCAGGCCGCCGAAGCCCACCGCCTGATGGAAAGCGGGACGCATATCGGCAAGATCGTGCTCACGGTCTGACCAGGCGAGGCGCAGGCGCTTCTTCCCGCGGCCAAAACAAGAACAATTGCCCTTTCCGCGGATCGCGCCTATATAGATGCGGTTGCTTCGTGATTTCCGAAGCCCTCCTCCACGCATCAAGAACAATGTTTTCCTGCGGACGAGCCTATCGCGGGAGACGGGAGAGATTTATGACACAGCGGCCTCTCATGCCGAAAGCGACTGCAGTCTGGCTGGTTGAAAATACGTCCCTGACCTTCGATCAGATCGCTGAGTTCTGCGGCCTGCACAATCTCGAAGTGAAAGGGATTGCCGACGGCGACGTCGCACAAGGCATCAAGGGCATGGATCCGATTTCCTCCGGGCAATTGACGCGCGAGGAGATCAGGAAGGCGCAGGAAGATCCGAATCACCGTCTGAAACTGGCGAAATCCAATGTCGAGCTTCCGCCGATGAAGACGAAGCGTGCGCCGAAATACACCCCGCTTTCGCGCCGCCAGGACCGCCCGAACGCAATCCTGTGGCTGTTGCGCTATCACCCGGAGCTCCGCGACGCCCAGATCATGCGCCTTGTCGGCACGACCAAGCCGACCATCGAGGCGATCCGGGAGCGCACGCACTGGAATTCGGCCAACCTTCAGCCGCAGGACCCGGTCGCGCTGGGGCTTTGCTCGCAGATCGACCTCGACACCGAGGTTCACAAAGCGGCGAGACGCATCGAACGCGAGCGCAAGGCCGCCGGCCTCGACGTCGAGGAAGCAGCTCCCGCGGGCACGCTTCTGCCTGCCGATCAGACCTCCGGTGGCGCGCCTTTCACGCCGCACGCTGAAGACGAGGCCGAAAAGGAAATGCTGGCGGAGGACGTATTCTCCGGCGGTATGTCTGAAAAGCGCTCCGATGACGCCGAGGAGCCGGAACTTTCCGTCGAGGACGTTTTCGGGCGGGACGAAGACAAGGCTTGATGCGACGCCTGAAGCGGATAGATTGATGATACAGGCCCTGCCTCGATCCAGACGGACTCCCGATGCGGGAAAATGCCGGGCTGGGGGGTATTTTGTATGGAATGCAGCCCTTTGAAGTGAGTGGGGGTCAAATGGTGGCGGAACTGGGTGGGATGGATACGCGCGGCAAGGGTGTCGAAGGCGTGCGCGCGCTTTTGCGGCAATTCTTCGATAGCCCGTTCTGGGAGCGCGCTATCGTCGTCATCATTCTCATTAATGCCACAGCGATGGGGCTTGAGACCAGCGAAAGGGTCGTGGCCTATACCGGCGGCCTGCTGCGGATGATCGACAATGTCGTCATCGTGATTTTCACCATAGAGATCGCGCTGCGCATTTTCGCGCATGGCCGCAATTTCTGGCGGGACGGCTGGAATCTGTTCGACTTCACGATTGTCGCCATCGCCCTCATGCCGGCGACGGGCGGTTTCGCCGTGCTGCGCTCCTTGCGCATCATCCGGGCGCTGCGCCTGATATCCACCGTCAAATCCATGCGGCGCGTCATGGGCGGAATGCTGGCCGCGATCCCCGGCATGGGCGCGGTGGTGGCGCTGCTGGCTCTGATCTTCTATGTCGCTGCGGTCATGGCGACGAGGCTGTTCGGCGCGGATTACCCTGAACTCTTCGGAACGCTCGGAGACTCTTTCTTCTCCCTGTTCCAGGTCATGACGCTGGAAGGGTGGGCTGACAATTTCGTCATTCCGGTCATGGAGAAATTTCCCTATGCATGGGTGTTCTTCATCATTTTCCTTCTGGTGACGAGCTTCACCGTGCTCAATCTGTTCATCGGCATCATCGTAGACGCGATGCAGCGCGAGCAGCAGATCGAGGAGCGCATGAACCAGAAGGAGACCGAGGCGAATTTCGATCAGGTCCTCTCGGAGTTGCAGGCGCTCAGAGCCGAGATCCGCGAATTGCGCGACATGAGCCCCGGCGCCGCGCAGCGGCCTGGGCCTGACGGCGGTTCGTGACTTCAG
>CAYOUE010000284.1:0-2558 GCA_964407075.1 uncultured Hyphomicrobiaceae bacterium
GGATCGAACCGCCGACCTCGTGAATGCCATTCACGCGCTCTCCCAACTGAGCTATGGCCCCGCAACCGTCGTGATGTCTTATGACTTTCGCCGCTGCGGATCAAGAGGAACGTGACGCCTCTGCGATTTTCGCCGCAGTGCGGGCGGATCAGGCCCCGTCCGCTGCGCCGATACGCTCCAGAAATCGCCGGTAATCCGCTGCCGGATAGAGGGGCCTTTCGCCTTCCAGCACGTCCTTTACAGGAAGCCAGCGGAAGATCTCGTCATATCCCGCTTCCAGATTGCGCAGTTCATCCATACGCGTGATCGCGTCGTCAAGAAAACGCGCGTGATGGAGAAAAACGATCTCGTGATAGTCCCGCCCCTGATACTGGAAGATGTTCTGGATCACGTCGAGCCGCTCCAGAACCTCGACATCCGTATCGAGTTCTTCCCGCATCTCGCGCCTCAACGTGGTTTCCGCACGCTCGCCAAATTCGACATGGCCGCCGAGCAAACGGAAATACGGCTTACGCTTCACCGAATCGTAAGACGGAGTTACCAGCAGACGCCCATGTGCCGCGAACAACCCCATAGCCTTCACCTTGATTGCAGTTCGCTTCATGGAGACGCCTCAATCATTGACAATTTCAGTCAGCGCCGGACGGCAACGGCAATAGCCGATCATGGCCAAAAATACCCAGCAGGAGAGCCGCAGCTAGACTGCCGCAGCACGCGCGGCTTCTGCAACCGCTTCGGCGGTGATACCGAAATGGATGAACAGATCGGGCCCCTTGCCTGACGCGCCAAAGCCTGTCATGCCGACAAACGCGCCATCCGCGCCGATCCACTCGTCCCAGCCCATTCTCACGCCAGCTTCGACCGCCATGCTCGGCGCATCGCCCAGCACAGATTTGCGGTAGACCTCCGGCTGCACACGGAACAACTCCCAGCAGGGCATCGATACGACTGCAGCGGGAACGTTTTCGGCCTCGAGCCTTTTCGCGGCCTCCAGCGCAAGCTGGACTTCGGAGCCGGTCGCCAGGATCGTCACCTGTCGCGGCGCGCCGGGTTCGTGGACGACATAAGCGCCTTTGGCAGAACGGTTTTCGGCAAGATCGGCCTGTGCGGGAAGCGCTGGCAGTCCCTGCCGCGTCAGACAAAGAGCAGACGGCGTTCTCGCCGCCATGATCGCCGCCTGCCAGCATTCTGCGGTTTCCATGGCGTCGGCGGGGCGAAAGACCAGCAGATTGGGGATCGCCCGCAACGCTGCGAAATGCTCTACAGGCTGATGGGTTGGCCCGTCCTCGCCAAGGCCGATGGAGTCGTGCGTCAGAACGTGAATGACGCGGACGCCCATCAGCGCGGCGAGACGGATAGAGGGACGCGAATAGTCGGAAAAGCACAGGAAGGTGCCGCCATAAGGGATCAGACCGCCATGCAGAGCGATGCCGTTCATCGCCGCCGCCATGCCGTGTTCGCGCACGCCGTAATGGATGTACCGGCCTGCGAAATTCTCTGCGGTGACGGGCGCGGTCGCCTTGGTTTTGGTGTTGTTCGAGCCGGTCAGATCCGCCGAGCCGCCGATCAAGGCAGGCAGAACCGCCGTGACTGCTTCCAGCACCGCCTGAGACGACTGGCGGGTGGCGAGGTTCGGCCTGTCGGCCGCGAATTGAGCTTTCACTGATGCGATCGCATCGTTCAACGCGCCGCCTATCTCAAGCGAGACCGTGCGTTTGTAATCGGCGCCCTTGGCACTGGACGCGACACGCGCCCCCCATGCCTCACGATCGGATCTGCCTCTCGCTCCCGCAGCGCGCCAGGCCTTCAGGATCGCTTCGGGGATCTCGAAGGGCGGATGCGGCCAGCCAAGCGTCTCGCGAGCCGCCGTGATTTCCTCAGCGCCAAGCGCCGCGCCATGCACGCCCGCCGTTCCCTGCTTGTTCGGTGCGCCGTAGCCGATAACGGTCTTGCAGGCGATCAGGCTCGGGCGGTCCGACGCCTGCGCTGCTTCGATTGCTGCTGCGATGGCGTCCGGATCGTGGCCGTCGATGCGGAGAGCTTCCCAGCCCGCGGCCCTGAAGCGCGCAAGCTGGTCCGTCGAGGTGGCGAGCGAGGTCGGACCGTCGATGGAGATGTCGTTGTCGTCGAACAGCACGATCAGCTTCGACAGCCTCAGATGCCCGGCAAGGTCGATCGCCTCATGGCTGATTCCTTCCATGAGACAGCCGTCGCCCGCAATGACATAGGTGTAATGATCGACGAGTTCGTCTCCGAAGCGCGCATTCAGCAGCCTTTCGGCAAGCGCCATGCCGACCGCATTGGCGATGCCTTGCCCGAGCGGGCCGGTGGTCGTTTCGATCCCCGGCGCATGGCCGTATTCGGGATGCCCCGCCGTGATCGATCCCACCTGTCGGAAGTTCTTCAACTGTTCAAGCGTCATCTCCGGATAGCCGGTCAGATGAAGAAGCGAGTATATCAGCATCGAGCCATGGCCGGCGGACAGCACGAAACGGTCGCGGTCCGCCCAGTCCGGCGCGGAAGGGTCGAACTTCACAAAGCGGGTGAACAGCACGGTC
>CAYOUE010000285.1:0-2533 GCA_964407075.1 uncultured Hyphomicrobiaceae bacterium
TGCGGTCGCGCGGGCGCAGGTTGTTGACGATCTCGCCATCGATTTCGATCGTGCCGCTATCCACATCCTCAAGGCCGGCGATCGTGCGAAGCAGCGTGGACTTTCCGCAGCCGGACGGGCCGACGAACACGCAGAACTCGCCTTCGGCGATGTCAAGGTCGATCCCCTTGAGCGCCTCGAACGCGCCGTAGAACTTGCGCAGCCCCCTTATCGCCAGTCGCGCCATGCCCCTATCCCTTCACCGCGCCAAGAGAAATGCCGCGCACCAGGAAGCGCTGCAGCGCCGCCACGGCGATAAAGATCGGAACCGTGCCGAGCACGCTCATGGCCGCGATCTTGGCCCAAAAATTCGACTGCCCGCCGAAATAATGCGTAACCTGCACCGGGAATGTCGTCACCTCGTGCCGGGTCAGCACCAGCGCGAAGATGAATTCGTTCCAGGCGAAGACGAATGTGAACACCGCTGTTGCGAACAGCCCGCCCCGCACCATCGGCCAGACCACGCGCACGAAAACCTGCCAGCGCGTACAGCCGTCCACGAGCGCGGATTCTTCCAGTTCGATCGGGATGTCCTGAATGTAGCCGCGCATCATCCAGACCACGTAAGGCAGGTTGAACGCCGTATACAGCAGGATCAGCCCGGCAAATGTATCGACAAGACCGAGTTTGACGAACAGAAGGAACACCGGGAAGACGATCACGATCGGCGGGATCATCCTGTTGGAGAGAAGCCAGTCGGAGAACAGATTGCCCCCGGTCCGAAAGCGCGCGATCGAATAGGCGCACATGGTGCCGAGGATCATGGCTATGACGGTCGACACCGAAGCGATGATAAGGCTGTTCAGGACCGTGCGCGCATCGCCGTCCCTGAACAGCACGGCGTAGTTGGCGAACTGGATGGATTCGGGCCACCAGACCGGCGGATAAGCGAAGATCTCCGCCGGCGTCTTGAACGAGATGATCGTCAGCCAGTAGATCGGGAAGAGGAACAGCAGCGTGACGAGGATCGCCGCGCAATATCTGAGCGCCAGGCCCGTTCCGCGATCCGCCCTCACCGGTCGATCTCCATGCGTCTGAGCGCCAGCGTGATCGAGGCGGCGAGCAGGACGATGACGACGAAGGCCATCGCCGCAGTGTAGCTGGTGTTGAATTGCTGAAAGCCCTGAACATAGGCGTAGATCGAGAATGTTTCGGTTCGCGTGCCCGGCCCGCCGCGCGTGAGCGCCCAGACGACGTCGAACAGGCGGAACAGGTCCAGCCCGCGGATCAGGATCGCGATCGCCATGACCGGCCAGATTGCGGGAAAGACGATCCTGCGGAACTTTCGCCAGAAGCCGGCGCCGTCGATCTCGGCGGCCTCAAGCTGGCTCTGGTCGACATTGGTGAGCGCGGCGAGCAGCAAAAGGAACATGAACGGCGTCCACTGCCAGATCTCGGCGATCAGGATCGCGGGGTACACGAAAGCGGGATCGACCGTCCACAGGATCGTGACCGGCTCGCCCGCGAACCAGCTTATGATCTGATTGACCGGGCCGAAGCGGTTGTCGAACATCAGCCGCCATGTGGCCCCGGCGATGATCGGCGAGGTGACGACCGGCAGGACGAGCAGCGCCACGAAGATCTGCCGTCCCGGCATCCGGTCGAGAAACAGATAGGCGAGCGCGAGGCCGAGCAGAAGTTCGGCAGGCAGCGCGATGGCGACGAAAATCAGCGTATGGCGCAGCGAGTCCCAGAAGCGCGGATCGTCGAGCAGCCGCGAATAATGGACGAAGCCATGCCAGGACGTGTCCTCCGACAGCATGGTCAGGTTCTGCACGCTGATCGTCAGCGTATAGATGATCGGGAACAGGCCGATCAGCAGGATGACCAGCACTGCCGGAAAGATCATCAGATATTTGAAGTTGCGCTCTGTGAAGCTGCCCGTTCGGCTTCGGCGCGGCAGCGCGCCTTCGTAGGAGGTTGTGATGGTCATCTGACGATACGCCGAAACCGGACGCCGGAGACGGTTTTCCGCCTCCGGCGTGGTCATGCTAGGCTTGCGGATAGGCGTTCGGCTTCGACGCCCAGGCCTGATAGGCTGCTTTCTGGCTGTCGACGCCGATCTGTTCCGTGATCGCGTCCCAGGCCGCGGCCACGTCGTTTAGGATGCCCTGCGGATCCTCGCCCGCCCACAGCCGCGAGACGCCCTGGCGCAGGGCCTCCTCGTAGCGGTCGGTCTGAATGACGGATAGGTCGAGCAGGCCCGAGACAGCGCCCGCCTTCAGCGCAGCCAGATATTGCGGGGCTTCAGGCCAGCGGCTCTTGTACTCCTCGGAAACGAAATGGCTTTCGCGGAACGGATCGCGCAGCGCGTAAGGGAGCTGTACGCGCTGGAGGCTGATTTCCTCGGAGTTCAGCCACTGGATGAACAGGTAGGCGGCCTCCTTCTGACGCGAGGACGCCGACACGGAGAGTGCGAAACCGGCAGCGAGCTGCGGATGTCCGCCCGGCGGCGTCGAATAGCCGACCTTGCCCGCGATCTGTGATTTCGGCA
>CAYOUE010000286.1:0-2480 GCA_964407075.1 uncultured Hyphomicrobiaceae bacterium
GCTCGACCCGGCCTGCGGCTCCGGCAACTTCCTCTATATCGCGCTGCGCGAGCTGAAGGATCTGGAGCACCGCGCCAATCTGGAGGCCGAGGCGATGGGGCTGCCGCGCGAATTCCCGCGCGTCGGGCCGGAATGCGTCAAGGGCATCGAGATCAACCCCTTCGCCGCCGAGCTGGCGCGCGTCTCGGTCTGGATCGGCGAGATCCAATGGATGCAGCGCCACGGCTTCGACGCCGCGCGCAATCCGATCCTAAAGCCACTGGAGACGATTGAGTGCCGCGACGCGCTGTTGAATGCGGATGGGACGGAGGCGGAGTGGCCGGAGACGGATGTCGTGATTGGCAATCCCCCTTTTTTGGGCACTCAACTTATGATCGGTATGCTCGGAGAGGCTTACGTTCAAACTCTTCGAGCAAAATATAGAGAGCTTACCGAAGGAGCTGTTGATTTGGTGACGTATTGGTTTGCCAAATCTTGGGCTCAGATAGAGTCGGGGCTTGCTTTGAGGGGCGGGCTCGTCGCTACGCAAGCCATTCGGCGTGGATCAAGCCAGGAAGTCCTGAAGCGAATTGTTTCTGGTGGTCGGATATTCAACGCTTGGGATGATGAACCTTGGGTTGTCGAAGGGGCGGCAGTTCGCGTCTGTATCGTGTGCTTTTCAGAAGAGTTAGATGGCGAAGCCTACCTTGATGGCAACAATGTCCCGCACATATTCTCAGACCTTTCAGCCGAAATAGAGCTGGGGCGTGCTGTTAGGCTTAAGGCAAATGCGAACACATGCTTCCAAGGGCCCGTTAAGGTCGGCCCTTTCGAAATCGATGGCGCAGTGGCACGACAGTGGTTGCAAGCTCCGCTCAACCCTCATGGGCGACCGAACAGCGATGTATTGCGGCCATGGGCAAATGGCACAGATGTCACCCGACGCCCGGCAGGCAAATGGATTATTGACTTTGCAGAACTATCAAAGGAAGAAGCCGCCCTTTACGAGGTACCCTTCAATCATGTTCTTGCGCATGTGAAACCGATTCGTGATACTAATCGTCGAGAGCGTCGCAAATTATATTGGTGGCAGCATGGTGAAACGGTTCCCGGCCTAAGACGTGCTGTACAGCACTTGACACGCTGCATCATAACACCTCGGGTATCGAAACATCGGGTCTTCCGTTGGGAGCACTCAAGCACTCTTCCTGATACGCGTCTTGTTGTGATTGCGTGCGAAGACGATACTACATTTGGACTTCTGCATTCACGTCATCATGAGCTGTGGTCGCTTCGCCTCGGCGGATGGCACGGTGTTGGTAATGATCCTCAATACACCCCTTCCCTTGGTTTCGAAACCTTCCCCTTCCCCGAAGGTCTGACCCCGGACATTTCCGCTGCCGACGATCCGCGCGCCAAGGCCATCGCTGTCGCCGCGAAACAGCTCAACGAATATCGCGAGGCGTGGCTCAATCCGCCGGATTGGACGACGCGCGTCCCCGAAGTCGTGCCCGGCTATCCCGACCGCATCCTGCCGCGCGACGATCTCACCGAAGACCAGCTCAAACAGCTCAAAAAGCGCACGCTGACCAATCTCTACAATGAGCGCCCCGCCTGGCTAGACAACGCCCACCGCGCGCTGGACGACGCCGTAGCCAATGCATATGGCTGGCCGCGCGACCTCAGCGACGATCAAATCCTGGAGCGGCTGTTCCATCTCAATCAGGAACGCGCCGCTATTCAATAGCGGGGAAGGCTCTGATCAGAGTGAAATCACCCGCAAATCGCTCCGCGTGCCTACACAGTGCCTATTTTTGTTGAAGGGTGTTAACCGCAAATCAGCTAACCTATTGATTTTATTGGTGAGCCCAGAAGGATTCGAACCTTCGACCTACTGATTAAAAGTCAGTTGCTCTACCGGCTGAGCTATGGGCTCTCTGTGAGGAATTTTGGGCGGTGCAAAATGGTTCCCGCCTGCCGATGGGCCGACCATATGTTGGCCGTCCGCTTGCGTCAATAGCGTGGATCGGGGCAGGTGCTGCGGCGCACCCCGTCGCGTCCGTTCTCTTCTGGACAGGCCGTCCGCAATTTCCTATAAACCAAAATCGCTGGCGATCGGGCCGGCGCTTTCATGCCCAGGTAGCTCAGTCGGTAGAGCAGCGGACTGAAAATCCGCGTGTCGGTGGTTCGATTCCGCCCCTGGGCACCACTAAAATCAATGACTTAGCTGGTTTCATAGGGCCGATAATTTCCGATTGTGGGGATTTTGTGGGGACTGGCTGTGGATAAGGCCTCTCAAAACCACCAGTTCAGGCTTTCTTCCGTCCATCTCGCAGACCGTATTTGCCGCTTCGATCAGGCGTGATAGTTCCGCTGCCGAGTAGTGAGTCGTGATGCGGCCAGACACGTGGCCGAGCAGGTCCTGACGATCTTCAAAGCTCACTCCGGCGGCGCGAAGGCGTCGACCGAAAGTGTGCTTCAGATCATGGACGCGGACCTGA
>CAYOUE010000287.1:0-2467 GCA_964407075.1 uncultured Hyphomicrobiaceae bacterium
TCTGGAGAGCATGTCGAACGCGCCCTATCTGCTGCCGAAAGCGCGCGCCGGCCTGCGGCTCGGGCATGGGCAGGTCCTAGACCATATGTTTCTCGACGGGCTGGAGGACGCCTATGAGGGCGGGCGGCTCATGGGAACCTATGCGGAGGACACCGCACAGCATTACCAGTTCACGCGCGAGGAGCAGGACGCCTACGCCATCGCATCGCTCGCGCGCGCCAAACGCGCCAATCTCGAAGGCGATTTCGCGGACGAGATCGCGCCGGTTGTCGCCGCCTCAAGAAAATCGGACGTGACGGTCGAACGCGACGAACAGCCCTTC
The DNA here is from genome assembly GCA_964407075.1 of uncultured Hyphomicrobiaceae bacterium. Lineage (GTDB taxonomy): Bacteria > Pseudomonadota > Alphaproteobacteria > Rhizobiales > Rhodomicrobiaceae > JAHQVI01. The sequence continues at coordinate 323 of CAYOUE010000287.1, forward strand.
AGCGCCAATCCGGAGAAGATCCCGCAATTGCGGCCCGCCTTCCGCAAGGGCGGCACCGTCACGGCGGCCAATTCCAGCTCGATCTCGGACGGCGCGGCGGCGCTCGTCCTGATGCGGCTTTCGGAAGCCGAAAGGCTCGGCATTGCGCCGCTTGCGAAAATCACCGGGATGGCGAGCCATGCGCAGGAGCCGGCATGGTTTACCACAGCGCCGGTCAAGGCGGTTCAGAAGCTCTGCGAGGCGACGGGATGGAAGCCGGGCGACGCCGATCTGGTCGAAGTCAACGAGGCTTTCGCGGTCGTCGCGATGGCGGCGATTCGCGATCTCGGCCTGTCGCACGAAACCGTCAACGTCAATGGCGGCGCCTGCGCGCTGGGCCATCCGATCGGAGCCTCGGGCGCGCGCATCGTCGTGACGCTGGTCAATGCGCTGAAGAAGCGGGGCGGCCGGCGCGGAATCGCGGCGATCTGCATCGGCGGCGGCGAGGCGACCGCGATCGGCGTCGAAACGATCTGATCCGCGAGCGCGGCTATTCGGCCTGCCAGGGTTCGTAATCCGCGGGCGCGCCGGTACGCTTGCCGGGCTTGAGGATACTGCCCGGCGGGCGGTAGGCCATCGGCGTGCCGGTCATGTTCTCGATATGCGGCTTCTGCCATGACTTGGCCTGATAGGCGCCGCTCGGCGGCTCATCGACGATGTAGTGCAGCCAGCCATGCCATTCCGGCGGCACTTTCGAGGCTTCGGCCTCGCCATTGTAGATGACCCAGCGGCGCGGTTTTCCGGCCGGCCCTTCGCCGTTCCTGTCCTGGTAATATTTATTGCCGAAGCCGTCCTCGCCAACGGCGACGCCGTGGCGTTGCGTGTAAAGCCGCGTCGACAGCGTCGCCCCGTTCCACCAGGTGAAAATATCGCTGAAAAGACCCATGTGCCTGCCTGCTTCGTTCCGGCGCGACTATCGCACCGGCATTGCTCAAAGTCCAGCTTGCGCGATTCGGCATCACGCCAGCGCAGAATGTGCTTTTTTTCACATTCCCGTTAAGCTGTTGACGTAGACTGGATATCTTCCGATGCGATGAATTCTCTGGCACGCGGGCGAGAGAATCGTCCTACTTTCCAGAGCATGACCTTGAACCGAGATGCAGCGCACGCCGAACTGACGCATAAAAACAACAATATCTTGTAGGGCAGGTTTTTTTGTCCGCAAGCTCTGGCGTTTGCTGCGTGAATCAGTCAGGGTCGTTCGTGAGGGCTTGAACCGCCGCCCGCGTGCGGCGGGAAGGCGCGCATCACTCGATATTCCGGCGCCGCGGGCGTCGCACGTAACAGCGTTACAGAGTACGCCGGCGAGCCGCATCTGCGCCTCCGCCTGCCAGAGTTGCGTTCCGTGTTCCTGGCGTTGCGTTTCAGCCGATGCTTTAGGGCAGTCCCGCGTTAACCCACCAGCAGCCTTGAAGGCCGGCCCGGTCCTCCCGCCGAGGATATTGGTGTCCCGTCCTTACAGCCTGTCTTCGAGCATTGCCTGAAGGCCGATGCGGAGCGTCCGCATAAGCGCCGTAGCAGTCAGAAACGCCGGACGCGCTCAATGAACAAACAAGCTGCAGCCTAAGCTGACGACGGACCAGAGGGACACAGAAAATGCGGATCGAACGGCGCTTCACCAAAGAAGGACAATCACCTTACGCGGACATCGAATTTCGTGAGGCCGCGAGCGAGATCCGCAATCCGGACGGCTCGACCGTGTTCCGGCTGGACGCCATGTCCGTGCCGGCTCACTGGAGCCAGGTCGCAACCGACATTCTGGCCCAGAAATATTTCCGTAAGGCGGGCGTTCCGGTGCGTCTCAGGAAAATCGAGGAAAGCTCGGTGCCGTCATGGCTGTGGCGCTCGAAAGCCGACGCCGCCGCGCTTGAAGCCCTGCCCGAAACCGAGCGCTACGGCTCCGAGATCGATGCGCGGCAGGTGTTCAACCGTCTCGCGGGCGCATGGACCTATTGGGGCTGGAAAGGCGGCTACTTCTCGTCCGAGGAAGACGCCCGCGCCTTCTATGACGAGCTTTGCTACATGCTCGCCATGCAGATGGCCGCGCCCAACAGCCCGCAATGGTTCAACACAGGCCTGCACTGGGCCTACGGCATCGACGGTCCG
>CAYOUE010000288.1:0-2452 GCA_964407075.1 uncultured Hyphomicrobiaceae bacterium
CGCCGACCATCTTGGTGCCATAGGCGATGGCCTGTTCGGAATGGAACGTGCCCTGCGAGCCGGTCAGGCCCTGGCAGATCACCCTTGTATCCTTATCGACGAGAACCGCCATGCGTGAAGCCTTTCTATGTGAGCGCCGGGCCGGACGTTTCATTGAAACCCGCGCTGGGCGGGTCAGGAAGGAAAGGGTTGATGGCTGTGACGCCGTCGTAGCTTTGCCCGTCATTGAGATCTTCGGTGTAGATACAATCCGCGCCGAGTGACTGCGCCGCGGCGATGATGGCCGCGTCCCAGTAGGATATCCGGTACTCCTGCGACAGCGCCGCTCCGATTTTCACCAACCCCGATGTGATCGGAGCGCAAGGGAATTCCTCCAGATACTCAAGCCACTCAAGCGCGGCTGCAGGGGGCAGCCGCAATTGCGCCTTGCGAGTGGCGGTTGTGTAAAATTCCTGCATCACTTGACCTGAGAGGCCGAAATTCTCGGTCTCAATCAATTCAATCGCTCTTTTTTTCTTCCTTCTCTCCGCCGGATTCCGCGAAGCCGCGTAGATCAGAATGTTCGTGTCGAGGAAACTTTCCACGGTCATAAAGCTCCTCCCTGTTCCACGTCCAATCCCCCAGATCGAATGTCGCGCGCTCGCTCAATTCCACGAGTTTCTTGCGCGCTTCAGCTTGACGGTCTTCCTGCGCGGCCAGACGGGTCAGGTAGTCGCGCACGAGAGCGTTCACCGTCGTGTTCCGCAGCGCAGCGTATTTGCGCACCGCCGCAAGTACATGCTCGTCAAGCGCGAGCGTGATGTTCTTCATGGCCGTGCCTCACACATCAAGGTACACAGTTTATGTGTGACTGTGTGTCTGGTCAAGGTCACGCCGCCTTTCGCACCTCCGCCACGATCTTCTTCGCCGCGTCGGCGAGATCGTCCGCCGGGACGACCGCCAGCCCGCTGTCGCGCAGGATCTGCTTGCCCAGTTCGACATTCGTGCCTTCGAGGCGCACAACCAGCGGCACGGCGAGGTTCATCTCGCGCACCGCCGCCAGAATCCCCTCCGCTATGATGTCGCAGCGCATGATGCCGCCGAAGATGTTGACGAGAATGCCTTTGACGTTCGGGTCGCGCAGGATGATCTTGAAGGCTTCCGTCACCTTCTCCTTCGACGCGCCGCCGCCGACGTCGAGGAAGTTGGCCGGTTCCTCGCCATAAAGCTTGATGATGTCCATCGTCGCCATGGCAAGTCCCGCGCCGTTGACGAGGCAGCCGATATTGCCGTCCAGCTTGACGTAGGACAGCTCGTGCTTCGAGGCTTCGATCTCGGCAGGATCCTCCTCGTCGAGATCGCGCAGCTCCAGGATGTCCGGGTGACGGAACAGCGCGTTGCCGTCGAAATTGACCTTGGCGTCGAGGCAAAGCAGGTCGCCCGCCTCCGTCACGATCAGCGGGTTGATCTCAAGCAGCGCAATGTCCTTCTCCGTGAAGGCGCGATAGAGATTGCCGATCAGCTTGACGCATTGCTTGACCTGATCGCCTTCGAGGCCGAGCGCGAAGGCGATCTTGCGGCCGTGAAACGACGAATAACCGGCGGCAGGGTCAATATCGAGCGTCACGATCTTCTCGGGCGTCTTGTGCGCGACTTCCTCGATGTCCATCCCGCCTTCGGTGGAGGTGATGAAGGAGACACGCGAGGTGGCGCGATCGACGAGCGCGGAGAGATACAGCTCGCGCTTGATGGCTGATCCATCCTCGACATAGAGACGCTTCACGACCTTGCCTTCGGGGCCGGTCTGCACGGTCACCAACGTCTTGCCGAGCATTTCGCGCGCGAACTGGCCGACCTCCTCGACGGATTTCGCCAGCCGGACACCGCCTTTTTCTCCGGCGTCAGGCTCTTTGAAACGGCCTTTGCCGCGTCCGCCCGCATGGATCTGCGCCTTCACGACCCAGACCGGGCCGGGAAGCGACCGAGCCTCGCTGACGGCTTCCTCCGGCGTGAATGCGACCGCGCCCTTCGAGACGGGCACGCCGAATTCCTTCAGGACTGCCTTCGCCTGATATTCGTGAATGTTCATCCGCTATGCTCCAGCCCCTTCATCGGGCAAGCAGGCGCGCTCCGGCGAGCCGCCCGTCGGTGTTGCGTTCAGGATCCCGTATGAGCGAGGCCGGGCGCAATGCGCACGCAGGCTTCGACAAGCGACTGCACCGCCCCGACGGAGCGTGTGAAATCGGCACGCTCATGGGCGTTCAGATCGATCTCGACGACGCGCTCGACGCCCTTGGCCCCGATCACGACCGGCACGCCAATATACAGCCCCTTGACGCCATATTCGCCATTGAGATGCGCCGCGCAGGGCAGCACGCGCTTCTTGTCTTTCAGATAGGACTCCGCCATTGCGATGGCCGATGCTGCTGGCGCGTAATAGGCCGAGCCGGTCTTCAGCAGGCCCACGATCTCG
>CAYOUE010000289.1:0-2441 GCA_964407075.1 uncultured Hyphomicrobiaceae bacterium
GGGCACGAGGAAATCGCGCGCGCCTTCGGGCGAGGAGGCGGTCAGGATCGGCGTCTGGAACTCGAAGAAGCCGGCCTCCATCATGCGCCGCCGGATCGAGGCGATGATCGCCGAGCGCTTCATGATATTGCCGTGGATGGTCTCGCGTCGCAGGTCGAGGAAGCGGTATTTGAGGCGCGTGTCCTCAGGATAGTCCGGCTCGCCGAAGACGGGCAGCGGCAGTTCGTCGGCCTTCGAGAGCACGTCCAGACCCGTAATCCGCAACTCCACCTCGCCGGTCGCGATGTTCGGATTGTAGGTCTCCTCGCTGCGCGCCTCGACGCGCCCGTCGACGCGGATCACCCATTCGCTGCGAACGGATTCGGCTGCTGAGAAGGCGGGACTGTCCGGCTCGACGACGCATTGCGTCATGCCGTAATGGTCGCGCAGGTCGATGAACAGCAGGCCGCCCAGATCGCGCACCCGGTGCACCCAGCCCGACAGCCGCGCGCTCTCTCCGACATGGCCGCTGCGGAGCTGGCCGCAAGTGTGGCTGCGGTAGGGCGGCAGCCCAAGGGCTGCGCCCGCCACATGTTTCGCTTTGCCGCCTGGGTTTTTCGCCTTCGCGGACGTTTTTTTCGTTACGGTTTTCGCCATGAAACACTCTATCCGGACGGTCATCGGCGGAGACGCCGCACCGCCGTCCCGCTTTGAGAATTCAGCGGCAAAAGCGCATGGGCGGAACAGCTTGTCAAGCCGGGCGTCCGTAGTTGAGGACAAGGCGTTCCGGCTCATGTATAGAGTTGGCGATGAACGACATTCCCATTGTTTCCACGACAGGCGCGCTGGACGAATTGTGCCGCCGCCTCGCCCGGTCCGATTTTGTGGCCGTCGATACCGAATTCATGCGGCAGACGACCTACTGGCCGGAACTCTGCCTGATCCAGCTCGCCGGTCCCGACGACGAAGCCATCGTCGACCCGCTGGCCGACGGTATCGACCTTGCGCCGTTTTACGATCTTATGGCGGATCCCACGATCGAGAAGGTCTTTCACGCCGGGCGCCAGGACGTCGAGATCATCCATCATCAGGCCGACCTGATCCCGCTACCCGTTTTCGACACCCAGATCGCCGCCATGGTGTGCGGCTTCGGCGAGGCCGTCAGCTATGGGGCGCTGGTGAAAAAGCTTCAGCGCAAGAATCTCGACAAGAGCTCCCGCTTCACCGACTGGTCGCGCCGCCCGCTTTCCGATAAGCAGCTTCGCTATGCGCTTGCCGACGTGACGCATCTGCGGGGTATCTACGAAAAGCTGAAAAACCGCCTCGCCACAACCGGGCGGACATCATGGGTGGCGGAGGAAATGGCGGAACTGACCGATCCGAAGAATTACCGGGTCGAGCCGGAAGACGCCTGGAAGCGGCTCAAGAGCCGCGCGCGCAGCCATGCAGAACTCGCGATCATGATCGAACTCGCCGCCTGGCGCGAGCACGAGGCGCAGCGCCAGAACGTGCCGCGGAGCCGCATCCTGAAGGACGACACGATCTATGACGTCATGGTGCAGGCTCCGAAATCGGCGGAGGATCTGGGCCGGTTGCGCACCGTGCATGACGGTCTGGCGCGCTCGCAGCGCGGACGCGAGATCGTCGAGGCGGTGAAGCGCGCGCTTGCCCGCCCGCCGGAGGAACTGCCGGAACTGCCCGCTCATGAACCATTGCCGCCTTCTGCGCTCGCTGCCGCGGACCTTCTGCGCGTCCTGCTCAAGGCGGTCTCCGCCGAGCATGACGTCGCCGCCAAACTCATCGCCAATACGGAGGATCTCGACCGGATCGCCTTGGACGACAATGCCGACGTGCCTGCCCTGCATGGCTGGCGGCGGGAGCTGTTCGGGGAGGACGCGCTCGCGCTCAAATCGGGACGTCTGGCCATCACGATACGCGACGGCAGGATCGTCACCCGGCTGAACCCGCCGGAAGCCGACCAAGCCGAGCCGCCGCGTCAGAATGCGGCTGCGGCAGAATAGCGCCCCCATGCAGGCGGAACCGGACTGCCGCGGAAGCGCCGCCTTTCGCAGGCAGGAATTCTCGATCTGAATATCCGAAAGGCTTCGGGCTGCCGGCCATGCGTCTTTTTTGTTTCACTGTCCGCTTCACGATCGTGCTGATCGCGGCCGCCGTCATTTCGGGATGTGCGAGCCTGCCGCGGACCTATTTCACGGCCAGCCAGCAGAGCATTGCGCAGATTCCCGGCATACCCGCCGCGCGCTACTGGGCCGACGCCTCGGCTGCGGATTTCGCCCGGCTTGCGCGCATGGAGGACATGCACGCGACGGCCAATCGCATCGGCTCGATGAATTTCCTTGCCATTTCAGGCGGTGCGGCGGACGGGGCCTTCGGAGCCGGCGTCCTCGAAGGCTGGAGCGATCAAGGCGGGCGTCCCGATTTCGTGTTCGTCAGCGGCGTCA
>CAYOUE010000290.1:0-2404 GCA_964407075.1 uncultured Hyphomicrobiaceae bacterium
CGGCAGCTACCACAACATCTTCCGGCTCGGCTGCGCGATTCAGGATCTGGGATACTGGATCCTCAACGACATCGTCTGGCGCAAGACCAATCCGATGCCCAACTTCCGTGGCCGCCGCTTCACCAACGCTCATGAGACGCTGATCTGGGCGGCGCGGGAGGAAAGCTCGCGCTACACCTTCAACTACGAAGCGCTGAAGGCGCTGAACGACGATGTGCAGATGCGCTCGGACTGGCTTATCCCGATCTGCTCAGGGCCGGAGCGGCTCAGGGACGACGGCGGCCGAAAGGCCCATCCGACGCAGAAGCCGGAAGCTCTGCTGTACCGAGTGATACTCGCCTCGACAGAACCGGGCGGCGTGGTTCTCGATCCGTTTTTCGGGACCGGAACGACCGGAGCCGTGGCGAAGAAGCTGGGCAGGCGCTTCATTGGCATTGAGCGCGATGAGGACTATATCCGCGCCGCCGTGGAACGCATTGCGGCTGTCGAGCCGCTCGGGGCGGACGACATGAAGCTGCTGCGTGGCCGCCGGGCCGAGGCGCGCATTCCTTTCGGCACGCTTCTTGATCTTGGCATGATCGAGCCTGGTGCAACGCTCTATGACGCAGGCGCGACGCTGAAAGCGCAAGTGCGCGCGGACGGGACGCTCGCCATGGCCGGCGAACAGGGTTCGATCCACAAAATGGGCGCCCGAATTCAAGGACGGCCTGCCTGCAATGGCTGGACCTTCTGGCATGTCAGGACCGAGGAAGGTCTTCAGCCCATCGACGTGCTGCGCGACAGGGCGCGCAGGGAACTCGGTCTGGCGCTGATGTCGTAGCAGCGCTTGTCGCGGGAGCTGACGGCCCGGTTTGCGCAAGCGTCAGGCAGAAGCCTTGAGCGGATCGCCGGAGTCCTTTTCCGCTTCGTCGCACGAACAGCGGGCATGGCGCAGATTGACGGCGTTGAACGCGCCGCAATTGGAGCAGACCAGATAGCGTTCCAGACCGCGGCCCGGTCCCCATCCGTACTCCACGTCGCGCACCCTGAGCGCAGCCTTGCCGCAATCCGGGCATTCGACGTTCTCGGCCGATTTCAGCGCAAGGCGCTGCGCCGCCGATATCCATTCCGACAGGTTTTTGCTTCCAACCGCGCTCATCGGGATCTCCCTGACTACAACCTTGTTTTTCTTGTTACACCGCCAATAAAAAAAGGTTCACGCTTACGGATGCGCATCAGCTCCCGCTATGTATACGCCTAAAACGTGAAAGAATTTCGCAGCGCCTCACCGCAACCGGAAGTGTGCGCCACAATTTTAGAATATCATTACAACGCGCGGTTGGATGTGACAAAATTACAGTATTTGGCGTAAAGTTGTATGCAGCATGAGGACTGGAGAGATTCCTGTTGAGAAATGCAACCTGCGCTGATCGCGCCGATTATCCGGGAGCTTTACCGGGCGGGAAACAGAGGCGTAGCGCCGCCGCGGGGAAACGGCGACGCCTGATTCGCAAGCTCTAACGACGGAATGCGGCTACGCCGAAATAGCAATATTCAGTCCTGCATCCTGGCACAGTGACGACTACCTTGAACGGGCCGGACCAGCGAGGCGTTATGTTGACAAGCGGATAGTCGTCATAAGCGACATCTTCTGCAATGAGATTGTTGTTTTCATCATAAACTTTGAGATCGATATCGCTGCAGTCATTGTCGCATACGGCAATGATCGCGTATCTGTTATTCCTGATTAAGTTCAATGTATATATATCGTTGCCGCCTCGATTGATCCTGCCGGTGCCGATATTATGGCTGAGCTCATAGGAATGAGAGCTTATCAGATTTGCGCCATGCTTCAAAAGTTGAGACCGGACCTGTTGCTCGTATTCATTTGCGCGGACAGTACTATCAGAATTTATAATTATAGAAGTAAATATTACACTTAACATACACAGTAACCGCATCACTTAAACCTCGCTGACTAAACAAGCGACATCATTAAGAGAGCTTGATATTGCTCTCCAGAAAATAACGATTATTTATAATAGTACTCTATTGTTGCATTATTGCAACAATTTTCAAATAAGCCCGAAACGATAAGCGCTGCAGGTGCGGGCAGACGCGAGCCAAGTGAAAAATACAGAAAAAACAGAATCTTGCTCTCGAAGAGGCTGATTCTCGGAAGCCGTAAAAATCAATGTGCCGGCGCATGAAACCGCGCAGAGCAAAAAAATTCGCATCCACCTCAGACTTGACGCCCGCCTGCCATCCAACCTTATAAGTCTGAAGTCAGCCGGCCGGATGACCGCCGTGGATCCGTTCCGCGGAGGAAAGTCCGGGCTCCATGGAAACACGGCGCCGGATAACGTCCGGCGGGGGCAACCCCAGGGAAAGTGCCACAGAAAGCAAACCGCCCCGGCGCGCCGGG
>CAYOUE010000291.1:0-2371 GCA_964407075.1 uncultured Hyphomicrobiaceae bacterium
ACATGGATACCTCGTCGGCTGCAGCCGAATGCGTGACATTGATGGCGGCGGCCGGTTACGCGGTACACACCTTTCCCACGGGCCAGGGCAATGTCGTCGGCAATCCGATCGTGCCGGTCATCAAGATCAGCGCCAACCCGCGTACGGTGCGTACGATGAGCGAGCATATCGATGTGGACGTGTCCGGCATTCTCCGGCGCGACATGACGCTCGACGACGCGGGAGACGCGCTGATCGACATGATTGTGCGCACCGCGAACGGCCGCAACACGGCTGCGGAAGCGCTCGGCCACCGCGAATTCGTCATGACCAAGCTCTATCGCAGCGCTTGAGCTGCCGATGGCGGAGATCGTCATAACGGAGTTCATGGACGTGGAGCCGCTCGCAAGGCTGGCCGCGGGCAGGTCCGTCCACAGGGATGACGGTCTCTGGAGCAGACGCGCCGAGCTGGAAGCTGCGGTTGCGGAGGCGAAGGCGCTGATCGTGCGCAACCGGACGCAGGTCGACGCCGCGCTGCTGGCGAATGCGCCCCGCCTTCAGGCCGTCGGGCGTCTTGGCGTCGGCCTCGACAATATCGACCTGGAGGCGTGCAGGGCGCGCGATATCGCGGTGCTGCCTGCGACGGGCGCGAATGCGGAGGCGGTCGCTGAATATGTTACAGGCGCGGCGATCATGCTGCTGCGCGGAGCGGCCTTTTTCGGCGCGTCCCGGCTCATGAACGCCGAATGGCCGCGCGAGGAGATGGGGCAGGGGCGCGAAGCCGGAGGAAAGATGCTCGGGATCGTCGGTTTCGGCTCCATCGGACAGACGGTGGCGGCGAAAGCGCGGGCGCTCGGCATGAGCGTGATTGCGCATGACGAATTTCTTGGCGCCGATCACCCCGGCTGGGCGCAGGCTGAGCGGGCAACGCTCGGCGAACTGCTCGCCCGCGCGGACATCGTGACCCTGCATTGCCCGCTGACGCCGCAGACGCGCGGGATGATTGGCGCTGAGGAAATCGCGGCGATGAAGCCCGGCGCGATCCTCATCAACACGGCGCGCGGCGGCGTCGCAGACGAGATCGCCCTGGCGCGCGCCTTGCATTACGGACATCTTGGCGGAGCGGCAATCGACGTCTTCGGCGAGGAGCCGGTTACGGGTGAAACTGCGGCGCTCTTCGCGGGGCTGGCGAATGTGATCCTCACGCCGCATATTGCCGGGCTGACGCAGGAAGCGAATGCACGCACAAGCGAGATTACGGTCGAAAACGTCCTGAGGGTACTTGAGGAGCGCGGCGCATGAGCCTTCAATATCATCAGCAAGCGGAGCTTGTGGATCTGGTCGCGCGTGCGCTCGCGGCCTCGAACGTCAGCGCGGAAAATGCCGCGTCGGTCGCACGCGCGCTCGTCGCCGCCGAGATCAACGGACAGAAGGGGCACGGACTGTCGCGGGTAGCGGCCTATGCCGCGCAGGCGCGCTCCGGCAAGGTGGACGGCCATGCGGTTCCGCAGGTGCAGCGCACGCGGGCAGCGAGCGTCATGATCGACGCCGCGCACGGCTTCGCCTATCCCGCCTTCGATCTTGCCGTGAAGGACTTGCCCGCCATCGCCCGCGAGACGGGCATAGCAGGGGCAGGCTTTGCGCGCTCGCACCACGCCGGCGCGCTCGGTCTCGTCGTCGAGCGCTTCGCCGAGGCCGGACTGATCGCCTGGATGGTCACGAATTCGCCCTCGGCGATGGCGGCGTGGGGCGGCAGGCGCGGCCTTCTCGGCACGAATCCCATCGCCTTCGCCGCGCCGCTGCCTGACCGGCCGCCGCTGGTAATCGACCTGGCGCTGTCCGAAGTCGCACGTGGAAAGATCATGACCTCCGCGCAGAATGGCGAGCCGATCCCGGAAGGCTGGGCCAGGGATGCGGACGGCAATCCGACGACGGACGCCAGCGCGGCGATGAAGGGCACGCTGACGCCGATCGGCGGCGCGAAAGGTGCGGCGCTCGCGCTGATGGTGGAAATTCTGTCGGCAGCGCTGACCGGAGCCAATCTGGCGTTTCAGGCGTCCTCCTTCTTCGACGCGGAAGGCCCGCCGCCTGGCATCGGCCAGTTCCTGACGGTCGTCGACCCGCAGGCGTTCGGCGGCGCCGCGGCGCTTGAGCGGATCGCCCTGCTCGTGCAGACGATCGAGGAAGAGGACGGCGCGCGGCTGCCCGGCTCGAAGCGCCTCGGCTTGCGGGAGGCGGCGCGGAGCGGTGGCGTTCCGGTCGAGGAGAGCGTGCTGTCCGGCATCAGGAAACTTGCGGATGGGTGAGTTTGTCTTACGCCGCGTCCAGCCTGATTTCCCGTTCCAGTGTCCTGAACGCGCTGAGTTCGCCCGGGAGTTCATGAACGCCGAGG
>CAYOUE010000292.1:0-2337 GCA_964407075.1 uncultured Hyphomicrobiaceae bacterium
ATGTCATCGACTTAAGGCAGATTTTGCCAAAGTAGCTTCTAAATCTATGACCAAAATGTTTCCGGATATTCCGTGTTCATTTGCAATACTGACAGATCACAGAGAGACCAGCAATTGCTTCAGATAGTGATCGAGCAGCGGGTCCGCATGGGCGATGGCCGGCTTCGTCTCCCACAAACACCAGGCGCCATCGCGGGCGCGGCGTAGCGAAATCGTTTCGTCGCACTGCAACTCGCCGGTCAGCCGTTCGGCGACGAGATCGTAATCCTTGCCCGTGCGACGCTCGCCGCCATCATGGCCGGGCATGGCCGCCGCTACTCTCGCTACCGCGCTTTCCTTCGGCTCTGCCAGCCGACCCGAATGGCGGTAGAGCATCTCGGCGATGGCGGCGCGAAGCCTCGTGCGCTCGCTCGCCGCGATCTGCCTTTCAGTCCCCAATTCGTTGCTCATCCGCGCCACCTATGTCCGTCAGTCCCTGCGTCTGCACCGGCGTCAACCTTCTCGTATCCTTGCCGCCGGGCGGGCTGCGCAGCAAACGGGTCTTCACTTCCATCTCGCCGAGTAGCCGCTCGACTTCTACAAGCCGCTTGCGCTGGTCTGCTTCCATCACGAAGCGCAGGTCGATCCGCCGGTCGATGGCGTGTTGTTCGTTCGACCAGCCCCCCGAGAGTGGCCGCGTCGAGGAATAGCCGGACACGGAGAGCACTTCGCGGCCGTCGCCATTGCGCAGCAAGCGTAGCACCGGAGCCGTCTCGATGATCGCCCTATAAGTATTCACCGCGCGTTCCGTCGAGAGCTGCCAATTCCTATCGTCGCGACCCGTCCTGTCCGTATGCCCTTCGATGAAAACAGTCTCTACCCGGTGCGCTTCAGCGCTGGCATTGGCTGGGCACGAATCAGCCTCCGCGCAATTAGTGTAGGCTGGAAGGATATCGGCGAGCGCGCGGGCGATTTTCTGCACATTCGTCTTGGCTTTCTCGATGTCGGACTTGTCGGGATCGAAACGCACCGCATTCTCGGTGAGCCGCAATACTCCATTCGCCTCGTCGATCTGCACCGAAAGCTCGCCGTCTCTTTCGAGTCTCTGCTTGATCGCTTCGAGAAGCTGTTTGCGCGCCTTGTCGGCCTCGCTCAGTACGGTGAATTCCTGCCGGATCTCTCGTTGCAATTGCTCGATCTGCTGGGCCAATTCCTCGGCGATGTCGAGCTTGTTCTCCTGTTCATCGGTTTTCTGTCGAAAATCCAGCGCAAAAACCATCAGCATAATGATAAATATAAATAGGATGCCGACCATCATGTCGGTCATGGAGATAAAGTAGTTTTCGTCTTCTTCCCCATGAGAGTTCTCGTTCTCGGCCAGCATCAGCGAACCTCATCGCCCTGACCGTTTGCGGCTTGTCTCCAGCCTTTGCCGAGGCTGTCCGCCATATCGTTGGCCGCATCTGAAAGATCTGAAAGCAGCGGGTTGAGATTGTCGATAGCCTTTGCAAGCGCCGTGTCGATCTCGGTGACCTGCTTCCTCAAGAGAGCCGACTGATCCGCCGTCGCCGTGGACAGCGTTTCGACCGCCCGGCCGAGTTCCATGTCAACCTGATCGAACTTCGCCTTGAAGTCGGTCCAGAATGTCTGGGTCTGGCCGTTCGTCTCCTGCATGACGCCCGCGAGTTGCGTCAGTTCCGCCTGTACTTGACGCAGCGTCTGCACAGAGCCCTCGATATTGCCGCTCATGCTTTCGCTGGCAGTCGCAAAGCGGTCGCCGACCTGGACCAGCGGCACCGTCGCGACGCGGATTTCCTGCGCGCTGTTACTGAAAGCGTCCGCCGTCATACGCGCCTGGCTGGCTGTGCCTTCCAGGGCCGAGCGCTGATTTCCGAGCGCCATCTCCACCCCCTGCATCTGCCGCCCAAGTGCGTCGAAACGCTCCGCGATCAGACCGACAGCCTGCTCCACTGCGCGATTCAGCCGCGCGCCGATGTCCTCCATCGCCGCGGCAAGACTCTCCTGTATTCGCCCCTGCGCTACGGTTGCCTGCGCAGTCGTTTGGCCCGCCGCCTGCGCCTGCTGTTCCATCGCACCCTGCATCGCACCCAGCCGCTCGCCGAGCGCTCCGATCTGCCCGTCCAGCTTCGTCATGACCGCGCCCATCGCCTCTTCCAGCTTTGCCGACGCGCCGCCAGCCGCCGCGCCCATCCCCGCCGCGACATCGGCATTGGCGCGCTCCATCGTCTCCTCCAGCATAGCCACCACGGAGGCGAGCGCGTCGCGGCTTTCACCCGTGCTTTGTCCGAAGCTGCGCCCGGCCTCCTGGATGAAACCCTGGAGCTGCTCCGACGCTTC
>CAYOUE010000293.1:0-2316 GCA_964407075.1 uncultured Hyphomicrobiaceae bacterium
AGCTCCTTGAACCCGACCAGCTCGGTCATCAGCGGGCCCACGATCGTGCCTTCCTTGGTGGCGCAAGCCTCGATCGCGGAGCCACGGCAGACAAGGCGCTTCATCACTTTGATCTCGCCCTGGCCGACGATCTCGTGTTCGTGCTTGCGGTAATCGGCTTCGGTCTTGATGAAGAAGGTCGTGTGGCCGCTGTCGCCGAAGGCCGATTGCAGCACGAGGTCGTCGCCGAGGCCGGCCTCGCTCGCGACCTTTTGAAGCTGGTCCCAGCTCTCGATTACGGAGAGCGTGTTCGGGGCGGACGGTACGCCCGCCTTGTTCCCGATACGGACGGTCTCGATCTTGTTATCGACACGGCTCCGCAGTTCCGCCTTCGGAAACCAGACTTCGGCGCCAAGTTCGGCCGCAAGCCGCTCGGTCTTTTCGTCGAACATAAGAAAGACGAATTTTGGATCGTCCCCCCGCTCGCCGATGAAGTCGATCACCTGCTTGTGCTGGAGCAGATAGTTGTTGATGTCCTCGATCGAGGTAAACTCGTCATGCGGCGTTTCCTCTGGACACAGAACATTCGGATGCCGCCCATCATAGCAATCTATGTAATTGATGTATTTGAAGTTCTTGACCCATTCGTCGATGCCGAGGAGGTTGAAGTTCGTGGCGCTTATGAAATAGATCGGCGTTTCGTTGCGGTGGAAGAACCGGCGGATCTCGGAAATATTGTTGAGCTTCTTCGGCGTCATGGTCAGTCCTCCTCTCTATTCGGCGGCGGTCGATAGGGGATAGGAAAGCGTCTCCAGCGCCTCCTCGGTGAAGACTCGCAGGCCCAGCTCAGGCCGGTAACCGTGGATCTCCGTCACATCCAGCGCACGCATGAAGGCCAGAATTTCCCGCGAGATCACCTGGCCGGGGACGAGGATGGGAAAGCCGGGCGGATAGGGGATGATGAAGGTGGAGGAGACGACATCGCGGCCGCTCTCGATAGCCTTGTCGAGCGTGCCGTCCTCAAGCGGCATGTATTCGCATTTGTCTTCATCATAGGCGAGGAAGTAGGCGGCGCGCGTGTCTCCCTCCGGCGTGCCGGTCCCGTCCCGCGTGCGGAAAGCCTCGTGGAACCGGCTGAAGTCGGGCAGCGGCGGCAATGTTTCGGTCAGCGACTTGACCCGGCGCTCGAACGCGATCCGCTCCATCTTGCTGGCGTCGTCCAGCAGATCGTCAAGTTCGCGCGCGATCTGCACGAGCACCTCGATCAGGTAGGCGACGGAAGATCGGGTTGTGCCGATATTGGTCATGAACAGGACGGTGTTGCGCGACGTCTTGTTGATCTGGATGCCGTATTTATCCATCAGGACTTCGTTCTTGAACGTGTCGCCGTCATATCCCGTCCCGCCGACGGCAAGCGTCACGCGCGTTGCATCGAGCACGAATTCGTCCGTCGCCCAGGACTCCCAGATGTCGTTCCAGCCCTGCCCCGGCTGGTAATAGGAGGTGATGCCGCTTTCCCGATAGTCCTCGGGGATCATGTCGCCCGCCGTCAGAACCTTGAAGTACTTCTGTAAAAGCGGATGGGTGGCGATGGAGCGCCGTATCGACATGGCCGCTTCCACCTGCTTTTGCACGAATTCGAAGCCTTCAAGCTCGACCTGCCGCCGCCCAACATCGAGCGAGGCGATGATCTGATAGTTGGGCGACGTCGAGGTGTGCGTCATATAGGCTTCGTGAAAGACCTGCTCGACCTCGCCCTTGAAGTCCTGGTCATTGACATGGATCATCGAGCCCTGGCGGAGCGCGGTCAGCGTCTTGTGCGTGGACTGGGTCGCGTAGACGCGAATGCGCGCATCCGGCGGCGGAACCAGCCGCGTTGACAGCAAGGTCTCGTCGCCCGCGTCCTTGAGCTGATGCTTTTGACTTTCGTAGGTCGCCTTGTGTTCTGGCGTGCGCAGCTTTTCGCGCAACGCGTTGGCGACGTGCATCGCCGTCCGCTGACGGTATGTCGGACCGAAGCGGGCGAAAGCGAACCAGGCCTCGTCCCAGAGGAAGACCAGATCCCGCTTGATCGCGAGACACTCCTCCATCACCCGTTCGACATTGTAGACGATGCCGTCGAAGGTGCAGTTGGTGAGCAGCAGCATCCGGACGCGGTCCAGTTTTCCCGCAGCCTTCAACTCCAGAAGCTGGCGCTTGATGTCGCGCAGCGGCACCGCGCCATACATCGAATATTGACTTAGCGGATAGCTGTCGAGATAGACCACATGCGCGCCCGCCAGCACCATGCCGTAATGGTGCGACTTGTGGCAGTCGCGGTCGACCAGCACGATGTCG
>CAYOUE010000294.1:0-2310 GCA_964407075.1 uncultured Hyphomicrobiaceae bacterium
CGTGCCGAAATCGCAAGAACGGACAATTGCGGAATGGCGGAGTGAGAGGGATTCGAACCCTCGATACGGGGATTACCCGTATAACGATTTAGCAAACCGTCGCCTTCAGCCTCTCGGCCATCACTCCGTTCAAGGATCATGCGGGTGGCGGTATGCCGGACTGCGCAAACGCGCCGCATAGGGCTTTATAAAGGCATTTCAACGCAGGCTGCAAGGGCGAAGGCCGCAGATCCCGTGCAAACCGGCGCCCCACGAGCGGAAGAGTGTCCGGGCGGCGCTTGCCCTTTCCGCCATACGCGGGCTATTCATGCGCGTCGCCGGGAAGGTATGGGGCAACATCAGCCATGTCAGAGCGAAGCGCCACAGGCAGAAAGACGCGCGGCTATTTCGGCATCGGCGCGGAGCGGATCTCAAAGCCGCTCAATCTGGGCAATCTGATCCGGTCCGCTCATGCCTTCGGCGCCAGCTTCGTCTTCACGGTCGGCGCGCATCCGCGTGCGATCGACTTCAGCTCCGACACGTCCAAAACCCTGTCGAGGTTGCCCTATTACCACTGGGAGTCGGTCGCGGCCATGCGCCTGCCCGACGATTGTCGGCTCGTCGGCGCAGAAATCATAGAGGACGCAACCGACCTTCCGAGTTTCCGCCATCCATCGAAGGCGGCCTATATTCTGGGCCCGGAAAAGGGCGCGCTGTCGCCGGACATGGTCGCGCGTTGCGATTATCTGGTGCGTATTCCCAGCGAATTTTCGCTCAATGTCGCGATGGCCGGCGCCATCGTCATGTACGACCGGATCAGGACCCTGGGGCCGTTTCCACCGCGCCCCTTGACAACCGGACAATCGCGATTATCCAAGCAAGGATAAACAGGCGATTTTTTGCGCGGCGCATCTGGCCAAGGGCGCAGAAAATCGTTATGCATAGCTCGCTTGATAGAGAAATTCGGAGGCCTTTAGGTATGCGACTTGTGTCAGCCATTTTCGCGGCGTCCTTCCTCATCGCCGCATCGCCGGCATATGCGCAAACGGCGAAGCTTCTGGAAACCTTCAGGGACTGGCAGGTCTTCGTTCACGAGGCGAATGACGAAAAGGTCTGCTTCGCAGCGTCCGCTCCGAAGGAGAAGAAACCGGCGGGCGTGAACCGCGGCTCGGTGTTCCTTTATCTGACCACATGGCAGAGGGACAATGTGCGCAACGAGCTCAGCGTCAAGATCGGCTATACGTTCCAGCCGGAGAGTGTCCCTGTCGTGACCGTGGGATCGGATACGTTCGAGCTGTATTCCAAGGACGACAAGGCGTTCATGCGCGACCCTGCCGAGGAACGCAAACTGATCGACGCCATGCGCCGCGGCTCGACGCTGACGATGACGGGCCTGTCCTCGCGCGGCACGAAGACCGATGACAGCTATTCCCTGTTCGGGTTGACTGCTGCGCTCGAACATATCGAAAAAGCCTGTCCGGCGGAAAGCTAGTGCAATTCCGCAAGAGGCAGGACCTGCCGCAGGCGGATCTGCGAACTGCCTTCCGGTTTGGAAATGCAATTCAGTAACGAACCGGACCTGTTCGTCGCGCCACGAAACCGATGAACGGATCCGGTTCAGCAAAGGCGCTCGCGGCTTCCGAAATGAACGATGCTACGACAGCGCCTGATGCCTTGACGGATCGGCAGGCTGTGCCGGATCCGGGTTGCGGCGTTGCGGCGTCCGGCTGCTTTGCGCAGCAGAAAACGCAGTTGATCGGCCTTGACCGGAGCGAACTGGCCACGCGCCTTGCGCTCCTGGGCGTGCCGGAACGTCAGCTGCGTATGCGCGCCTCGCAACTCTGGGGCTGGATCTACCGCAACGGCGCGCAGGATTTCGGCGCCATGACGGATATCGCCAAATCCCTTCGCGCAGCAATGGCCGAAGGTTTCACGATCGCGCGGCCGGAGATCGTAAGCGAACAGGTCTCCACGGACGGGACGCGCAAATGGCTGCTGCGCCTTTCGCAGCATGGGGAAAGAGACAGGGCGCCGGAAATCGAAACGGTCTACATACCCGAGGCCGACCGTGGAACTCTTTGCATTTCGAGCCAGATCGGGTGCACGCTGACCTGTACATTCTGCCATACCGGCACGCAGCGCCTCGTGCGCAATCTGACGGCGGGCGAGATCGTGGGCCAGATCCTGCTGGCGCGCGACCGGCTCGGCGAATGGCCGGGCGCCGCCGAACCGGAGGACGCGCGCGGCCTCCCGTCTTCGGAGCGCAGGATCACGAATATCGTCCTGATGGGCATGGGCGAGCCGCTCTACAATTTCGACAATGTCAAGGCC
>CAYOUE010000295.1:0-2269 GCA_964407075.1 uncultured Hyphomicrobiaceae bacterium
TAGGGGAGGCTCTCTGCTCATGCGATTCCGCGGGCCGACCGATGCAGGTCGTGCCGTTCTCGTTCCTTCCCTCGCGATCCCTCACCCAAGACCGGAGCCATCCATGTCCGTCGCGGACATCTTCGAGCGCTACGACTATCCCTTGGTCGACAAGCTCAACAACTTCGACAAGTTCGCCTCGCAGACGTTCCTGGCGCGCTTCATGGCGCGCTACGAACTGTTTCAACGCGTGCTCACCGTCAAGGGCTCGATCGTCGAGTGCGGCGTGCGTCACGGCGGCGGCCCGGTCATTGGCGATCTCGACCAGAGCGCCTCGGACGGCCCGCTGCCGCCTTCGGGATCGCAGGAAGAAGCCGCCAGCGCCGCCACTGAGACCTCCGGGGGGCCGGAGACCGCCCAGGGGTCCGCGGCAGTCATCGCCGGCGCCGCGGATGAGGATGAGGAGGAAAAGCCCAGGACCCCGCCCTCCGAAACGGCGAACAACGATAATGATGATGCGGGCCAATCCGTGAGCGGCCCGTCGGAACCGCCTCATGCGGCGAATGACGACGAGGAGCCAAGGCGGGCCTGACAGCATTCGGACTTTTGCGCTGTTCCCGTGGGACAGACCCGGCCTTCGGCAAGCCGTTGGCGGAACGCCGCAGGGCGGGAGCAGCGACTGCGCATGGCTTTACAAACAGCGCCATCCACTTTATTTCATGCCTATTCGATTTGGGGCGTGGCCAAGTGGTAAGGCAACGGGTTTTGGTCTCGTGATCCTAGGTTCGAATCCTAGCGCCCCAGCCACTTCCGCTTTGTCGATACCGTTTGCCCCCTGAAAAGACACGCGGCTTCGCTCTGCCGGCCTTACAGCCCCGTCATCCCGAAACGGTTCGCGCGGGGGAAGCCCTTCGGCACGGTTGCTCCGGCCTGAGCGCGCCGGCCTCGCCACTCGCCGGTCTCCGTAAAAGTCCGCACGCGCGGGCCTTCCTGCCAGCGCAGGCCCTCCTCCGAACGGAAGACGGTCACATCCGACAGCTTCGCCGCGCGCAGGGTCTGGAGGCGCACCCCGCGCCCGCGCGAGAGTTCATTGACTTCGGCAAGCGGGAAGATCAGCATCTTGCGGTTCGAGCCGACCGTCGCGACGCTGTCGCCTTCGGCTGCGACGCAGGCGATCGCCCTGTCCGGCGCGGCAACCGTCATGACCTGCTTGCCCTTCCGGGTCTGCGCCACCACGTCGCTTTCCGAAAGCACGAAACCGTTGCCCGCTTCGGAAGCGACCAGCAGCTTCCGGCCCGGCTTGTGAACGAACAGCTCGACGATTTCGCTCGTCTCCTCAAGGTCGATCATCAGCCGCACCGGCTCCCCATGCCCGCGCCCGCCCGGCAACGCTGACGCCTCCAGCGTGAAGAATTTCCCGTTCGAGGCGAAAAGAAGCAGCTTGTCGGTGGATTGCGCAAGGATCGCCCGGTGCAGGCCGTCCCCCGCCTTGAACTGCAGCTTGTCGAGGTCGTTCTGATGGCCCTTGACCGCGCGGATCCATCCCTTTTCGGAGAGAATGACCGTCACAGGTTCTTTCTCGACCATCGCCTGATCGAGGTCCACGTCGATTTCGGGCATGTCGCCGAAAGCGGTGCGGCGGCGGCCGATATCGGTCCCCTTGCCGAACTTCGCCTTGGTCGCCTCGATCTGCTCCGCGATTCGCGCCCACTGCCGTTCGTCGGAGGCGAGAAGCGTCTTCAGTTCCTTGCGCTCCGCCGTCAGCCGGTCATGCTCGCCGCGGATCTCGATTTCCTCCAGCTTGCGCAGGGCGCGCAGCCGCATGTTCAGGATCGCCTCGGCCTGGATATCGGAAAGCGCAAAGCGCCGGATCAGCTCTGCCTTCGGCTCATCCTCCTCGCGGATGATGCGGATCACCTCGTCGAGATTGAGATAGGCGATCAGATAGCCGCCGAGAACTTCGAGCCGGTGCTCGATCTGCTTCAGCCGGTGTTCGGAGCGGCGTTGAAGAACCGTCTTGCGGTGGCCGAGCCATTCGTCCAGCACGCCCGCAAGGCTCATCACCTGCGGCACCTGCCCCCGGCTCAGCACGTTCATGTTCAGCGGAATGCGCGATTCCAGATCGGTCAGCCGGAAGAGCTGCTCCATCAGCACGACCGGATCGACCTGGCGCGAACGCGGCTCCAGCACGATGCGGATGTCTTCGGCGGACTCATCGCGGATGTCGGCGAGAAGCGGCAGCCGCCTGGCTTCGAGCAGTTCGGCGATCTTCTCGATCAGGCGCGATTTC
>CAYOUE010000296.1:0-2254 GCA_964407075.1 uncultured Hyphomicrobiaceae bacterium
GCCGAACTGCAGAAGCGTTCCGAACCAGATATAGGGCACGCGCCGCCAGCCGAGAAAGGAGCGGTGATGATCGGAGCGGAAGCCGATCAGCGCGCGGAAAGGCGCAAAGACAAGCGGCAGCGCGACCATGACGGAGACCAGCGCGGCGGACACGCCGAGTTCGAGGATCATCACGCGGTTCAGCGTGCCCATCAGCAGGACCATCGTCACGCCGACGGTGATCTGGAACAGCGAGAGGCGCAGCAAGCGAGGCAGCGGCAGATCCCGGGACGCAGCGTCCGCAAAGGGAAGAAAGCGCGGTCCGAGACGGCGCCAGTACTGCCAGAGCTGAGCGCGCTCGCTGGTCATCTGCGGGTCAGCTCCATCGCCTGGGACATGTAGAATCCGTTATTGATCCGCATGGTGCGTCCGGGCCGCCAGTCCTGCAGGCCGGGATGGGCGGCGATCGCGCGGCGCATGGTCAGTTCGCCGACCGGTTCTATGGCCGGGGCGCGATCGCTGCGCGGGAAGAGACGGCCGACGGCGTGCATCGCCGTCAGAAGCGCGGTGCGCGGCGCGAAGGTGAACAGAATGGAGCGATCCGCGCGCTTTGCGAAATCGGCGAGTATGGCGGTTATGTCGCCTGCGCGGTAATGGATGAGCGAATCCATGCAGACCACGAAGTCGAACGCGCCGAGCAAGGGGTCGCGCATGTCCCCGCTTTCGAAACGGACGGCCCCGGGACCGCTGAAATCGCGCGCGGCCCGCCGGGCGACGCCCGCAAGCTTGATCGACAGGTCGATCCCGACGACATCGGCGCCTCGCTTCGCCGCTTCCAGGGACAGCGCGCCTGTGCCGCATCCGGCGTCGAGCAGCCGCGCGCCGGTCAGATCGGCGGGCAGCCAGTCGAGCAGCGTTGCGCGCATCCGGTCGCGGCCTGCGCGGACCGTCGCCCGGATGCCGCTGACGGGCGCTTCGGAGGTCAGCCGCTTCCAGGCTTCGACCGCTGTATGGTCGAAATAGGTCTCGAGCTGGTCGCGCCGGGTCTTGTAGGTCGCCTCGGGCATCAATCGAATCCCAGGAAATCGAAGATCTCGCGATCTTTCATCGCCGAACCGGTCAGCGGTTCGACGCCCGCCCAGAGCAGCGCGGCGAGGCGCAGATATTCCTCCTGCACGGCCTGCAATTCCGGCGACGGCTCCATCTCGAACAGCGTCGATTTCTTCAGGCGGCTCCTGCGGATGATGTCGAGATCGGGGAAATGCGCGATCCGCTTGAGCTGCGTCGCCTCGCAGAAACGGTCGACCTCGTCGGTCTGCGCGCTGCGGTTGGCGATGATGCCGCCGAGGCGGACATTGTAATTCTTCGCCTTCGCCGAAATCGCGGTGATGATCCGGTTCATGGCGAAGATCGAGTCGAAGTCGTTGGCGGTGACGATCAGCGCGCGGTCGGCGTGCTGCAACGGCGCGGCGAACCCGCCGCACACGACGTCGCCGAGAACGTCGAAGATGACGACATCGGTGTCTTCGAGAAGGTGATGCTCCTTCAGCAGCTTGACCGTCTGGCCGACGACATAGCCGCCGCAGCCCGTGCCCGCGGGCGGGCCGCCGGCCTCGACGCACATGACGCCGTTATAGCCTTCGAAGACAAAATCTTCGACGCGCAGCTCTTCGGTATGGAACTCGACGGATTCCAAAACGTCGATCACTGTCGGGCAAAGCTTCTTCGTCAGCGTAAAGGTTGAGTCATGCTTCGGATCGCAGCCGATCTGCAGCACACGCTTGCCGAGTTTCGAAAACGCAACCGAGAGATTGGACGACGTCGTGCTCTTGCCGATGCCGCCTTTTCCGTAAACGGCAAAGACCTTCGCCGTTCCGATCTCGTCTTTAGGGTCCAGGTGCACCTGCACGCTGCCTTCGCCGTCCGGCGGGAGCGTGGCGCAGCCGCCGCAACCGGTTTTTAGCATCAAGTTCATGCCGCTGCCTCCGTATGAATGCCTTCGAGCCGGTCCTCAAGCTCCTCTCCCGCCTCGCGCAGCGCGCTGAGAGTCTCGGGATCGGGGGACCAGTAGTTCCGTGCGTGCGCTTCCAGCAGGCGGCTCGCCACCTTCGCCGAAGCGGTCGGGTTGAGCGCGGCAAGACGCGCCCGCATTTCGGGATCGAGAATGTAGGTTTCGCTGATCTGCTGATAGACCCAGGGCGCCACCTCGCCGGTCGTCGCGGACCAGCCCATCGTGTTGGTCACATGCGTCTCGATCTGGCGCACGCCCTCATAG
>CAYOUE010000297.1:0-2237 GCA_964407075.1 uncultured Hyphomicrobiaceae bacterium
TTTCTGCGATGAAGCTCGGCGATCATGGCGCGGGTTATCCCGCCTCCGCTGCCACCTATCGTCGAGATGTAATGCGCAAGCCGCTCCTTGCCGCCTGTCACCTTCAGAAGCTCGCCATAAAGCGTCTCGTCCCAATGCCAGCCGAGCGCGGCTTCTTCGAAGGCGCGATTGAACGCTGCCCGATGGACTTCCTCTGTTTCCGCGAGCGTTCCGTCTACGTCGAAAATGATCGCGCGCAGCATGACCGCCTATCCGCCTCCATTCGGCTGTTTCAGCACGCGGCTTGCCATAATGTCGGGGGCGTCGATCACGGAAAGCGCTTCGACCGGGGTCATTCCTTGACTGGCGAAGACGCGGTTCGCCTGACGCAGCCGGGCGCGGTCGAGCGCGTTGCGGATCGAGCGGGCGTTGGCGAAGAGCGGCTGCTGCTTGCGCGCTGCGATATAGGCCGTCAGCGCCTCGCGCGCAGCTTCGCTCAGCTTGTAGTTCTGCTTCGCCAGCATGATCTCGGCGATCTGCAACAGCTCCGGGTCCGTATAATCTGGAAAATCGATATGATGGGCGATGCGTGACCGGAAGCCGGGATTGGACTGGAAGAATTTCTCCATACGGTCGGCATAGCCGGCAAGAATAACAACGAGATCCTCGCGCTGATTCTCCATGACCTGAAGCAGGATCTCAATCGATTCCTGCCCGTAGTCGCGTTCGTTCTCCTGCCGGTAGAGGTAGTAGGCTTCGTCAATGAAAAGGACGCCGCCCATCGCTTTCTTGAGGATCTCTTTCGTCTTGGGCGCGGTGTGGCCGATATATTGCCCGACCAGATCGTCGCGTGTGACCGAGACGAGATGGCCTTTCCGGATATAGCCGAGCTTGTGCAGAATGTCGGCCATGCGCATGGCGACGGTCGTCTTGCCGGTACCGGGATTGCCGGTGAAGCTCATGTGAAGCGTCGGCGTCTCCGTGACGAGGCCCATGCGGCGTCGCACGCTGTCCACCAGCAGCAGCGCGGCGATTTCGCGGATGCGCGTCTTGACAGGCTTAAGGCCGACCAGCTCGTCATCGAGCTTTTGCAAGACGTCCGGGAGGCCGGTCTGGGCGAACTCCTTCCGCAGATCGACGGCGTCAGGCAGGGGCGCCTGGGTATTTTCAGCTGTTGCGTTCGAGGTTTCCGATGCCATGGCGTTCATCTTGATTTCTGCGCGAATATGATGGGTTGGATCCCCTCACCCCTGCCCTCTCCCAATGGGAGAGGGAGCGCACCCGGCAAGCGCTTCACACCTAAGCCCTCTCCCCACGGGGAGAGGGTTGGGTGAGGGGAATATCGCCCTATCCCTGATAGCGCTCGCCTTCCGGCTTGTTCGTCGCATAGGACCGCGTCGTGTAAGAGATGTTGCGGCCGCCGCGCTCCTGACGCTCCAGCATGAAGCCGGGCTCGTTCTCGGGCCGCCCGACAAGGAAGGACAGCTTGACGGACTCCCAGCCATGGCTGGAATCGAAGGCCGTGAGGCGGATATACATGCGCCCACCATAAACCTTACGGCATTCGGCCAGCTCCAGCATCACGGCCGCCGCGTCGGTCACGTCGAACATCGGGATGCCCCACATCTCCCAATAGGTGTTGCGGGGATGCGGATCGTCCGTGAACTCCAGGTTCACGGCCCAGCCATTGTCAATGCAGTACTGGACCTGATTCCTGATCTGCTCGTCAGTGAGATCGGGAAGGAATGAGAATGTGCCTTGCGTGATTTTCATGGATCGGCTCCTATTCGGCGGCTGTTGCTGTCGGCACGAAGTCCGGCGTGTCGGTCGAGGCGTAGTCGAACGTCACGTCCTTCCACACATCGAGCGCCTGGCGCAGCGGAGTGCACCATTTCGCGGCGGCAGCCAGAATTTCCGGCCCTTCCATCATGATGTCGCGGCCTTCATTGCGAGCCAGGATCATGGATTCCAGCGCAACGCGGTTCGCGGTCGCGCCGGCCTGAATGCCCATGGGATGGCCGATCGTGCCGCCGCCGAACTGGAGCACCACATCCTCGCCCAGGTAATGGATGAGCTGATGCATCTGCCCGGCGTGGATGCCGCCCGAGGCGACCGGCATCACCTTGTTGAGCGAGGCCCAATCCTGCGGGAAGAAGATGCCGTGCTCCAGGCTCGGCTCCAGGGTGTCGGACAGCAGCGTGTCGTAGAAGCCCTTGATCATCAGCGGATCGCCTTCCAGCTTGCCGACGACCGTACCG
>CAYOUE010000298.1:0-2226 GCA_964407075.1 uncultured Hyphomicrobiaceae bacterium
CCTGCGTCCAGGAGATCTTGGAATTGTCGCCCCGGCAATCGCCGCGCTTGGTGACGAAATTGTAAATCCCGCCCTTGCCGTCCTTGTCGCCGGGATACCAGTTCTGCACCGTCGAATATTTGATTTCGGCGTCTTCCAGCGCCACCAGTTCGACCACGGCGGCGTGAAGCTGGTTCTCGTCGCGCATCGGCGCGGTGCACCCCTCCAGATAGCTGACGTAAGAGCCTTTCTCGGCAATGATGAGCGTGCGTTCGAACTGCCCGGTGTTCATCTCGTTGATGCGGAAATAGGTGGACAGCTCCATCGGGCAGCGTACCCCTTCGGGGATGTACACGAAGGAGCCGTCTGAGAACACCGCCGAGTTGAGCGTGGCGTAATAATTGTCCGTGATCGGAACGACGGAGCCGAGATATTTGCGCACGAGTTCGGGATGCTCGCGGATCGCTTCTGAGATCGAGCAGAAGATGACCCCCGCCTTGGCGAGTTCGTCCTTGAACGTCGTCACCACCGACACGCTGTCGAACACCGCATCGACCGCCACACGTGCGCCCTGAACCCCCGCCAGAACCTCCTGCTCCTTCAGCGGAATGCCGAGGCGCTCATAGGTGCGCAGCAATTCGGGATCGACCTCGTCGAGGCTTTTCGGCCCTTCGGTCGATTTCGGTGCGGCGTAGTAATAAAGATCCTGAAAGTCGATCTTCGGATAATGGACCTTCGCCCAGGTCGGCTCGGTCATGCCGGTCCAGCGGCGATAAGCTTCGAGACGCCATTCGAGCATCCATTCGGGCTCGCCCTTCTTGGCCGAGA
Organism: uncultured Hyphomicrobiaceae bacterium; assembly: GCA_964407075.1. Taxonomy (GTDB): domain Bacteria; phylum Pseudomonadota; class Alphaproteobacteria; order Rhizobiales; family Rhodomicrobiaceae; genus JAHQVI01. The sequence goes on from CAYOUE010000298.1 coordinate 808, forward strand.
TGAAGCGAACCGTATCCTCGTTCAGCCCCTTGGGCGCGCGGACGGTCTCGATCTCGGTCGTGAAGCCGTATTTGTACTTGTCAACGTCAATATCCCTGACGCGCTCGATCGTTTCGACATCAACCATTCCTGTCCTCCATACGCGCCGCGGCTGCGCCGCAGCGAAAACATCTCATGCGACCCGCCTGCGCGCGGCGAATCTGCCGGCCAGCTTCTCCCAGGCCGCAACGAAGCGTTCAACATCCTCCTCGCGCGTGTTCCAGCCGAGGCTGACCCGGATCGCGCCGGATACGAGGTCCGGCGGAACGCTCATCGCGTCCAGCACATGGCTCCGCGCGACCTTGCCAGACGAACAGGCCGACCCGGCGCTCACCGCAATGCCTTCGAGGTCCAGCGCCATAAGGAGCGTTTCCGAATCCATTCCGGGCGCGGAAAAGCAGCTCGTATTCGGCAGGCGCGGCACCGTATCGGAAAAAATGCGCAGCCCGGCCGTTTCAGCCTTGAGGCACTCCTCCAGCCGGTCGCGGAGCTTCGCGATGCGGCTCCATTCCGTCATGTCAATTCCGGCGACAGCGCCGAAGCCGGCGATGGCCGCAACGTTCTCAGTGCCCGCGCGATAGCCCTGCTCCTGGCCGCCGCCCCTTAGCAGCGCGGCGACCGGCAGATCGGGCCGCAGAACGGCGAGCGCTCCCGCGCCCTTCGGGCCGCCGGCCTTGTGCGCCGAAAGCGTTGCCAGATCGACGCCGAGCGAGGCCATATCTATCGGCATCTTGCCGAATGCCTGCACCATGTCGCTATGCGCAAGCCCGCCGAACTCGTGAACCAGCGCGGCGAACGCTGCGACAGGCTGAATCGCGCCGGTTTCATTATTGGCCAGCATGACCGAAGCGAGGAAAGGCGCGCCGTTCGAGGTGCTGCGCCAGCGGGCGAAAGTCTCGCGCGCGGCATCCAGATCGAGGACGCCGTCCGCATCCACTGCCAGCTTCGTGACGCAGTCTCCGGCGAACTGGCCTCCTTGCATGACAGATGGGTGCTCGACAGCCGATATGAACAGGTGCGACTCGCCGCCGCCGGTCCAGCGCGGTGACAGCGCCGTGACGTTCGCCTCGGTCCCGCCGCTCGTGAAGACGATCTGACGCGGCGCGCATCCCACGCTTGCCGCGATCCGCTCGCGCGCGTCTTCGACGACGGCGCGCGCCTGCCTGCCTTCAGCGTGTACCGAGGACGCGTTGCCGTCGAACCGCATGGCCGCAACCGCCGCCACGGCGGCTTCGGGCCGCAGCGGCGAAGTTGCATTATGATCGAGATAGACCCTGCTCATTGCTCAGCCGCGATTTTTTCGTCCGAAGCGGTTCTGGCGGCCTTTTTCATGTTGCGCTTCGAAAACGCGCCGTCCAGCACGTCCTGAAGCGTCACGGC
>CAYOUE010000299.1:0-2142 GCA_964407075.1 uncultured Hyphomicrobiaceae bacterium
GGCGACCTTGTGCTGGACTTCGGACGGGTGCTGCGTCGAGGAGTAGACCGTCACATCCTCGTCCTCGCCGGGGACGGCCATCGCCGCCTGGCCCTCCAGGTAGAAATGCTCCTGACCGCCGATCCGGATCCGCCCGCCGACCTTGTGCGGCGCGGCCTCGATCGCGGCGTCCGCATCTCCCCGCGCCATGACATAAGGCTTGTCCAGGAAGGATTGCGCGTCCATCGCCTCGTCGATGGTCAGGATCGCGGGCAGTTCCTCATATTCGATATCCGCAAGCGCTGCGGCCCGGCGCGCCTGAAGCCGCGTTCCGGCGGCGACCGCGAACAGCGACTGCCCCCAATATTCGACGAGGCTTTCGGCGAACATCGGATCGTCGCCCGCGACAGGGCTGACATCGTTGCGCCCGGGTATGTCCGCCGCGGTCAGTACCGCGAAGACGCCGGGCTCGGCGCGGACCTTCGACAGATCGAGCCGCAGAATCCGGGCGTGGGCCTTGCGGCTCTGCGCGATATGCACATGCAGCAGGCCGGGCGGCTCCGGCATGTCGTCGATATAGACCGCAGCCCCGCTCACATGCTTGTGGGCGCTGTCATGCCGGCGCGCATCGCCTGCGCCTCCTTCGATGGCGCTCATGACGCCGCCGCCCCGTGCCCGGCGAGCCGCGTCTTCGTCTCCGGCATCCGGGTCTCCATGAAATATTTGCGCAGCAGGTTCTTCGCACTCAGCATCCGGTATTCCGCCGAGCCGCGCATGTCCGAGATCGGCGCGAAATCCTGCTCGAATGCAGGGATCGCGGCTTCGATCGTCTCCTGCGTCCAGGGCCGCCCGGCCAGCGCCGCCTCGACATGAACCGCGCGTTTCGGCGTCCCCGCCATGCCGCCATAACAGATGCGCGCCTCGACTACCACGCCGTCCGCGACCGTGATGTTGAAGCAGCCCAGCAGGGCGGAAATATCCTGATCGAAGCGTTTGGAGATCTTGTAGCAGCGCAGCCGCGCGGGATCTTCGGCAAGCGGAACCTCGACCGCTTCGACGAACTCGCCCGGCGAACGGTCCTGCCTGCCATAGGCGATGAAGAAATCCTCCAGAGGCATGGAGCGCCGGACGCCGCCCCGGCGCAGGATGAGGCGCGCGCCGAGCGCGATCAGCGCCGGCGGCGTGTCGCCGATGGGCGAACCGTTGGCGATATTGCCGCCGATTGTCCCCATATTGCGGACCTGAAACCCGCCGATCCGGCGGATCAGTTCGCCGAAATCGGGATAAGCCTCCGCAAGCGCGCTTTCAGCCTCCGCATAGGTCGCGCCAGCGCCGATGCGGATGACGCCGTCTGCGCGGACGACGCTTCTCAGTTCGCGCACCCGCCCGGCATGAATGATGACGGGCAGCTCGCGGTCCTGTTTCGTGACCCACAGGCCCACATCCGTCGCACCGCCGACAATCGTGGCCTCCGGATGCTCTTCGCAAAGCCGCGCAAAACCGTCGAGGCTTGCGGGCGCGAAAAATGCTCCGTCCTCATGGACGATCGCCAGGTCATCGTCCTCGCCGATCGCGTCGAGCAACGCAAGTTCCTTCACCTCGCGGGCAAGGTCCCATGCGGGGCGCTCGCCAGCGCAGGCGCGCTCCGCTGCGGCGATCAGCGGCCCGTAGCCGGTGCAGCGGCACAGATTGCCGGCCAGCGCGTCATTGATCCGCGCAAGATCGGGCCTTTTGCCGCAACAGGCCATGACATAGAGCGACATCACGAAACCGGGCGTGCAGAAGCCACATTGCGAGCCGTGCGTCTCCACGATCGCCTGCTGGCAGGGATGCAGCGCGCCCTCCGACGACGCCAGCCCCTCGACCGTGACGACCGATTTGCCGTGCAGCATGGGCAGGAAAAGGATGCAGGCATTGACGGCCCCATACCGGAGCGCGCCCCCGGAAATCTCGCCGAGAGCGACGGTGCACGCGCCGCAATCGCCTTCCGCGCAGCCTTCCTTGGTCCCGGTCAGTCCCCGTTGATAGCGGAGATAATTGAGCAAGGTGGCCGCCGGCGCGCATTTCTCGATCGTCACCGGCTCGCCGTTCAGCACAAATTTCAAGGCATCGTTCATGCGTTACCTTCGCGCGGCGCGCGCTGAAACCTTCGCCATCAAGGCT
>CAYOUE010000300.1:0-2139 GCA_964407075.1 uncultured Hyphomicrobiaceae bacterium
CATCGAACAATGCATTGCACACTTCCTGCACCAGATAGGTCGCGCCCGAATATCCCATGAAGGGCGTGCCGGTATGGCGGCGGATGATCGCGCCGGGGAACGATGCGGGTATGAAGATCGAGCGCCCGCCCGCTTCGGCGGCGTACATGCGTTCGTTGTAGCTGCCGAACAGGATCAGCGGCTTCTTCTCATGCACCTGCGCGCGCACCGCGGCGTTGTCGGTCTTGCCGCCGGCGATCCGGGCGATGGCGAAGGCGCAAGGCAGGCCCATCTCGTTTTCGAGGAAATTGCGCACGCCGCGGGCGTAGGTCTCGTTGGCCACGATGCCGAAGCTGGCGGTGGCGAAGAAGTCCTGCGTGACCGAGCGCCAGAGATCCCAGAGCGGCTTGATGGTCGTGTGCTTTTCCTTCTCGATGAAGGGCTCGGGGTCGAGTTCGAGCAGCTCGCCGAGCTTGCGCAGAAATTTCGTCGTCGAATGCAGGCCGATGGGCGCTTGCAGGTAAGGCCGTTCGAGGTTCTCGCAGAGCAGCCGGCCGAATTCGCGGTACATACAGATATTGGCGTCGGCGTCGACCAGCTTCGGCACATCGGCCAAATGGCTGCCGAGCGGGAAGACCATATTGATCTCAGCGCCGATCCCTTCTACGAGACGGCGGATCTCGGCGAGGTCGGAGGGCATGTTGAACGTGCCGTAGGCCGGGCCGATAATGTTGACGCGAGGCTTCTGCCCTTCCTTGCGGGGCTTCCTCTCGGGGATTTTCTTCGCGCCATATTGCGTCCACAGCCAGTTCATGGCGCGGTTGGCGCTTTCCCACTGGTCCTCGTCGATGGTGCGCGGCAGAAATCGCTGGATGCCTGTGCCTTCCGGCGTCACGCCGCCGCCGATCATCTCCGCGATCGAGCCGGTGACGACGACGCTCGGCAGATAGGGGTCGATGGTCTTGTGCGCGCGGCGCAGCGCCCCTTCCGTGCCGTGCTGGCCGAGTTCGTCCTCGGACAGGCCCGTCACGACGATGGGCAACTCATGCGGAGGCAGAGCATCCGTGTAATGAAGAACGGAAGTGACGGGCAGGTTCTCGCAGCCTACGGGTCCGTCGATTATGACCTGAAGGCCCTTGACCGCCGTGAAGACGTAGACCGAGCCCCAATAGCCGCCCGCGCGATCATGATCCAGAATTAACATGCGCGCGACCTCTCCGATGTATGAGGCAACCGGCATGGCGCAAAGTGTGTGTCGTCCCGGAAGCCCGAAGGACTGACCGGGATCCAATTCAATCGCGGCTTGTGAGTTACCTGGCCGATACGGCATTGGATCCCGGCTCTTCGGCCGGGACGACAAAAGTTGCGGTCGTGGTCGAGGATCAGCATCCGGTCGCCTCCTCGACATTGCGCGCTTTCGCTGCGGCTTCCAGTTTCTTGCGGTATTTCTCGCGGAATTTCGGGTTCGGCTGAGGGGTCGCTTCCCACACGCCGGCGTTCTCTCCGCGCCCGGTTTCGCCGAAAAATTCGTCCATTTCCTTGAAGCGCGCGCCATTGGCGATGGCGGCGTTGACGACCTGGGCGAGCGAACCCGCACCGGCCGGTCCCATCAGCGGACGGGCGGAAATCAGGTTGGTGAAGTACAGCGCGGGCGTCGCCTTTTCCTTCGCCTTCTGCACGACCGGCGTCGTGCCGATGGCGAGGTCGGGCTTGAACTCCTCGAAGGCCGCCAGGTCCTGCTCCAGCGAGGCGCGGTATTGGATGTGCACGCCGCGCTCCTCAAGCCAGACGCGGTCGGGGTCCGACCAGGGCGTGCGCGGACAGGCGGTTCCGACATAGGGCACTTCGGCCCCGCTTTCGACGAGCAGCCGGGCGACCAGCAGCTCGGAGCCTTCATAGCCGGAAACGGTGATCCGGCCCTTGATCGGCATGGCGGCGAGCGCGCCCCTGATCGCGGGCAGGAATTTGTTCTTCGCCGCGTCGCGCTTGGCGGGATCGACGCCCGCGGCCTCGGCAATCGCGTCGAGCCAGGCGGCGGTTCCGTCAACGCCGACCGGGGCTGAGCCGACGATGGGGCGCCCGGCCGCTTCGAATTCGCGGAAGCTGGCCGTGTAGAACGGGTGGATCGCGGCGACGACGGCGCAGTCGAGCGCGGCGTAA
>CAYOUE010000301.1:0-2111 GCA_964407075.1 uncultured Hyphomicrobiaceae bacterium
AGCATGTGCGCTCCAGGACTGCGGTCTCGGAGCGCCGTGCTTGTGCTGTGATCGGGCCTACGTAATTGGCCACATTGCCTTAAGTCCTATAGAGTTGCTCTGTCCCATCAACTCGCTTCCATTGCTTTGAACTGCGGTAGCTGTGGCGAAATTCGCGGTCAGCTGAGCGCCAGGCCTCAAAAGCCTGCTTAGCATCAACCAACCGGCGTCGTTGGTCTGCTGTGAGTTCGGTAAGCCTCATTTCGATCTAACCTATTGTTTTTCCAATAGCTATCCGACTTACGATCCTTTTTGTAATGCAAGTCGGATAGCTGCTTGTTTTTCAATGAGTTAGGCAAAATAGCAGGTTACGATTTAGATCCAGTGATTCGCATATCTATTGGAGTCACTAGCGGATACCGGACTCGCCTGTCTTTAACAGAGGTTATTTTTCCATAAATCACTTGCGATAATATCTCTTTACGCAAGTTCAGAAACACCCCGCTTACAACAGCGATAGCCTTGTGGCAGAATCAGCGCATGCGGTTTAGCAGTGGAGACCGTTGCGATGAGGCCCTGCCCCTTATGCGACGGCACCGGGCATTACGGAAACTGCCCCAGGTGTCACGGTCGCGGATGGCTACCGGATGATGAGCAGCTTTCATTCCGGCAAAGACCAGCTTGGACAAGCGTCGTCATTTACCTGATTGGCTTCGCAATTACGGTTCTTGTCTTCGGCTGGTTGTTGCGCTGACATCACTCGCACCAGCTTTTGCGCCGCTCGCCATGATAGGGGCGCGCCAAGCCTTCGCCGATCAGGATCTCGCCAACATCTACACCATCGACTTCTACATGCGCGAGCGTATGCCGGGCAGGCGGTACTTGACGCCGAACGGCGCTTCGATCGTATCGCCGTCGATGACGCGATAGCCGCCCGGGCCTTGGTCATACGCTGGCCTCGTTCACTGCCGTGCAGATCTGAAAGGCAGTGGCGCGGACATATTCGTCCCTGTTGGAAAGCGCCGCTCTCAACCGGCTGATCTGCGACGGCTTCAGGCCCATGCGCTTTGCGACCGTCCGCGCATCTTTGTCGGTGAGTCCTGCCGTAGCGTCGTCATAGGCGGCGATGATGCTGCGCTCCTTACACTCAGGCCAGAGGCCGCGCGCCCTTAAAGCGTCCAGAACATCGGCCTGCGTGCATCCGGCATGGCAGTGAAAAAGGACCTTGCCCTTTTTCTCGCGGATGCTGAGTGATGCCTTTGCATCGTCATGCGCGGGACATCGAGCCATGAAGTGGTTTTGATGCTGCGCGCCATGCAGCGCATCGGACAGGCTCTTGGCCGTCGGATAGGACGGATTATCGTTCGACATGTTGGCGTCCCGCTTGACCGGAACGCACTACTCGATTAGAATTAATAATCATGATTGCCTGATTGATCGGATTTGGTAATCATCGTTAATGGCTAGCGCCTCACCAGGTGAAAAGGCGCTCACGGCACCGCCGCTGCATCACGGGTCCGGAGCAGCGCCAGCATGAAGTCTATGCAAACTGTCATTACTGCTGAGACGGATTCAGAGAGCCGCGTGCCAGGAACGCCGCGGCTCTCGCCGTTTTGCGGGCCGCTCATGCCGCCGTCTCCGGCTCACGGGCGGCGGCGTCGCGCTCGCGCAGATCGACGCGCCCCTTCTCCTGAAGCTATGAGATAACGCTTTCGGGCCAGTAGCGCCGCCCGTTGATGTAGACGGGGCGCGGAAGCAACTTTTTCTCCTGCCGTCGATATAGCGTCATATCGGAGATCTTTCCGCACGCCTGGCGCACGGCCCTCGTGGCCATCAGTTTTTGCGGTGTCTCAAAATCAGCCATTGCCGTCCTCACCTTTACGTTCGGCCACGTTGTCTCACACTCTCGGTCGCATTAGGGGGGCGCTATTGCACTTTGTACATTGGCCAGAGAACGGCAGGGGGAATGGCGACTTCCGTTACTTGTGGCGTTACCTTTACCGGAAAACGCGCAGAAATCGGCTTGCCATCTCGGTTTAGAGGCGAGACGAAAGGTCTTGATTTATAAAGGTTTTAGATTGGCGCACCGGGGAAGATTCGAACTCCCGACCCCCAGATTCGTAGTCTGGTGC
>CAYOUE010000302.1:0-1843 GCA_964407075.1 uncultured Hyphomicrobiaceae bacterium
CATGCCCTTGCCGCCGCCCCCCGCCCGCGCCTTGATGAGCACCGGATAGCCGATCCGTTCGGCCTCGCCCGAAAGAAATTCCGCGCCCTGATTTTCACCGTGATAGCCGGGCACAACCGGAACGCCGGCCTTTTCCATCGCGCGCTTGGCGGCATCCTTCAGTCCCATGGCGCGGATCGCCGAGGCTGGAGGACCGATAAAGATCAGCCCTGCATCCTCGACAGCTTCTGCAAAATCGGGATTCTCCGACAGGAAACCGTAGCCGGGATGGATCGCCTCCGCGCCAGCCTTCCGCGCCGCCGCGATGATCTTCTCCGCAGACAGATAGCTTTCGGCAGCTGGCGCCGGACCTATATGAAAAGACTCGTCCGCCATATCGACATGGCGTGCGCCAGCGTCGGCATCGGAGAATACAGCCACCGTACTGACGCCCATCCGCCGCGCCGTCGCGATGACCCGGCAGGCGATCTCTCCGCGATTGGCGATCAGGATCTTGCCAAACACGACTCAGGCTCCTTTATGGACATTTTGCCGCGGTGGGGAAAGAAAAGCGGCCTGCATTCGTTTTCGTAATGTGAATTCGATAGGAGATATTGAATGCCGATCCTGACAATCAAACTTTTCGCCGCTGTGATGGCGATGCTCTTTGCCATATCTGCCCATGCCCAGACTGAGGAGCCTGTTTTCGAACGTTACATCGGGACTTCGGAAAGCGAAATTCGAGCCGAGCTTGAAAGCATGGGCTATCAGGTTGTCGAGTTTGAAGCCGATGGCGACGAATTTGAAGTGGAAGTTGCCCGCGACGGCCGCAGATACGAGATCGAAATCGACCGCAACACGGGACTTGTCGAGGAATTCGAAAGGGAACATTGATCCCGCAGCGGAACTTTCCTTGATGCGCAGGCTGAACATATCCGCTTAGCTCTCACATCCTGAACACGCCGAAGCGCGTGTCCTCGACCGGCGCGTTGAGCGCAGCGGAAAGGCTGAGCGCCAGGACGTCGCGCGTCTTCGCAGGGTCGATGATCCCGTCGTCCCAGAGCCGCGCCGAGGCGTAAAGCGGATGGCTCTGGCGCTCGAACATCTCCAGCGTCGGGCGTTTGAACTCCGCTTCTTGCTCTGCGCTCCACGTTCCTCCGCTGCGTTCGATGCCCTCGCGTTTCACCGCGGCCAATACGCCCGCAGCCTGTTCGCCGCCCATGACGCTGATCCGTGAGTTCGGCCAGGTCCATAGAAGACGCGGCGAATAGGCCCGCCCGCACATGCCGTAATTGCCCGCGCCGAAAGAACCGCCGACGATTACCGTGATCTTCGGGACCTGCGATGTCGCAACCGCCGTGACCAGCTTCGCTCCGTCCTTGGCGATGCCGCCCGCCTCGTAGGCGCGCCCGACCATGAAGCCGGTAATGTTCTGGAGGAAAACGAGCGGAATTCTCCGCTGACTGCATAATTCGACGAAATGCGCCCCCTTGAGCGCGCTTTCGGAGAACAGCACGCCGTTATTGGCGACCATGCCTACCGGAATGCCGTGAACGTGCGCGAAGCCGGTGACGAGTGTTGCGCCGTAACGCGTCTTGAATTCGTCGAAGCGCGACCCGTCCACCAGCCGCGCCAGAACTTCGCGGATATCATAGGGCGTGCGCAGATCGGCCGGAGCGACGCCGGCGATTTCAGCCGGATCGTAAAGCGGATCTTCCGGCGTCTGCAGTTCCATCTGCGCAGGCTTTGTCCGGTTGAGATTCGCAACTGCACGTCTCGCCAGCGCAAGCGCATGGATGTCGTTGCGCGCCAGATGGTCGGCCACGCCCGAAAGCCGCGTATGAACGTCGCCGCCGCCAAGCTC
>CAYOUE010000302.1:1853-2084 GCA_964407075.1 uncultured Hyphomicrobiaceae bacterium
CCGGTGGCTGCCTTGACCAGCGGCGGCCCGGCCAGAAAGATCGTACCCTGATTTTTCACGATGATGGTTTCATCCGACATCGCAGGCACATAAGCCCCACCAGCCGTACACGACCCCATGACGACGGCAATCTGCGGAATCCCTTTCGCCGACATGTTGGCCTGGTTGTAGAAGATGCGCCCGAAATGGTCCCGGTCGGGAAACACCTCGTCCTGCTCCGGCAGGTTGGCG
>CAYOUE010000303.1:0-2023 GCA_964407075.1 uncultured Hyphomicrobiaceae bacterium
GATCTCGTCAACGAGAACGGCATCATGGACCTCTGGGTCCGCGAGGCCCGGCTGTTCAAATACGGCTCCGGCACGGGGACGAATTTCTCCAGCCTGCGCGGCGAAGGAGAAAGACTGTCGGGCGGCGGCCGTTCCTCCGGCCTCATGAGCTTCCTCAAGATAGGCGACCGCGCGGCAGGCGCGATCAAGTCCGGAGGCACGACGCGCCGGGCGGCCAAAATGGTGATCGTGGACGCCGACCACCCCGACATCGAGGCCTTCATCGGCTGGAAGGTCATCGAGGAGCAGAAGGTCGCCGCGCTCGTGGCCGGCTCGAAGGCCTGCGCAAAGCATCTCGCCGCGGTGATGAAAGCCTGTGCCAATTGCGACGGCGAGGGCGAAGACTGCTTCGATCCGGCGAGGAATCCGGCGCTGAAGCGTGAAATCCGCGCGGCGCGCAAGGCGCATGTCCCCGACAATTACATCCAGCGCGTCATCCAGTTTGCGCGCCAGGGCTACAAGACCATCGAGTTCCCGGTCTACGACACCGACTGGGAAGGCGAAGCCTATCGCAGCGTGTCGGGCCAGAACTCCAACAACACCGTTCGCCTCGACGACCGCTTCCTGAAAGCGGTCGAGGAGGACGGCGACTGGCCGCTGATCTCGCGCATAACCGGCGAGACGATGCGGACGGTGCGGGCGCGCGATCTGTGGGACCAGATCGCTTATGCCGCATGGGCCTCCGCCGATCCCGGCGTGCAGTTCGACACCACGATCAACGACTGGCACACCTGCCCCGCCTCGGGGCCGATCCGCGGCTCCAATCCGTGTTCGGAATACATGTTCCTTGACGATACCGCCTGCAATCTCGCCTCACTCAACCTCATGAGCTTCCGGGACGCGGAAAAGCGCTTCGACGTGGACGGCTTCGCCCATGCTTCGCGGCTGTGGACGATCGTGCTGGAAATTTCGGTGACGATGGCTCAGTTCCCGTCCAAGGAAATCGCCGAACGCTCCTACCGCTACCGCACGCTGGGCCTCGGCTATGCCAATATTGGCGGGCTGCTCATGGTGTCGGGCATTGCCTACGACTCCGACGAGGGCCGTGCGACGGCGGCGGCGCTCTCAGCGCTGATGACCGGCATGTCCTATGCGACATCGGCGGAGATGGCCGAACGGCTCGGCGCCTTCGAGGGCTATGAGGAGAACGCCGGCCACATGCTGCGCGTGATCCGCAACCATCGCCGAGCGGCATGGGGCGAAAGCGCCAATTACGAAAAGCTGAGCACCCTGCCCGTCCCGCTCGACAAGGCGGCCTGCCCCGACCAGAAGCTTGTCGTCGCGGCGCGTCAGGCCTGGGACCGCGCCATCGATCTCGGCCAGCAGCACGGTTTCCGCAATGCGCAGGCGACCGTGATCGCACCGACCGGCACGATCGGACTTGTCATGGATTGCGACACGACCGGGATCGAGCCGGATTTCGCCATCGTGAAGTTCAAGAAGCTGGCGGGCGGCGGCTATTTCAAGATCATCAACCGCGCCGTGCCCGAAGCCCTGCGCACGCTCGGCTACAGCGAGGACGCGATCGAGGCGATCATCGGCTATGCCGTCGGCCACGGCACGCTCAAGGACGCCCCGCATATCAACCATGCAAGCCTGAAGGCTAAGGGCTTTACGGACGAGATCATCGCGACGGTCGAGAGCGGACTGAAAAGCGCGTTCGACATCAAGTTTGCATTCAACAAATGGACGCTGGGCGAAGAGTTCTGCACCGGAACGCTCGGCATTGCGAAAGACGATCTCGACGACCCGGCGTTCGATCTGCTCGGCCATCTCGGCTACACCAGGGCTCAAATCGAGGCTGCAAACGAATATTGCTGCGGCGCGATGACCGTCGAGGGCGCACCGGGCCTCAAGTCCGAGCACCTGCCGGTCTTCGATTGCGCCAATCCATGCGGCAAGAAGGGTAAGCGTTTTCTGTCGGCGGAAAGCCATATCCGGATGCTTGCGGCCGTCCAGCCTTTCATCTCCGGCGCGATCTCCA
>CAYOUE010000304.1:0-2003 GCA_964407075.1 uncultured Hyphomicrobiaceae bacterium
TCCTGCTCCAGATGCAGGCGCTCGATGCCGACCTCGATGGAGTAGCCCTCCTTCCACATGTCGACCGTGACGGCGCCCTCGCCGACGATCGGGTATTTGTATTGCGAGATCTGATAGCCCTGCGGCAGGTCCGGGTAGAAATAGTTCTTCCGGTCGAAGACGGAGGTGAGGTTGATCTGCGCCTTGAGGCCGAGGCCGGTGCGGACGGCCTGGGCGACGCATTCGGCGTTGATGACGGGCAGCATTCCGGGCATGGCGGCGTCGACGAGCGAGACATGGCTGTTCGGTTCGCCGCCGAACTCGGTCGAGGCGCCGGAGAACAGTTTGGAGCGCGACGTGACCTGCGCATGGACTTCCATGCCGATGATGATTTCCCAGGGGCCGGTCGCGCCATCGACGAGATTTTCCTGACGTGGCTGGATGTTCATGGCTTGGCTCTCGTGTTTTTAAATTCGCTATTTTAGCCCTCTCCCGAAGGCGAATGCTTGTCGTTCGCCGTAAAGGCTCACGAGCGGGAGAGGGCGGCGCTTTAGCGCCGGGTGAGGGTGGGGCCAAAACCTCTAAGCCCCCCTCATCCACCCGCCTTCGGCGGGAGCCTTCTCCCGCGAGGGGAGAATGCAGTGAAGACTAACCACCGGATCCGTGGTCCCCGTTCGGCAATTTCTCTTCTTCATACTGGATGAACCAGCCGATCATCTGCCGCCAGAGCGCCTCGGCGAGTTCAGGCGGGACGCCCTTGTCTTTGGCGCGGGCGCGGACGCGGTCGATCACCTGCTGGATGCGCCAGGGCACGACGGCTTCGGCCTTGTGCGTCTTGAGTTGCCAGGCGCGGTCGACATAGCCGAAACGCTCCGCCACCAGATCGAGGATCGCCGCGTCCAGACGGTCGATCTCGGCGCGGACCTGCTCCATGTTTTCGCAATCCTGCGGAGCGCGTACGGACATTCACCACTCGCTTCCTGTTCTGCGCCATCGAGATGCGGCAATCCCCATGCGGGCGGGGATCCATTTCTTGCCCGAGCGCAATTGCCTCTGGATGCCCGCCATCGCGGCCATTTCGTCTGAGATTGTTGCACCAGCAGGCATCACTGAAAATCTCATGTTTCTATCGGGATTTCTTCGCCGCAGACTTGGCCTTCGCGGGCTTCTTCGCGGCGGGCTTGGCCGTCTTCGCAGGAGCCGCGCCGCCATTCGCCCACCAAGCTTCCGGCGCATCGAAACGCCCGGCCGCGTCCTCGATCACCTGCGCCGCCTGCAGCACCGTCTCTTCGTCGAACGCGCGCCCGATGATCTGCAAGCCGAGCGGCAGCCCCTCCTTCGACAGCCCGGCGGGCACGGAAATGCCCGGCAGTCCGGCCATGTTCACCGTCACGGTGAAGATGTCGTTGAGGTACATCTCGATCGGGTCGCCGCCCTTCTCGCCGATGCCGAAGGCGGGGGACGGCGTGGCGGGCGTCAGCACCGCGTCCACCTTTTCGAAGGCGTCCTCGAAGTCCTGCTTTATCAGCGTGCGGACCTTCTGCGCCTTGATGTAATAGGCGTCGTAATAGCCCGCCGACAGCACATAGGTCCCGATCAGGATGCGCCGCTTGACCTCCGCGCCGAAGCCATGCGAGCGCGTTTCCTCATACATATCAATGACATCCTTGCCGTCGACGCGCGCGCCGTAGCGGACGCCGTCATAGCGGGCAAGGTTCGACGACGCCTCGGCGGGCGCGACGATGTAATAGGCGGGCAGCGCGTATTTCGTGTGCGGCAGGGAGATATCCACGATCGTCGCGCCCGCGTCCCGGAACCATGCGATGCCGCGCTCCCACAGCTCGTCCGCCTCGGCGGACATGCCCTCGATGCGGTATTCCTTCGGCACGCCGATGCGCAGGCCCTTCACCGTCTTCGCCAGCGCCTTTTCGTAATCGGGCACGGGACGGTCGGCGCTCGTGGAGTCTTTCGGATCGTGGCTCGCCATGTGGCGCAGCATGATCGCGGCGTCGCGTACGGTGCGC
>CAYOUE010000305.1:0-1997 GCA_964407075.1 uncultured Hyphomicrobiaceae bacterium
CGGCAATCATCCCCGCGCCAACATGCTGTACGATCCGTCGCATTACGTGCTGCAGGCGCTCGACTATCTCGATAATATCGACATCTACAAGGACCGCATACGGATGTTCCACGTCAAGGACGCCGAGTTCAATCCGACCGGCCGGCAGGGCGTCTATTCCGGCTATCAGGGCTGGGTTGACAGGGCAGGGCGCTTCCGCTCGCTGGGCGACGGCCAGATCGATTTCGGCGCGATTTTCTCGAAGATGGCGGCAATTGATTTCGACGGCTGGGCCGTCGTGGAATGGGAATGCTGCCTGAAGCATCCCGAGGACGGCGCGCGCGAAGGGGCCGCATTCGTCCGCGATCATATCATCCGCGTGACCGAAACCGCCTTCGACGATTTCGCCGGAGCGGGAACGGATGAAGCCGCAAACCGCCGTATGCTGGGGATATGAGCCATGACGATCGAGGGTAAAAGCGATAGCAGCGCAGGCCGGATCCGACTCGGCATGGTCGGAGGCGGCGAGGGCGCGTTCATCGGCGGCGTTCACCGTATCGCGGCGCGTCTCGACGGCCATTACGATGTCGTCGCTGGCGCGCTGTCTTCGACGCCGGAGAAATCGCTCCGCTCCGGCAAGGCGCTCGGACTGTCCGAGGACAGGATATATGCCGGCTTTCAGGAGATGGCTGAAGCCGAGGCGGCGCGTTCCGACGGAATCGAGGCGGTTTCGATTGTAACGCCTAACCACATGCACTATCCCGTTGCGCGCGCGTTTTTGACGCGAGGGATACATGTCATTTGCGACAAGCCGCTGACCTCGACGCTGGAGGATGCGCGGGCGCTTGCTGCGCTGGCGGGGCAAAGCGAGGCGCTATTCGTGCTGACGCACAATTACACCGGCTATCCGATGGTGCGGAAGGCGCGTGAAATGGTTGCGAATGGCGATCTCGGCGAAATCCGCGTTGTGCAGGCCGAATATCCGCAGGACTGGTTGACCGAAAAGCTGGAGGATACCGGCCAGAAGCAGGCAGGCTGGCGCACCGATCCTGCGCAATCGGGCGCAGGCGGCTCGATCGGCGACATTGGCACGCACGCGCTCAATCTCGCGAGTTTCGTGACCGGCCTGACGCTGGAGGCGCTTGCGGCCGACCTGAGCAGTTTCGTCGAAGGCCGCCGGGTCGACGACAATGCACATATCCTCCTGCGCTTTGCGGGCGGGGCGAAGGGGATGCTCTGGTCGAGCCAGGTCGCGCCGGGCAACGAGAACGCGCTGCGCCTGCGCGTCTACGGGACCAAAGGCGGTCTCGAATGGGCGCAGGAGCAGCCGAACCATCTCTGGTACGCGCCGTTCGGGGAACCGAAACGGCTGATTACGCGCGCAGGGGCGGGTGCGGGCGAAGCGGCGGCCCGCGTCACTCGCATTCCCTCGGGACATCCTGAGGGCTATCTGGAGGGCTTCGCCACGATCTACGCCGAAGCGGCGCGGGCGATTCTGGCGAAGCGTAATGGCGCGCCGGTTCCGCCTGACGTGATCTATCCGACCGTGGCGGACGGGCTTGCGGGCATGGTCTTCATCGACGCCTGCGCGCGCTCGTCGCAGCAGAACGGCGCCTGGGTAAGCGCACGGCCCTGAGGCTGCGCTTCGCCTTATTCCGGCACATGGCGGACCGCGCCATTCGAAGCGCTCGTCGCCATCGCCGCATAGGCGCGCAGCGCCGCCGTGACCTTGCGCGGACGCGGGGCCGCCGGTTTGAAGCCGGCCTTTTCCTGCTCGGTCCGGCGTGCGGCGAGTTCGCTGTCGCTGACGGCGAGACTGATCGTGCGGTTCGGGATGTCGATCTCGATCGTGTCGCCGTCGCGCACGAGCGCGATCGTTCCGCCCTCGGCGGCTTCCGGCGAGACATGGCCGATGGACAGCCCCGACGTGCCGCCCGAGAAGCGCCCGTCGGTGACGAGCGCGCACGCCTTGCCCAGCCCCTTCGATTTCAGATAGCTGGTCGGGTAAAGCATCTCCT
>CAYOUE010000306.1:0-1927 GCA_964407075.1 uncultured Hyphomicrobiaceae bacterium
CGGCGGCGTTGGGTGGCTTGCTGGCTCCCGGTCAGTCTGATCAGGTCAACCATGACGATCTTCTCCCTGGTTGGTTGCGGTCAATGCGGGTTCATCTTGATGCGGTGCTCTTGCGCCATTGGCGCGCGCTTCAGGCTCTTGCCCGTTGGCGAAGACGTCGGATGCGGGCATGCGGACGTTCTCGAGCACCTCTGCGGCAAAGCGGCGATTGGCGCCGATGCGGCGGCCGATCTGGGTGAGGAAGGCCTGATAGCGTTCCTTGCCGAGGAGACGGGCCGCCTCTTGCTCGCTGGAGGCCAGCGGCGGCGTGATGGTCAGGAAATAGCGAACCAGCAGCGCCAGGGTTTCGCCGATCACGAAAAGCTCGCGCTCCAGCGCGCCGTTCGACCGGCTCATCGCGTCGAGCCGCCGCAGCAAGGTGTCCTCCACGCCGGGATGTGTCTCGGGCTCAAGCATCTGGCGGAGCGCGTCCTCGAGAAAGGCGGACTTCGAACGCTTGCGCTTCATCGCGACCTGCTCGAATTTGTTCGCAAGCGGGCGGGAGAGATAGAGGCAGTAGCGCTTCTTTCTCATGACAGCCGCACCCCGCCCGGCAGCTCGATCGTCGCGCCGTCATCATCGGCTTCAGATGAAGCGCTTCCGTCCCGTTCATCGAAGAGCGTCGGCATTGTTCCGCGATTGAGGTTGGGAACTGAAACAGTGAGCGAGTGATCTTGGAGCCCGTCCTCGTGATGTTCACCGCTGGCTATAACCGCCTCTGTCCCTTCGTGCTCCAGCCCCGGATGCGGTGTGCGGATGAAGCCGGTCCAGTCGTGGCCTTCTCCCCTTCCGGCCTTTCGACCGGCTGCGCGTTCAGGGGGCGGCAGGCGGCGTTCAAGGAAATTGCGGTCGCGGTAATAGTGCAGTTTGCGCGCCCGGATCGGCGGCGTGCCGGAAAGGAAGACCAGGGATTCATCCTGGGGAAGCTGAAGGATTTCGCCGGGCGTCAAGAGAGGACGCGCCGTCTCCTGATGCGAGATCGTGGTATGGGACAGCCAGGCCGAGAAGCGGCGCCCGGAAAGATTGCGCTGATGGCGTTCTTCCGTGGCGGTGCCGAGCGCATCGGACAAACGCCTCGCCGTGCGTTCGTCATTAGGCGCGAAGGCAACGCGGACATGGCAGTTGTCGAGAATGGCGTTGTTGGCCCCATACGCCTTGTCGATCTGGTTGAGCGACTGCGCCACCAGAAACGCCCGGATGCCATAGCCGGCGAGAAATGCGAGCGCGCTTTCGAAGAAGTCCAGCCGCCCGAGCGCCGGGAACTCATCAAGCATCAGGAGCAGCCTGTTACTCTTGCCACCGCTCTCCTCATGCTCGTGGTGTTCAGTGAGCCTGCGGCCGATCTGATTGAGGAGCATACGGATCAACGGTCGCGTGCGCGAGAGATCGGATGGCGGCACGGCGAGATAGAGCGAGACGGGACGCGGACCGCTCATCAGATCGGCGATCCGGAAGTCCGATTGCGCCGTGTTGGCGGCAATGACCGGATCGCGATAGAGCCCGAGAAAGCTCATCGCCGTCGAGACGACGCCTGAGCGTTCGTTCTCGGATTTGTTCAAGACCTCGCGCGCGATCGAGGCGATCACAGGGTGTGCGCCCGGCGCCGCTTCGCTGCCGATATGGTTGGTGGTCAGCATCGCCCACAAGGTGCGGCGGATGGAGCGTGCTGGATCGGCAAGAAAATGAGCGACACGGGCAAGCGTCTTTTCCTCCTCGGCATAAAGCACATGGAGAATGGCGCCGACGAGAAGCGCATGGGCGGTCTTTTCCCAGTGATCGCGCCGCTCTCTTGCCCCTTCGGGATCGACGAGAATGTCGGCGATGTTCTGCACGTCGCGCACTTCGTCGCGGCCGCGGCGCACCTCCAGCAGCGGATTGAAGCGCACCG
>CAYOUE010000307.1:0-1921 GCA_964407075.1 uncultured Hyphomicrobiaceae bacterium
GAACGGCCTCATGGTGCTGCTCTCGTCGGAGACGGGGATCGTCAGGGCGGTGCTGCTCGACAACGGCTACCTGACCGATCTGCGCACGGCGGCGGCTGGAGCGGTCGCGGCCCGGCATCTTGCGCCTCGGCGCGTCCAGACGGCGGGCGTGATCGGCGCGGGGATGCAGGCGAGGCTTCAGATGCAGGCGCTGAAGCTGGAGCGCGATTTCGCGGAGCTGCTGGTCTGGGCGCCGCGCGCCGAAGCGGCGGACCGCTTCGCGCAGGAGCAGTCCGGCGTGCTGGGCGTTCCGGTGCGGAGAGCGGCAAGCGCGGAAGAAGTGGTGCGCCGCTCGCAGATCGTCGTGACCGCGACGCCGGCCCGCTCGCCGGTCCTCATGGCGGACTGGCTGCACCCCGGCCTGCACGTCACCGCGATGGGGTCGGATGCGCCCGAGAAGAACGAACTCGATCCGCAGATTCTGGCCCGCGCGGACCTGTTCGTCTGCGACCGGATCGAACAGTCCCGCAGCCGCGGCGAGTTGCGCGGCGCGGAAGCCGCCGGCGTTACAGGACTTCAGCCGGTGGAGATCGGCGAAATCTGCGCAGGGCTGAAACCGGGACGCGGCTCGGAGGAGGAGATAACGGTCTGCGACCTGACCGGAACCGGGGTTCAGGACACCGCCATCGCCGTCCACGCAGCCGCGATTGCCGAGGCCCGCGGATACGGTACACTGATCGAGGCATGACGAAACTCGATTCCCACGATCTGAAGATCCTCGAAATCCTCCAGCGCGACGGGCGGATTTCCAAGGTTAAGCTCGCCGAGGAGATAAACCTGTCGCCCAGCCCGGCCTGGGAGCGGCTGCGGCGTCTGGAAAAGGCCGGGATCATCACCGGTTATCATGCGCGGATCGACGTGAAGAAGCTGGCCGGGGCGACGACCGTCATGGTCGAGCTGACGCTCACCCATCATCACAGTTCCGATTTCGAGCGCTTCGAGGCGGCCGTGCGGAGCGCGCCGGAAATCGTCGAATGCCATGCGACAGGCGGCGGCGTGGACTACATCATGAAGGTGGTCACGCGGGACGTGGACAGCTATCAGCGGCTCATGGACCGGCTGCTCGAAGCCGACATCGGCATCGACCGCTATTTCAGCTATATCGTCACCAAGCCGGTGAAAGAGGGCGCACCGATACCGCTCGACCGTCTCACCGAAAAAACTGCTGATTAGGCCCGTCCGCGCCGAAAAAAGCACAAGCGCGAAGCCAAACTTCAAAAGCACCTTCTCCTGCGATTTCCCTATGATTCGAGGAGATCAAGGAGCTGCCTGGAACTTACCTCTCCCATCGGGAGAGGTCGGCACGAAGTGCCGGGTGAGGGGTTACACAGCGGATATTTGGCGCCTGCCCCATCACCCCAACCCTCTCCCAGTTGGAGAGGGCGTTACGGCGCAGCTCTTTACCACCAGACCCGGATCAGGAGGGCGTTATGCGCATCGGCATCCCCAAGGAAATCAAGACCAACGAAAGGCGCGTCGGCCTCGTCGCCGGGAGCGTGCAGGAACTGGTGCGCGACGGCCATGCCGTGTTGGTCGAGAGCGGCGCGGGCGAAGGCATCGGCCAGTCCGATGCGGTTTACGAAGCTGCTGGCGCCACGATCGTGCCGGATGCGGCGTCCGTGTTCCAGTCCGCCGACATGATCGTGAAGGTCAAGGAGCCGCAACCGGCCGAATGCGCCATGCTGCGCCCTGGCCAGTTCCTATTTACCTATCTGCATCTGGCCGCCGATCCGGTTCAGGCAGCCGGGCTGGTCAAATCGGGCTGCACGGCGATCGCCTACGAAACCGTAACTTCGCCGAAAGGCGGGCTGCCGCTGCTCGCGCCGATGTCGGAAGTGGCCGGGCGCATGTCTGTCCAGGCCGGCGCACGCTGCCTCGAAGG
>CAYOUE010000308.1:0-1865 GCA_964407075.1 uncultured Hyphomicrobiaceae bacterium
CATTCCGTGATCCCGCCGCGCCGGACAGGCGGGAATATCGACGTGCGCGATTTTGTTGCCGGAAGTACGCTCTACCTGCCGGTCGAGGTCGACGGTGCGCTTTTTTCCATTGGCGACACGCACGCCGCTCAGGGCGATGGCGAGGTCTGCGGCACCGCCATCGAAAGCCCGATGGAGGTGACGCTCGGCTTCGATCTCATTCCAGGCTCGCAGACGCCTTTTCCGAGGTTGACGCGTCCGGTGGCTCCCCGGCCCCAGCCCGGCCCCGTCGATATCACGCTGGGCGTCGGGCCGGATCTGCATGAAGCGTGCCGCGACGCTGTGCGAGCCATGATCGGCGAACTCACGGCGCGGGAAGGATTGGCGCCGGTAGAGGCGTATATGCTTTGCAGTGTTGCGGGGGACCTGCGCATCAGCCAGATTGTGGATGCGCCGAACTGGACGGTAAGTTTCCATATGGCGCGTCATATTTTCGATTAGGGTTTGGCTTTTTAAATGCAGCCTCGAAGGCAATATCCGGGGAGAAGGTGATCCGATGGACGAAAATCCCAGCGTCATGAGTCACGTGTCGATAGGAACCAACGATTTCGAGCGCTCCACCGCATTTTACGACAAGGTGCTCGGCCTGATCGGATGCAGACGGATCATGGAGCATCCGGGCGCGGTCGCTTATGGCAAGGTCTATCCCGAATTCTGGGTGCAGAGGCCGATCGACGGTAACCCCGCCGCTCCAGGAAACGGTACGCATTTCGGTTTCATTGCGTTGTCGAAGGACCAGGTGCAGGCATTTTACGATGCGGCGCTGGAGGCTGGCGCGCAAAGTGACGGCGCTCCGGGCGAGCGCCCGCATTATGGCGAGGCCTATTACGGCTGTTTCGTACGCGACCCGGACGGCCACAAGATCGAGGCTGCATTCTGGGACGAGTCGAAAGCTGGTTAGCTGAGGCGATTTCCAGGACCGCTTATTTTTTGCGGAACAAATCCAGTTCGACGACTTTGGCAGACTCTTTTTCCGGCCGGTCATCCTCCTTTTCCTCATCGGCAGCGATAATCTCGCCTGACACCGGCGTCTCTTCGGCCTTGGCGAAATCGGGCGGCGGACCCGGCAGCGCGGCGCGGTCCTGCTGTGGCCCGGTCTGAGATCGAGGTTCGGGCCGCTGTGCGTCCGCACGCGGGGCGACGGGAGCGAACAGCGTCGGGCTGAAACCGAACGGCACGCTGGGATCGACGAAACTCTTGATCGAGGAAAAGGGCACAACCAGCCTCTCCGGGATCGTATTGAATGACAGTTTCACTTCGAAACGGTCATCGTAAACCATCAGATCCCAGAACTGGTACTGAAGCACGACGGTCATCTCTTCCGGATACTGATCCTTGAGCCGCTTGGAGAGGATCGTCCCCGGAGCCGTTGTGTCGAAAGTGATGTAGAAATGATGTTCACCAGGCAAGCCGCGCTTCTGAACGCGCTGCAGGATGGTTCGAATCATGCCCCGCAAGGCTTCGCTGGCCAGAATATCGTAGCGAATGTTATCTTCGGACATGCCGCCTGACTGAGACTTACCGGTTAAGATCCGTAACCGGCGCCACTCCCGGCAGCCGGGTGGAGAGCTTCTGTTGCCCGGTGCTCTCCGAACCGCGCCCAGGCTAGCTGATAGCCGGGGACTTGGAATTCGGCTTACCGCACTGCGTTACGCAGCGAGGCGCGCCTCAGCATAGTTGTTGTCATTAGCAACTATTGATCGGCCCGATAACGGCGGAACCATGCCGGGTGAAGGACAACCCTTTACACTCTCGTCGATCCTGGTTCGCCCCCATCAGAAACATATGCGGCCATCATATGCTTGTGGTGGAGGCGCCGGGTACTG
>CAYOUE010000309.1:0-1857 GCA_964407075.1 uncultured Hyphomicrobiaceae bacterium
CAGCGCTTGCGTCCGGCCTTGCCGATACTGGTGTTCGAGTTGATCGGGTTAGACACCGCGCCAACCGTCGCCATGCAGGCCGAAGGCACCATGCGGGTCTCCCCGGAGTTCAGTTTCAGTATCGCATAGCCCGCGTCGCGCCCGGCGAGCTGGGCGTAGCAACCTGCGGCCCGGGTCATCTGCCCGCCGCGCCCCGGCTTCATCTCGATATTGTGCACGATCGTGCCGATCGGCATATTCGCAAGCGGCATCGCATTGCCGGGCTTGACGTCCACCTGCTCTCCGGAGACGACCTTGTCGCCCACGCCGAGACGCTGCGGCGCCAGAATATAGGCGAATTCGCCGTCTTCGTAGCGGATCAGGGCTATAAAGCTGGTCCGGTTCGGATCGTATTCTATGCGCTCGACTGTCGCCGGCATGTCCATCTTGCGGCGCTTGAAGTCGATGATACGGTAAGTCTGCTTGTGGCCTCCGCCGCGGCGGCGCGCGGTGATACGGCCGTGATTGTTGCGGCCGGCCTTTTCAGACTTGCCCTCGGTCAGCTTCTTGACCGGCTTGCCCTTCCAGAGCTTGGAGCGGTCCACCAGAACGAGCTGACGTCGGCCCGGCGAGGTCGGATTATATGTTTTCAGTGCCATGACGTCGTTCCGTTCTATCCCTTAAAGTCCCGTCGTCACGTCGATCGAGTGGCCGTCCTGGAGCGTGACGATCGCTTTCTTCATACTCTTCTGGCGGCCGAGTCTTCCGCGGAAGCGCTTCAGCTTGCCGTCGCGATTGAGCGTGTTCACAGCCTTGACCTTGACGTTGAACAGGCGCTCAACAGCCTCGCGGATCTGCGGCTTCGTGGCTCCCGGCGCAACCCTGAACACAATCTGGTTGTTTTCGGACGCCATCGTCGCCTTTTCGGTGATGACCGGTGCGACGATCACGTCGTAAAGATCGGCTTCCTTCATTTGAACCGCTCCCCAAGCGCTTCCAGCGCGGCTTTGGTCAGCACCAGCTTGCGGCGGCGCAGGATGTCGTAGACATTGAGGCCTGCGAAGGCGAGCACGTCGATCTGCGGAATGTTGCGCGCAGCAAGCGCGAAATTACGATCGAGCTGCGGACCGTCGATAATAAGCGCGGATTTCAGTCCCAACGCCTCGAATTTGTCTTTCAGAGCCTTGGTCTTGGCCTCGGCCAATTCTGCCTTGTCCAGGATAATGAGTTCCTCGGCCTTCAGTTTGGAGGACAGGGCGTGTTTGAGCGCAAGCGCACGCACCTTCTTCGGCAGGCCAATGGCGTGGCTGCGCGGCACGGGACCGAGCGCCTTGCCGCCGCCCCGAAACTGCGGGGCGAACTTGTTGCCGTGGCGCGCGCGTCCGGTGCCCTTCTGGCGGAACATCTTCGCCCGCGTGCCGGTCACGAGCGAACGGTCCTTGGCGTGATGCGTGCCGGCCTGGCGCTTCAGCAACTGATAACGCACCATGCGGTGAAGAATGTCGCGCCGCGGCTCAAGGCCGAACACGTCATCCGGCAGTTCCACGGTGCCCGCCTTCTTGGCGTCGATTGTTCTGACTTCGGCCTTCATTTACGCATCCTTCCCGGCGGCTTCTCCGGCCGTCTCGACCTGCCGCCCGCCGCGGACCGCGCCTGGCTTGGGCGCGCTGTCGGGAACGGCGCGCTTCACGGCGTCGCGCAGAAGCACCCAGCCACCCTTCGCGCCCGGCACGGAGCCACGCACCATGATGAGACCGCGCTCGGGGTCGGTCTTGACGACCTTCAGGTTTTGCGTCGTCACCCGCGCGTCGCCCATGTGGCCTGCCATCTTCTTGCCCTTGAACACCTTGCCGGGGTCCTGGCACTGACCGGTCGAGC
>CAYOUE010000310.1:0-1856 GCA_964407075.1 uncultured Hyphomicrobiaceae bacterium
TCCCGCGTCGGATCGTCCGCCCAGATCAAGGCGATGAAGCAGGGGGCCGGATCGCTGAAGGGCGAGCTTGCGCAATATCGTGAAATGGCCGCCTTCGCGCAGTTCGGCTCCGATCTCGACGCATCGACCCAGCGTCTTCTTGCCCGCGGCGCGCGCCTGACCGAGCTTCTGAAGCAGCCGCAATTCTCGCCGCTCCGCATCGAGGAGCAGGTTGTCGCAATTTACGCCGGCACAAAGGGGTATCTCGACAAGATCCCGGTGTCCGAAGTAACGCGCTTCGAGCAGGAGTTCCTGTCCTACATGAACAACAGCCAGAACGAGATTCTCGTCGCGATCCGTGACAAGAAAGCGCTCGACGACGAGATCGAGGGCAAGCTCCGCGCCGCGCTGGACGACTTCTCCAAAAAATTCGCGGATTGATTTCAGGAGTTCTCTCCGAGACCGGCAAGACAAAAGGACAGGCAAGATAGGCCATGCCCAGCCTCAAGGATCTCCGCAACAGGATCAGCTCGGTCAAGGCGACCCGGAAGATCACCAAAGCCATGCAGATGGTGGCTGCGGCCAAGCTGCGCCGCGCACAGGAAGCGGCTCTGGCGGCGCGGCCCTATGCTGAGCATATGGACGCCATCCTCGCCAATCTGAACGCACGTCTGGGCGCGCGAGAAGGCGCTTCGCCCCTGCTGGTCGGCACAGGCGCAAGCGCTACGCATCTGCTGATCGTCATGACCGCGGAGCGGGGCCTTGCAGGCGCGTTCAACTCCAACATCGCCAAGCTCGCGCGCCAGAAGATCCAGGCGCTGCAGGCCGAGGGCAAGACCGTCAAGATCCTCTGCGTCGGGCGCAAGGGCGCCGACGTGCTGCGGCGCGAATACCGCTCGCTGATCCTCGACGTCGTCGACCTTCGCAGCGCGCGCAATATCGGCTATGGCGAAGCGCAGGACATCGCCCGCCGCGTCCTTTCCATGTTTGAGAAAGGCGAGTTCGACATCGCCACGCTGTTCTACTCGCGATTCAAGAACATCATTTCGCAGGAGCCAACGTCGCTTCAGCTCATCCCGGCGCGTCTGCCCGAGGCAGCGGCGGACAAGGACGATGGCGGCGTGAAGGCCGACTACGAGTTCGAACCCGAGGAGGAGGAAATCCTCGCCGATCTGCTGCCGCGCAACATCGCCACGCAGATCTACAGGGCGCTGCTCGAAATCCAGGCAGGGTTCTACGCCTCGCAGATGACCGCCATGGACAACGCCACGCGCAACGCCGGTGACATGATCGACAGCCTGACGCTGCGCTACAACCGAACGCGCCAGGCGATGATTACGAAGGAACTGATCGAAATTATTTCGGGCGCGGAGGCGCTCTAGAATACTGATATTCAAATCATGCGCGCCTCGCCGCGCTGAACGAAGCCGCGAGGCGGCAGGACGGAAAAGATGGACAAGGAAAAGACGATAGGCAAGGTCAGGCAGGTCACGGGCGCCGTGGTCGACGTGCAGTTCAACGGACATCTGCCCGCCATTCTCAACGCGCTCGAAACGCAGAACCAGGGCAAGCGCCTCGTGCTGGAAGTCGCCCAGCATCTCGGCGAGAACACGGTGCGCACCATTGCGATGGACGCCACCGAAGGCCTGGTGCGCGGTCAGGAAGTGCTCGATACGGGCAACGTGATTGCGGTTCCGGTCGGCGAAGAAACGCTCGGGCGAATCATGAACGTCATCGGCGAGCCTGTCGACGAGGCCGGACCGATCAAGAGCAATGAAAGCCGTCCGATCCATGCGCCCGCCCCCTCTTTCGTCGAACAGTCCACGGAAGCGGAAATCCTCATCACCGGAATCAAGGTCATCGACCTGCTCGCCCCC
>CAYOUE010000311.1:0-1855 GCA_964407075.1 uncultured Hyphomicrobiaceae bacterium
TTGAGCGCAAGCATGAAGCCGTCGCGCACGTCGATGCCGAGGCTTGCGCCCGGGCCTGAAAGCGTGGTTATCATGCCGACCTTGACCGGCTCGGCCTGCGCCGCCGCCGTCATCAGTAATGCGAGCGCGGCGATGCGCGTCGTTGCTGCTATCATAGTCTCCTGTCTCCCTTGACCCTCGCCTTGTGGGCGTTTGCATATGGCGTTTCTTGCCGCGGCCGCGATTTGCCGGGCGCGTCTGAAGCCGCAACCTGACAATCGTTACCGGCAATGCGGCTTACGATCAACTTATCAATGGCTTAGAGCCTATGGATTGGGGGCGACGCGCGTGAAGCCTTCAGCGGAGGCATCCCCCGCACTCAGCGCCTTCCCGAGAGTTCCTGCGCGCAATTCCGGCAGAGCGCCGTATGCGGAAGAATATCGAGACGCCGATCGGAGATTTCGTTCCCGCAGCGGCCGCAATAGCCATAGGTGCCGTCCTCGATTCTCCTGAGCGCAGCGTGGATCGCCTCCACCTCGATCGTTCCAGCGCTGCCGAGGCCTTCGAGAACCTCATCCATTTCGGCTTCGGTAGCTCGATCCTCCCAATCGGGATCCGGGGTCTTTTCGAGATGGGTCCCGATCCGCTGCAACCGGCCTTCAAGCTCGGCAAGCTGCTTCCTGAGTTGGTCCTCGCGGGCTTTCAGATCAGCCATGGGCCTGTTCCTTTTATCGTTAGGCTTTCTTTTCCATGTCTGGAGTCATGCCGCCAAGATCTGCCGTTTTGCAAGCGAAATGCTTGACCGTCACCTGCGCGTTTGACGCGGATTATCCCCGCGTGGCGACTTGGCGCACGCCGGTTTGATCTGCATCATATCCGCTCCGCCGGCTTTGCTGAATAAACGCATGAGGACATCGCGAATCCGCACCATCCCGTATGCGCAAAAGAGGTCGAAAATGAATGACGCCGCTCCGAGGGAAGAATTCGCCTCCCTGTCCGACATCGCCGCCATCGTCGGCAGTCTCGCAGGGATCGCGCTCGGCGTTACTCTGTCGATTCTTTCGGACGATCCGGTCATGGTCTTTCACGCGCTGCTTCTCATGGGGGCAAGCACGGGCGCGCTGCTGTTCATCCTGAACAAGGCTTTTTCGACGGGTTCGCTCGCCGGGCCGGGCTACATTCCCGACACGCGGCCCTATCAGGACAATGTCATCAAGGCCGGCGTCATCGCCACGGTCTTCTGGGGCGTGGCGGGCTTCGTCGTGGGAGACATTCTCGCCTGGCAGCTCGCCTATCCGGCGCTGAATTTCGATCTTCCATGGACGAATTTCGGACGGCTGCGCCCCCTGCACACTTCGGCGGTCATCTTCGCGTTCGGCGGCAATGCGCTGATAGCGACTTCATTCTACGTCGTGCAGCGCACCTGCAAGGCGCGGCTCGCCGGACGGTGGGCGCCCTGGTTCGTCTTCTGGGGCTACAACCTGTTCATCGTCATCGCCGCGACCGGCTATCTGATGGGGGTCACCCAGTCCAAGGAGTACGCCGAGCCGGAATGGTACGCCGATCTCTGGCTGACGATCGTCTGGGTCGTGTATCTTCTGGTGTTCCTGGGCACGCTCTGGCGCAGGAAGGAGCCGCATATCTATGTGGCGAACTGGTTCTACCTTTCTTTCATCGTGACCGTCGCCATGCTTCATATCGTCAACAACATGACGATGCCGGTCTCTTTCGTGGGCACGAAAAGCTACATCGCCTATTCCGGCGTGCAGGACGCGATGACCCAATGGTGGTACGGCCATAACGCGGTGGGCTTTTTCCTCACCGCCGGCTTCCTCGGCATGATGTATTACTTCATCCCGAAGCGCGCCGAGCGGCC
>CAYOUE010000312.1:0-1846 GCA_964407075.1 uncultured Hyphomicrobiaceae bacterium
CCGTCAGCTTGCGCAGCGCCTGGCTCATCAGCCGCGCCTGCACCCCGGGCAGCACGTCGCCCATCTCGCCCTCGATTTCCGCCTTCGGCGTCAGGGCGGCGACGGAGTCGACCACGATGATGTCGAGCGCGCCGGAGCGGATCAGCGTGTCGGTGATCTCCAGCGCCTGCTCGCCGCTGTCGGGCTGGGAGAAGACGAGTTCCTCCAGATTGACGCCGAGCTTGCGGGCATAGATCGTGTCAAGCGCGTGTTCGGCGTCGACGAAGCCGCAGATGCCGCCGCGTTTCTGCGCTTCGGCGATGCAATGCAGCGCGAGCGTCGTCTTGCCGGAGGATTCGGGGCCGAAAATCTCCACGACCCGGCCGCGCGGCAGCCCGCCGATGCCGAGCGCGATGTCGAGGCCCAGCGATCCTGTCGGGATGCTTTCGATCTCTACCGGCTGTTCGTTCTTGCCCAGGCGCATGATCGAGCCCTTGCCGAAAGACTTCTCGATCTGTCCCAGCGCGGCTTCGAGCGCCTTCTGCTTATCCATGTCAGCCCCTTCCACGAGCCGCAAACCGGCCTTCGCCATTGTCATGCTCCTTTATTTCATACCGCAAGCCACGCTGCAACTGATTGACGAGCGTACACATTTTGTTCCTTCCTTCAAGGACGAAAAAGAACGCTCAACGCGTTTTTTTACTTATATTCATAGATATTTTTACTTAGCCCTTCCGCGCGGCTTTCGCGCCCCCGTCAGTCCCGCTCAAGCGTGTCCTTCACCTTCTCGGCAAGCGCCTTCAAGGAAAACGGCTTCGGCAGGAAAGCAAAAGTCGAGGCGTCGTCTTCGCTCAGACCGTTCCTGAAAGCATCTTCGGCATAGCCGGACATGAAGATTATCTTGAGGTTGGGGTTCGTCTTGCGCAGATGCTTCAGCATGGCAGGGCCGTCCATCTCCGGCATCACGACGTCGCTGACGACGAGATCGACCTCGGCCTGGTGCTCGTTCATGACTTCGAGCGCCTGCACGCCGCTGGCCGCTTCGAGCACCTTGTAGCCGCGCGTGGTCAGCGCACGGGCCGCGAAGCTGCGCACGGCATCCTCGTCCTCCACCAGCAGCACCGTCGCCGAGCCGGTGAGATCCTTTCCGCTTTCCTTCTTCGCCGGCTTGCCCGCGGAGCTTTCGGCGACGGCGAGTTCCTCCTCGCAGCGTGGCAGGTAGATGCGGAACACCGTGCCGCTGCCGACCTCGCTGTCGGCGAAAATGAAGCCGCCGGTCTGCTTGACGATGCCGTAAACCGTCGAAAGGCCGAGGCCCGTGCCCTTACCGACGTCCTTTGTGGAGAAGAAGGGCTCGAAGATCTTGTCGATCACATCGGGCGAAATGCCGGTGCCGGTGTCGCTGACCTCGCAGAGCACATATTCGCCCGGCTCCATGACGGCATGGCCAAGACGCGCCGATTCACGTTCGCTGATATTCGCCGTGCGGATCGTCAGTTCGCCGCCATCGGGCATCGCGTCGCGGGCATTGACCGCGAGATTGATGATGACCTGCTGGAACTGGGTCGGGTCGACCTTGACGAACCAGAGATCGCGGCCGTGGACCACCCGCGCCTTGACCTTCTCGCCCAGAAGCTGGTCGAGCAGGATCATCAGATCCTCCAGCGCATCCGTCAGCGACATGACCACCGGACGCAACGTCTGCTTGCGCGAGAATGCCAGCATGTGCCGGACGAGACCTGCGGCACGATTGGCGTTGTTCTTGATTTTCATGATGTCGGCGAAAGAGGGGTCGGACGGGCGGTGATTGGCGAGGAGCAGGTCGGAAAAGCCGATGATCGCCGTCAGCACATTGTTGAAATCATGC
>CAYOUE010000313.1:0-1782 GCA_964407075.1 uncultured Hyphomicrobiaceae bacterium
CGCTGCGTGGCGGACCGGCATGATGACGAGATCGGCGCCGCGGCGCATCAGGATGACGCTGTCGAGGCCGTGGAAATAGCGGCGGCATAAGGCGGCCGTCAGGTAGACGCCGCCGCGGCGCAGAATGATCCGCACCGGCGCGCCGTCCTGTTCGTCAGACTTCGGGGGAGTCATGGCGCTTAATCCGGAGCAGGATTTTCTCGATGACGCGTTCGACCGCAGCCGCAACCGGAGGCGACAGCTCCAGCCCGAAATCCAGGCTGGCCGCTTCGATGAGAAAGACCGAGACGTCGGCGGGAAAATCGTCCCTGAAGATCTGCCGCCCGGCGTATAGCGCGTGATCCCAGCGGAAATCATGCAAGGTGTGGCTGGCAGGCGGCTTGCCTTCCAGTTCTGCGCCCGGAACCTCGAAGACCGCTCCCGGTTCCGATCCGGTCGAAGACGCGTCGACGATGATGAGCGCATCGGATCCGCGCGCCTGGAACATGACGCCCATGCCGTCGGTGCCTGCGTCGAAGATGCGCACGCGCGGCGGCAGGGCTCCCGCTAGCCGATCCGTCAGCCCGTGCGCGACAGCCACTCCGGCGCCGTCATCCGACCGGTTGGGATTGCCGCAGCCGATAATCGTCAGCACGCGCCCAGATCCCTGTCAGATGCGCCACAGGCGGCACGACCATTCCGGCTCGACCGGAAGGTCCAGTTCCGGCAGCTCGCAAAATTTGCGGTGCACGAGATAATACATGCATGTCTCGCAGGGCTGTTCTATACCGCCATGCTCGATCGTCTCCAGCGTGAAGCCGGCGATCACGAGTTTCGACCTGAGGCTGCCGTCCGAATTGCGCAGGCGCTGGATGACCTGCATGACCTGCTCATGCGTGTCTGCTCTTGGAAAAACTTCGGTTTCGAGGCCGCTGGACAACAGCTCCCAGATCTCCGCCTTGACCTTTTCATCATCGCTCATTTCAACGTATAATCCTGAAATTGCTGATTAAATGCGCCATAAACGGCACCACCAGTCCGGCTGGCATGGCAGCGAGACTTCGGGGATGTCGCACCATTTTCGATGCACCAGATAGTAGATGCATTCCTGGCATCGCTGCTGCTCGGGACCATAGGGGTGATTGACGAAGCCGGAGATCACGAGGCGTCCTTCGATGTCGTCCGGCGCGAGCGCGCGCAACTGATCCAGAATTTCGGCGAATTGCTTTTCCGTCTCCGGAAACGGCTCGGTCATCGTCTTGAGGCCGTCATTCAGGCGCTGGTCGATCTCCTTCAGGAGCGCGTCTGTGTCTTTGCCGTGTCGTCCGCCCATCTTGCGACCGTCTTTCGTATCTCGATGTGCATTCGATTACGCTACGGTTGGCGTCAGCCCGGAAAAGGCGGGATGGCCGCCGCAGCCATCATGCTGCGGCTTCCTCGTTGACGCCATCACAGTCCGATGATTCGGAGCGGGCGCTTACGCCGTCCGGAATCGGGCCAGTTCTTCTCCTGTCCTGGCGTCATGCGCGTGGACCGTGCAGACAAGGCATGAGTCGTATGAGCGGCAGACATGGCCCACCTCGACCGGATCGCTGGGATCGGCGATCGGCGTGCCGATCAGCGACTCCTCGATCGGGCCTCGTTCGCCATTATCGGCGCGCGGGCCGACATTCCAGGTCGTAGGCGCGACGATCTGATAGTTCTTGATCTTGCCGCCCTGGACCTCGATCCAGTGGCACAGCGCCCCGCGGATCGCCTCGGTCGCGCCCCAACCACGGCCGTCCCGCTCGGTCGGCTTGATGT
>CAYOUE010000314.1:0-1739 GCA_964407075.1 uncultured Hyphomicrobiaceae bacterium
AAACTACTTCAGCGCCTGCGGCTACGATCCAGACTGGTAGGCTACTGCTCTAGCCGAACCCGCGTCTCGACGTCTGGCACAACAGGCGCAAGCTGCGCAGCTGCGGAGCGGATGACAGCATTGTAAGGATTTACCCGCGTAAATGACGTGACCGACTGCGGGAATCCTTCCTCAGCGGGATAAGAAAGGCCCTCTGGGTCAAAGTCGCCTTCTATCGCGAATTCACGCACATGCAGACGACGATAGGTCCGAAGCGGTCTGCGCTGATTTCTCCAATACATTTCGATTAGTGACCGGCCAATTAATGTTGCCAGATCAGAGCTTGCGTGAGCTGAGGATTTAAGATTTTCATTATCGAGCAATCGCCCATGATGAGACAATGTGGCCAACAAGAAAAAGTCCTCGCGCCAGCCCGGGGCGTTGCCCAGGAATTTCGGCGAAATTTCCAGCTCCAGTCCAGAGGCGAGCACTAACAAACCGGCAACATTCTGGAATTGGATTCTGTCGGCAGTGAGCGAAAGCGGTGCACTCTCAAGGCCTAGTATGGCGCGTACGCGATCTCCTGCTCTGAGTAAGAGCTCCTGCGCCTTTGAAGGTGAGAGATCAGTCTCGCGCGCAATCTCTTCGTGAAGCGGCGTGGGCTTCGCGTACTCGATGGCCGTGAAGCGTTGCCATGGGCGCATCGTACGTTAGCCCGCTTTCCTAGCCAGCGCCAGAAAGAGATTATAAATCTGTGCGGCTTCTATGGTCGCGGGACCACTGATAATAGCGCGGGGAGCATCCCCGAAGGAAGTTTCTTCAAGCCTATATGGGTTGTCAACGATACCGCGATCTGCATTCAGGATGATAGCGGTGCCTCGCACATCGCCAAAAAATGCCTCGTCGATATGGTTCTTGAGCGTGCGCCATGCAGTGGCAAAGTAATCTTGAGCTTCGGCCAAGTTTGCTGGCGGCGTGCTGCCTGCCATTAAGACGCCGTGGCCATCCCCCGAGCCCGGAAAACGACACGTCGGCTTTGGATACGAGCCTTGCGAATGACATGATGGCAGACGAACTCAGATGATCGTTTACATGCACTTTCCAACCGGCTCTGGAAGCAGCTTCCGCAACCGCACCAGTCCCCGAAAAGGCATCAATAAACATCCCGCTATCCGGCGGCCCGATCCGGTCTATGATAGTGTCAACGACACGGGCCTTTGATCCGATATAGCGGAATGACATGTACGGACGTTCTCCCTGCTCTTGTTTTTCTGTATTTTGGTTGGCGTCACTACGACGAGTTTGTGTCATGGTTTCGGGGGCTTCGCTCCACGCTGCCGCCGAATTTGCGCCAATCGACGTAAATGAGCGTCTAAGATGATCGAATACTCTGTTGCTGCGTTGCTCCGTAGGAATTCAAGAACGGGTCGCGGTGAACATGGCACAACGACGCCCTCATGAGCAACATCTTGTAGAGGGCAATGCCGATTTGACTGCTCGTTGTGGCGTGGGTGGTTGAAGAGGACAGCGCTACAGGCCGACGCACAGTCCATGGGCGAATGACGAGTGCCTTGTTCGCGGGCTGCCGTCATCACAGTGAGGCGACGCAGAACAGCGATGAGCCGGACGCCCTCGAAGGTCTGAAGGCGGTACGGTCCGCAGCTCGGAAGTTGATGCGTGAGACGACAGTGCTGTCTGGCTGTGGCAAAGGTTCGATTTCTGTTCCTTCTCAAAGAATGTCCCTGAAATCGAAGTGTTCA
>CAYOUE010000315.1:0-1736 GCA_964407075.1 uncultured Hyphomicrobiaceae bacterium
GAATTCTTTGCCAGCGCCGCTTGACTTGTAAACGAAAATGTTCATTTTCGATAAGATGATTTCAAGAATGGGAGGTTGCCATGGCGCGTCTTTGGATCGGGGTGACAGGACTAGCTTCGGCGGGGTTTGCGGGATGCGCGGCGCTTGGCGACTTTTCGAGCGATGATCCGGGCTTCACTGAGACCCCTGGCAATTTCGAGGGGCGTTTCCTCGCCGTCTCCGACGCCGACATGGCGGCAACGGCCTATGCTGATGGCAAGCTGGAGCCTTTCGAAGGCGCTATGGATGAATTGACGCTGTTCGAGGCGGGCGCGCCGGTTGCGACAGCGCCGGCCCCCAATTCAGTGATCTCCTGGCCGCAGATCGCCGATGTATCCCCAGACGGCCGCCGGGCCTATGTGATAGAGACCCGGGGATCCCTGCCAGCCGGAACGCAAGCAGTGGACAGCGTTTACACCGACTTTCCGGAAGGCCGGAGCCTTCGGGTCTTCGATATTGGCAATGCTTCCCTCACCGAGATCGCACGGATCGAGGATGTGGGAGCCAACCCGCAGTCTGTCGAAGTCTCGGCCGACGGCCGTTTCCTCGTCATTGCAACTGAGCGCGATGGCGCCGAACTAACCGTGATCCCTCTCGATCCAGAGGGGCTTCCGCGCCAGCCACGCTTCATCAACCTCTCCCCACCCTATTCGCAGGGCGATGCGGAGCCTCGCATCCGGACCGTTCATCTCTCGCCGGACAATCGTACCCTAGCTGTGAACGTCGCGAATGTGCGCGTTCAGTTCTATGATCTGTCGGCTGACGAAGACGGCCAGCCGGCTCGGGCGGTGGCGCTCGGCCCGCCTCTCGAAGTCGGGGTGCGACTGGCGGTGGGGCGGTGGACACCGGACGGGCGCTACTTCCTCGTCACCGATGTCAATTCATACGAGTCGCGACTGGCCATGCTGACCCAGCGCGGCGGGCAGGTGCACGTTATTGCCCCGCCCTCGGGGAACGCGACGCCGGCTCGGCTGGTGTCGTCAGCCCGGGTCGGCCGGTTCGCGGAGGGACTCGAACTTTCTGATGACGGCCGGCTTGTCGCTTCTATCGCCATGGAGCGCACTTACTTGCCGGAGCTGTTCTTCCTCGAAACCTGGCCGCGTCGGCGGGCCTATCTCCTGACGCTCCTCTCGCTCGACGCCGAAACCGGTAGGCTCACCGAAATCGATCGCATCCGTGCCGCCGGTGTCTTGCCCGAGGATGTGATTTTCGACGAGAGCGGGCGCAATCTCGCTGTTGCCGTCTTTCACCGCCGGAAGGGTCCAGATCGCCGACGCGGGTTCATCGACTTTTTCGAGATCGGCGACGACGGCGCCTTGCGCGCGCAGGGCAGCACGCAGGCCGTGATGCGCGGCGCACATGATCTGGTGCGGATCCCGCAATGACGTTGGGCGCCTATCGAGATCGGCTAGCGTTTGTGACCGGCGCGGGCGACGGGATCGGTGAGGCGAACATGGGCGGACTCCTTGCGAGAGGCGCGCCTCCACCACCGCCACGGCGCGATTGAAATATAGCGAAAGTCGGCGCGTGCGCACACGATGTGCTGAGCGTATCACCGGTCACGATGCGCCCGGCGCGCGGCGGCGGAAATCGTAGAGCGGCACGCCTATCGTGCGCGCCTTGTCGGCGAGATTGTCGGTGATGCCCGAGCCCGGGAAGACGATGAGCCCGATCGGCACGGTGCCCAAGAGCTGGTC
>CAYOUE010000316.1:0-1703 GCA_964407075.1 uncultured Hyphomicrobiaceae bacterium
AATGGGTGCCCGCAAAGCTCGGCGGCACGTTCGAGAGCCGCAACCCGGCCAACCCATCGGAAGTGCTCGGCATGTTCCAGCGCTCCACCGACGCCGACGTCGACGCGGCGATGGAGGCGGCGTACAGGGCACGCGCAGCCTGGGCGGGCACGCCTGCGCCGGAGCGGGGCCTGATTCTCGACCGCGTCGCCGACCTGCTGGAGGAACGCCGCGGCGAGATCGCCCGGACGATCACGCTGGAGATGGGCAAGGTCTACGCCGAGTCGAACGGCTTCGACATCCAGGCCGCGATCAACACCGCGCGGGTCATGGTCGGGGAGGGACGGCGTTTGCTCGGTCAGACCGTGCCGTCCGAGTTGCGCGACAAATTCGCGATGGTCGTGCGCGAGCCGGTCGGCGTCGTCGGCGCGATCACGCCGTGGAACCTGCCCGTCCTGCTGCCGTCCTGGAAAATTTTCCCGGCGCTTCTATGCGGCAACACCGTCGTCTTCAAGCCCGCCGAAGACACGCCGCTGGTCGGCACGATGCTGGTGCAGCTTCTGCAGGATGCGGGCGTGCCGCCGGGCGCCGTCAACATGGTCACGGGCTACGGGACGGAGATCGGCGAGCGGTTCGTTACCCATCCGCGCCTCGACATGATCTCCTTCACCGGCTCGGTCCCGGTCGGGCGGCTGATCGCCTCGCGGGCGGGCGGCGAGTTGAAGAAGGTTTCGCTCGAACTCGGCAGCAAGAACGCCGTGATCGTGATGGACGACGCCGAAATGGAACTGGCGCTGCAAGGGTGCCTGTGGGGCGGCTACGGCACGTCGGGCCAGCGCTGCACGGCGGGCAGCCGCGTCGTCGTCCATGAAGCGGTCTACGATCAATTCCTGGAAGCCTTCGCGGAAAAAGTCCGGGGACTGAAGGTCGGTGACGGCCTGGCGGAAGGCGCGCAGGTTGGTCCGCTCGTCAATCAGAAGCAGCTCGACCGCGTGCATTCCTACATCGAGACCGGACAGCGCGAAGGCGCAAGGCTCGTGACCGGCGGGCGCAAGCTCCAGGACGAGATGGGCGGCGGCTATTTCTACGAGCCGACCCTGTTCACCGATGTCGAGCCGTCGATGCGGATCGCGCAAGAAGAAATTTTCGGCCCCGCCGTCTGCCTGATGAAGGCGAACTCCTTCGACCACGCCATCGAGATCGCCAACAGCACCGCCTACGGCCTGTCCTTCGGCATCTACACATCGGACGTGAACCGCGTGTTTTCCTCGATCCGGCGGCTGGAGGCGGGCGTCGTCAACGTCAACTCGCCGACGATGGGCGTCGAGATCGGCGTGCCATTCGGCGGCATGAAGAATTCCGGCAACGGCCTGCGCGAATCCGGGACCGCCTCGATCGACGAATTCACCGAGCTGAAATCGGTGATGATCGACTATAGCGGGCTGCACCGCCGGACGGGCGTCAACGAGGCGGCGGCTGTGAAACGCTGATGCCCGATCTGGACTTGACACCAAGGCAGCGGCTAAGAATGAGCGCATGGCCAAAACTGCGCCGAAAGCCGAGAAGGGCGATACGCCGGACCAGCCGAAGAAGGTGATCCGCCGCGACGCCGTGCGCACGCGCGCGCGTATCCTCAAGCACGCAACGCGCGCATTTGCGGAAAAGGGGTATGACGGCGCGCGCGTCGACAACATCGCGCGCCGCGCGGGCGTCAGCGTGACGCT
>CAYOUE010000317.1:0-1661 GCA_964407075.1 uncultured Hyphomicrobiaceae bacterium
TCACGCGCTCCGGTTCGAGCGCCTTCAGGCCGTATGACCCGAAATTCAGCTCGAAGCCGCCTTTGGCGTTGCCGCGCATCCGGCCCTTGTGAGCCTTGCGGAATTTCGTTCGTTTCGGTTGCAGCATGTCTTCAACCCGTTATCTCTGACCGTTTCCGGTTATGCCTGGGACGGCTGCTCACGCCTGCCGCGCCCGCCGCCGCCTTCCTGAGCTTCAAGCGCCAGGCGTTCCTGGGCCATCGGATCGTGGTCGTATATTTCACCTTTGAAGATCCAGACTTTGACCCCGATGATGCCGTAGGCGGTGGAGGCGAGGGCCGTGCCGTAATCGACATTGGCGCGCAGCGTATGCAAAGGCACCCGGCCCTCGCGGTACCATTCTACGCGAGCGATTTCAGCACCGCCCAGACGCCCGGAGCAGTTGATGCGGATGCCCTGCGCGCCGAGCCGCAACGCGGACTGCACAGCGCGCTTCATGGCGCGGCGGAAGGCGACGCGGCGTTCGAGCTGCTGCGCGATGCCTTCAGCAACGAGGGTGGCGTCAATCTCGGGCTTGCGGACCTCGACGATATTGAGATGAACCTCGGAAGAGGTCATCGCAGCCAGTTCGCCACGCAGCTTCTCGATATCGGAGCCCTTCTTGCCGATCAGTATGCCAGGGCGGGCGCTGTGGATCGTCACGCGGCATTTGCGGTGCGGGCGCTCGATCACGACTTTCGAAATCCCGGCCTGCCGGCGCGTCCTGGCGATATACTTCCGGATCCGCAGGTCTTCCTGGAGCAGATTGCCGTATTCCTTGCGGTCGGCGAACCAGCGCGAGTCCCAGGTGCGGTTGATCCCCAGACGCAGGCCGATCGGGTTGACTTTCTGTCCCATCAGGCGGACTCCTCGACTTCCTTGACAACCACGGTGAGCTGCGAGAACGGCTTCTTGATACGCCCGACGCGCCCGCGGGCGCGCGGCTCCCACCGTTTCAGCGTCAAGGTCTTTCCGACATAGGCCTCGGAGACGACAAGCGAGTCGACGTCGAGGCTGTGATTGTTTTCGGCGTTGGCGATGGCCGATTCCAGGGTTTTCTTCACGTCCAGGGCAATGCGCTTGCGCGAAAAGGTCAGGTCGGCAAGCGCGCGCTCAACCTTCTTGCCGCGGATTGAAGCAGCGACAAGATTGAGCTTCTGCGGGCTTACGCGCAGATTGCGCGCGACGGCCTGCGCAGCATCATCTCCCAGAGTGCGGTCCCGTTTCTGCTTGCCCATCGTTACTTCCTCTTGGCCTTCTTGTCCGCTCCGTGGCCGTAATAGGTCCGGGTGGGCGAGAATTCTCCGAATTTGTGGCCGACCATGTCCTCGGTCACGAGAACGGGGATGTGTTTCTGCCCGTTATAGACGCCGAAAGTCAGCCCGACGAATTGCGGCAGGATGGTCGAACGCCGGCTCCAGATCCGGATCACTGCGTTCGAGCGCGATTCGCGCGCTTTCTCCGCCTTCTTCAGCAGGTAACCGTCGACAAAAGGGCCTTTCCAAACGGACCGCGACACGTCGTTCTCCTAAATCCTATTTCTTTCTTGCGTGCCTGCTGCGGACAATGAACTTGTCCGAGCGGGCGTTCGAGCGCGTTTTCGTGCCCTTGGTACCCTTGCCCCAGGGCGTCACAGGATGGCG
>CAYOUE010000318.1:0-1647 GCA_964407075.1 uncultured Hyphomicrobiaceae bacterium
CAACCTTGCCCGCTATGACGGCGTCCGCTACGGCGCGCGCGTCGATGGCAAGGACGTCATCGACATGTATGAGGAAACCCGCTCGCACGGTTTCGGCGCGGAGGTCAAGCGGCGCATCCTGATCGGCACCTATGTGCTGTCGGCGGGCTATTACGACGCCTATTACATCAAGGCTCAGAAGGTCCGCACGCTGATCCGGCAGGATTTCGAGACCGCCTTCGAGGACGTCGACGCAATCCTGACGCCCGCCACGCCGTCGCCCGCCTTCGGCATCGGCGAAAAGGGCGGCGATCCCATCGAGATGTATCTGAACGACATTTTCACGGTGACGGTCAACATGGCCGGACTGCCCGGTATTTCGGTGCCCGCAGGTTTCTCCGACGAGGGCCTGCCGCTGGGATTGCAGCTCATCGGACGCCCGTTCGATGAAGAAACCATGCTGCGGCTCGGTCAGGTGATCGAGGATGCGGCGGGCGTCGCCCCGGCCCCGGAGGCCTGGTGGAGGGCTGCGAAAAAACGGCCGGCCGCGAAGAAGAAAGCCGCTGCGACGGCCAAGAGCAGGAAGTCCTGAAGCAGTGAGTACGGAGCGTCCGATGGCTGTGCGTCCCCCGCAGGAATGTGAGACTATGGATGAGGTTCGCGCCGAGATCGACCGTCTCGATGCCGCGATTCTCGATCTGGTGGCGGAGCGCTTCGGCTATGTCGATCGCGCCTGGCAGCTCAAGACGCACAAGGCCGAGGCCGTCGTCCCGTGGCGCATTCAGCAGGTGATCGACCGCGTTCGCGCCCGCGCGAGCGAAAAAGGCCTCCCGCCCGAGCTAGCGGAGGCCATGTGGCGTCAGATGATCGGCTGGTTCATTCAGTATGAAGAAGAAAAGTTGCCCGAATCGAGTAGTAAAAATGGATGATTGTTCAAAAATTATTAATCGCCGCATGGCGCGTATTTATGCAGCTTTAGATGTAAATGTTGATCCTAGAATAGATCTGGCTAAACCGACTGCCTACTCCATAGATTTAGAGGGACGTATTACGGACTGTGTTGAATGGCGCTTCCGCGGCACAATGCCGGATGCCAAGTTAGAGAATGATTTGTTTTGTTTGATTGGTAATATATGCAGCTTGTATGACCATGTAAAGCAATATGCTCGAAAAACCGGAATATCATTTCAAGAACTTGATAGGACTTGGCGGAATTCATCCGAACTCCAAATCCTTCAAGATCTAAATAATCGTGACAAACACTCTGATGCTGAAGGCAGAGGCGACCGATTACCTCGTCCCAAGTTGCTAAATATAAACCGCGTTATGCGCTTACATTCGGAGCAAGCTTCTTTTGTAGGTGTAAAATTTCAAAATGGTTCATGGCAGAAGGTTGGAACTGGTGAGGCCAACTTAGTGATAACAGCTGATGTCGTTGCTGCGGACGGTTCAGTCCTTGGCGACTTACACGATTTTTGTCAGAGGGGGCTGACGTTCTGGGAAAATCTTCTTGAACGATGGGGCGTTGATTTAGAAGAGACGAGGCAAGAAGCATGAACATTCAGCCACGGCAGGAAAATCTGATCGACGGCGCAACAGGGCCTTGGGAGATCGTGATCGGCCTTGAGGTCCATGCGCAGGTGACGTCCAACTCCAAGCTGTTCTCCG
>CAYOUE010000319.1:0-1638 GCA_964407075.1 uncultured Hyphomicrobiaceae bacterium
GGGCCGACGCCGGGAATGTCGTCCAGCGGATTGCCGGCGATCGCCTTGGAGCGCTTGGCGCGGTGCGCGCCGATCGCGAAGCGGTGCGCCTCGTCGCGCAGGCGCTGCACGAAATAGAGCACCGGATCGCGCGGCTCCAGCATGAAGGACGGACGGCCGCGCACGAAGAAATGCTCGCGCCCGGCGTTGCGGTCCGGTCCCTTGGCGACGCCCGCGAGCGGGATGTCCGTTATGCCGAGTTCGGCGAGCACTTCGTGCGCGGCGGCAAGCTGCCCCGCCCCGCCGTCGATCAGCACGAGGTCAGGCGCGGCCCATTTGGATTTGGCTCCCGCATCCGTGCCCGTCGGATCGTCTTCGATGTCGGTTGCGACAGTCTCGGCCGCTTGCGGGACGTCATAACTCTCACCCGGAATGCTTGCGCATCCCGCCCTCTCCTGCGAGGGTAGAGCGCTGGGCATCGCGTTCGCAGCGCCGGACTCCCTCTCCCTTAGGGAGAGGGCCGGGGTGAGGGGATCGGACATATCGGAAAGCTCTGCCCCCTCACCCGGAATGCTGCGCATTCCGCCCTCTCCCCCCGGGAGAGGACTGAGAGGGGCAACCCTATCGCCCTCAACAGCTTCCTGACGCTCAGTCGCCCCAGCCCGCTCCTTCGCCAGCCGCGCGAAGCGCCGCCGCAGCACCTCGCGCATCATGGCGTAATCGTCGCCTGGGGTGAGCGTGTCCGACTTGATGTTGAACTTGCGGTACTGGTTCTTCACGAAGCCGTCCGGCCCGGCGACGATCATCGCGCCGACCGCGTTCGCGCCCTGGATATGGCTGTTGTCGTAGACCTCGATGCGCTCCGGGCGCTTCTCCAGCCCGAAGACCTTCGCCACGCCGTCCAGCAGTCTCGCCTGGCTCGACGCCTCGGCGAGCTTGCGCCCCAGAGCCTCCCTGGCGTTGGTCAGGGCGTGCGAGACGAGCGCCAGCTTCTCGCCGCGCTTCGGAACGGCGATCTCGACCTTGCGCTCCGCCTTGACGCCGAGCGCCTCGGCGAGCAGCGCGCGCTCCGGGAAATCGTGGCTCACATAGATGCAGCGCGGCACGGGCTTGTCGTCGTAGAACTGCGCGATGAAGCTTTCCAGCACCTCCCCGGGACCGAGCG
Organism: uncultured Hyphomicrobiaceae bacterium; assembly: GCA_964407075.1. Taxonomy (GTDB): domain Bacteria; phylum Pseudomonadota; class Alphaproteobacteria; order Rhizobiales; family Rhodomicrobiaceae; genus JAHQVI01. Next base: position 1,145 of record CAYOUE010000319.1, read on the forward strand.
AGCGGTCGGCGCGCGGAAAGTAGGCGCGGTTGCCCCAGTTCTGCCCGGCGCGGAAAAAGAACACCTGGATGCAGGTCTGCCCGCCCTCCTGGTGCGCGGCGAAGACGTCCGCCTCCTCGACGCCGCGCGGATTGATGCCCTGCGCGGCCTGCACATGGGCGAGCGCCCAGAGCCGGTCGCGGTAGCGCGCGGCGCGCTCGAACTCCAGCGCCTCGCTCGCCTCCTCCATCAGCGCGTTCAGCTTCTTCTGCACGGCGTCCGTCTTGCCGGCAAGGAAGCGCACGGCCTCGTCGACCAGCTTGTTGTAATCCTCTATCGCGATCTCGCCCGTGCAGGGCGCCGAGCAGCGCTTGATCTGATGCAGCAGGCAGGGCCGCGTGCGGGCTTCGTAATAGCTGTCGGAGCAGCTCCGCAGAAGAAAGGCCCGCTCCAGCATGTTGATCGTGCGGTTGACCGCGCCGGCCGAGGCGAACGGGCCGAAATAGTCGCCCTTG
>CAYOUE010000320.1:0-1633 GCA_964407075.1 uncultured Hyphomicrobiaceae bacterium
CCCATGTGATCGGCGATGCGGCCTTCGTAGGCGACACGCTCTTCATGCCGGACAGCGGCTCGGCCCGCGCCGATTTCCCCGGCGGCGACGCGGGTGTGCTCTATGATTCCATCCAGAAGGTTCTCGCCCTCCCGGATGAAATGCGGCTGTTCATGTGCCACGATTACGGGCCGAACGGGCGCGACATTCAGTGGGAGACCACCGTTGCGGAGGAAAAAGCGCACAACATCCATGTCGGCGGCGGCCGGACGAAGGAGGAATTCGTCAGGTTCCGCACCGAGCGCGACGCCCAGCTTTCCATGCCGAAGCTCATCATTCCCTCTCTGCAGGTGAACATGCGGGCGGGCGAGGTTCCGAAAGACAAGGACGGCAGAAGGATGCTGAAAGTGCCGGTCAACGGGCTCTAGTGGTTCGATTCAAACATTTGCATCCCATTCGCCGCACGCTCATTTGCAAATGTTTGTATCTCAAGAACCACTAGAACTTATTGATTCCAGTGGAGCTTCATGAATTTGACATTCGAATGCGAGCCTGGCCTCAACCGGGAATCAAATGTCAAATTCGCTCCACTAGAGAACGTCTCCCTGCGCCGGGATGACCTGGATCAATTGAAATCGCGTCCCTGGCTGGTATAAGGGACTTGAAGAGTAGGTCTGATTCAGACTCCGGCGCGGGAGTATCCAGCATGGCGGACGCGCATGGCGCCAGGACTTACAGCGTTATCGGATTTCTCGTCAGGGAGGGCACGGCGGGCATTTTCGCCGCGCTGATCTGGTATGCGATCTGGGGAGGTTACGAGCCGGCGCTCGACACCGCGGAGCAGGCGTTTCACCAAGCCGTTATCGCGGGCATGATCGCCCTCCTTTACGTCGCCTTTCAGGCGCTCGCCGTTGTCACCGCGCCGCTCGCGCGCGAGACGCGCTACCTTCTCGATCTGCTGCTGTCCCTGATCCCGCTGGCTGTGGCCGGTTACGCTGTTGTGCAGAATCTCACGGGCCAGCTTCCGCTTACCCCTTACCAGCAGGCCGTACTCTGGCTCGGCGGAACGGCCGCCGTGATCGATGTGGTCATCTTCACCTGGTTCAACATGAAGCTGAACAAGCTCGCCTCGGACTTCGTCCAGATGCGGTGAGCGGGACGCAAGACCTGGCTCTCATGCAAGCGCCCCGGCAGGCTCCGGCGGGCGCGCAGGCCGCACCCGCCGTTTCTTTCGAGCAAACCCTCAGCGCGGCTCGCTCGCCAGCCCCTTGAGCGTGGCGAAGCCCGCCAGCAGCAGCACGATCGCGAAGGGGAAGCCGGTTGAGACCGCCATTGCCTGCAGTGCGACCAGTCCGCCGCCAAGCAGAAGGGCAATGGCCACGAGGCCCTCGAACGTCGCCCAGAAAACGCGCTGCGAAACCGGGGCGTTGATCTTGCCGCCCGCGGTGATCGTGTCGATGACCAGCGAACCGGAGTCCGAAGAGGTCACGAAGAACACGATGACCAGAGTGATCGCGATGAAGGAGGTGATCTCCGTCAGCGGCAGAGCGGCCAGCATCTGGAACAGCTTCAGCTCAAGCGCTGCGTCCTGCACTGCCGTGTAACCGCCTTCGAGCTGGCTGATCGCAGTGCCGCCGAAAGCTGTCATCCAAAG
>CAYOUE010000321.1:0-1517 GCA_964407075.1 uncultured Hyphomicrobiaceae bacterium
TCAGGCCGACCTGACGGGTGCCGAAATAGGTCGGGCCGAGAATATGGATACCGAGCTTGTCCTCGGCCTTCTGCTTCATCTCGCTGCCGAGATCGCTGGCGAAGAACGTGTTCAGGTGATCGGCGTCGCGGAACAGATAGGCGGAAGTCAGGATCGACCATTCAGGCAGCTGATTGGCGACATCCTGCGGCGCGATGTTACCCATTTCCAGATTTCCGCGCTGCAAAGCGACAAGTTCGGTGCCCTGCTTAAAGAGCGTGCCGCCATAATAGGGCTTCAGCTCGAAGCTGGCGGCGACTTCCTTGCCGAACATCTCCATCATCCTGGCGCGGATGTCCTGCTCGGAGAACACGGCCGAGAAGCGAAGCTCGGTCTTGTCCTGCGCTACGGCTGAGGTTCCAAGCCCGCCTAACGCGAGCGCTATTGCACCGGCGGCGATGATCGAGCGGCGACTGAGTACGAAACGCATTGAAGTCCTCCCAAATGCTGCTTTTGCGTGCCGGCTTCACCGGCCTTACCGCCCCATTTTTCACATTAGAGAGTCTCAATTTCAATATGTATAATCGATTTTATCTGATATTTTTTAATATAGCCGCTATAATTCACCTGATATAATGGCAATCTTCGGATTGTTACGCCGTTTGTGATGGGCTGCACATCTGACAACGCCGAAGGTTTGTCGGTGAAAAATATGATAGATGTTCAAAAAACCGATAGATCGATTTTTCTAAGGTTTTCGTTCATATGCTGGTAAAGCTGGCGAAGGCATAAATTTCGGATATCTGTAATGTCGACCTTCGAACCCTCCGCAGAAACCATCGGCGAGACCGCGTACAGAAAGATGCGCTCCGATATCATTTTCGGCCGGCTGGCGCCTGGGCAGAAACTCAAGCTCGACAAGCTGAAAAGCAGTTACGGCGTCAGCATCAGCACGCTGCGGGAGATCCTCAGCCGCCTTGCGTCGGAAGGGCTTGTGCTTGCTGAAGGTCAGCGCGGTTTCGAGGTCCCTGAAGTCTCCGCAGAAAATCTGAAGGATATTGCAGGGCTCAGGCAGTTGCTCGAAGGGCATGCGCTCGCCCAGTCCTTCGCAGCGGGCGATATGGAATGGGAAGGCCGCGTCGTTGCCGCTCACCACAAGCTGGCCTCCATGGAACGTCTCATGCAGAGCGGCGATCGAAGTCAGACGGAAACCTGGAAGCGGTACGATTGGGAGTTTCATCAGGCGCTGATCTCCGCTTGTGGCTCGCGGGCGCTCATGGAAACGCATGCCACAGTCTTCGACAAATATCTGCGCTACCAGATGATTGCGCTCAGCTTTCGCGGCGAGATCGCCGCTCGCGAACACAAATCTCTGCTGGATTGTGCGCTGAAACGCGATGCTGAGACGGCGCAGCGCGTGCTTGCGGAACACGTGTCGGGAGGCGTCGAACACGCCCTGGCAACCGGCGCCATCCGATAGGAAGCATAGGCGACGACGTAATCATATGAAAATCGTAATGACAGACATATAGCAAAAC
>CAYOUE010000322.1:0-1516 GCA_964407075.1 uncultured Hyphomicrobiaceae bacterium
TGAACAGCGCGAAGGCGGACTTGTCGGCGCGCGCGCCATCTCCGCGCAGGAGAACGATAAGCGCATAGTAGATGAAGATCGCGCCAAGAACGGCCGCGGCGGCGAAATAGAGCGGCCCGCCGAGGCCGGTGGCGAAAGGCGCAAGGCCGCAAAGCGCGGTCAGGACGGTGTAGACCAGGATCTGGACGCGGGTCGCCTGCCTGCCGTGAACGACAGGATGCATCGGGATGCCGGCCCGCTCGTAGTCGCGCGCCCGCAGCAGACCCAGCGCCCAGAAATGCGGAGGCGTCCAGAGGAAGATGATCGCGAAGAGAATCACGCTGTCCAGGGCCACGCCGCCGGTCATGGCGGCCCAGCCGATCATCGGCGGAAACGCGCCAGCCGCGCCGCCGATCACGATGCTTTGCGCAGTCGTGCGTTTCAGCCACATCGTGTAGACCAGCACGTAATAGGCGATTGTCAGCGCCAGCAATCCGCCCGCCGTCCAGTTGACCAGCGCGCCGAGACCAAGAACGGATCCGCTTGCCAGGGCGAGGCCGAAGGCGAGCGCGGCCTTAGGCGTGACCTGGCTGCGCGGGATCGGGCGCATTGCGGTCCGGCTCATGACCCGGTCGATGTCGGCGTCGTACCACATGTTCAGCGCGCCCGCCGCGCCCGCGCCGATTGCGATGAACACAAGCGCCGCCAGTGCGGCCGCAGGATCGAGGCTTCCGGGGGCAGCGATCATGCCGCCCAGCGCGGTGAAGATGGCGAGCGACATCACGCGCGGCTTGAGCAAACGCAGATAGGGGCGCAGCACGCCCTGCGGGGCGGCGGCTTGCGTCTTGCTGAGCGTGGTGTCGGTCATTTTCCTGCCTGCCGGGTTATGCCGCCGGCGGAACATCTTCCGCCGGACCGGCCATTTGCGCCGTTATTTTATCTTCGGCAGTTCCTCGAAGCTGTGGAACGGCGGCGGCGATGACAGCGTCCATTCGAGCGTCGTCGCGCCTGCGCCCCAGGGATTTGCGACCGCCTTCCGCCGCTGCATCAGTGCGTAGACCATGGCGAACAGGAAGATCAAGACGCTGAAGGCGGAAATGTAGGAGCCGATCGAGGACACGTAGTTCCAGCCCGCGAATTCCGCCGGGAAGTCGGCGTAGCGGCGCGGCATCCCCTGAAGCCCGAGAAAGTGCTGCGGGAAGAACAGAAGATTGACGCCGATGAAACTGACCCAGAAATGCAGTTTGCCCAGAAACTCCGAATACATCACGCCGAACATTTTCGGGAACCAGTAGTACCAGGCGGCGAAGATCGCGAACACCGCGCCGAGCGAGAGCACATAATGGAAATGCGCCACGACGTAATAGGTGTCGTGCAGCGAGCGGTCCACCCCGGCGTTGGCGAGCACGACCCCCGTGACCCCGCCGACTGTGAACAGGAAGATGAAGCCGATCGCCCACAGCATCGGCGTCTTGAACTCGATCGAGCCGCCCCACATGGTCGCAATCCACGAGAACACCTTGATGCCGGTCGGCAC
>CAYOUE010000323.1:0-1509 GCA_964407075.1 uncultured Hyphomicrobiaceae bacterium
GCAGGATCATGTAGTTGAATTCGAGAAAGGTCAGCGGCTGCTCGCGTTCGAGGCGCAGCCTGACGCTGTCGAAGGTCAGCATCCGGTTGATGGTGAAATGCGGACCGTAATCGCGCAGGAACGCGATATAGTTCAGATCGCGCAGCCAGTCGTCATTGTCCATCATCACGGCGTCGGAGGGGCCATCGCCGAAAGCCAGGAACTTCTCGAAGACGCGCGCGATGCCGGCCTTGTTCTCCGCGATCCTCTCGTCGGTGAGTAGCTGGCGGCTCTCGTCCTTGCCCGACGGATCGCCGACCTTCGTCGTCCCCCCGCCCATCAGCACGATCGGCTTGTGGCCCGTCTTTTGCATATGACGCAGCATCATGATGCCGATCAGGCTGCCGACATGCAGGCTCGGCGCGGTGCAGTCGAAGCCGATATAGCCGGTGACGGCCTCGCGCGCGGCGAACGCGTCGAGCGCGTCCAGATCGGTCGCCTGATGGATATAGCCGCGAGATTGCAGCACGTTCAGGAAATCGGATTTGAGCGTCATACTCTGGGCTTTCAACTGCTGTATGTGTCGGGCAATATGAGGGCCTGCGCGAACTGGCGGCGGGCGGCACAGCGGTTCTATAACAGCTTCAGGTAAGAGTTGCACGGGGAAGCGGAAGGCCGATGAAAGCAATTGGATTGATGAGCGGCACCTCCATAGATGGCGTGGACGTGGCCCTGATAGACACGGACGGCGAAGAGATTTCCAGCTTCGGGCCTTTCATGACGCGGCCCTATTCGGAGGCGGAGCGCGACCTGCTTCTCGGCGCGCTGGACGATGCGGCGGGGCTAAGCGGGCGCGACGCGCGCCCCGGCGTTCTGGGCGCCGCCGAGACGCTGGTGACGCAGGCGCACGCCCAGGCAGTCAAGGCGCTGCTGGCCGATCACCGGCTCAAGGCCGAAGAGATCGGTGTGATCGGCTTTCACGGCCAGACCGTGCTGCACCGCCCCGAAGCCGGACTGACCGTCCAACTCGGCGACGGGCCGCGTCTTGCCGATGTGACCGGCATCGACGTGGTCTATGACTTCCGCGCGGCCGACATGGCTGCGGGAGGACAGGGCGCGCCTTTCGCGCCGGCCTATCACCGCGCCCTTGCAATGCGGTCGCACCTGCCCTTGCCCGCCGTGATCGTCAATATCGGCGGCGTGGCAAACGTCACCTATATCGGCCGGGACGGCGCGCTGATCGCCTTCGACACCGGCCCCGGCAATTCCCTGATCGACGACTGGATGATGGAGACGTCGGGCCAGGCCCGCGACGAAAACGGCGCGCTTGCCGCGGAAGGCCAGGCGGACGGAACGCGGCTGGAGCAGATGCTGTCCGACCCCTATTTCCTCCAGCATCCGCCCAAATCGCTCGACCGCAAGGACTTCTCCATTAATGCCGTGCGCGGCCTCTCGCCCGCCGACGGCGCAGCGACGCTGACTGCGTTCACAGCCGCATCGCTGGTGTGTTCGCTCGCCCATTTTCCAGAA